>NZ_SDLS01000005.1:0-421635 GCF_004522315.1 Amycolatopsis sp. CFH S0740 | reverse complement strand
CCGCTTGACAAACAAAACCCAGGGATGTCTTCACGGACGACAAACCCGGCCCGCGACCAATCGCCTAGCGACGCGCCAAACCGTCGATCATCACTTCGAGCGTGAAGTCGAACCGGTCATGGCCCTCACCCGCCGTCAACTCGACGGCATGGCTTGCGGTGTAAGGAAAATCCTCCGCGGGCAGCGAAGCGAGCCGCCGCTGCATCTCGTCCCGTCCGACGACCCACACGGCGTCCTTCTCCGCCACCCGCCGGCGCACGATCGAGGTCTCGAGGCAGTAGGCGGCCACGTAGAGCAGCAGGGAATCCACGCCCCACGCCGCGGCCTGCGCTGGGACGCCCCCGTTCAGAAGGATCGCCAGCATCCCTTCATTGAGCCGCGCGGTGTCGAGGTCGGTGGGTGCCACCGCGAACGCAGCACCGGAGATCCCGGGATAGGCCAGGTAGAGATCGCGCAGCTGGACGCACACGTCGCGGATCTGCTCACGCCAGTTCGCGGCGTCCGGCTCCGGCAGGACAATTCTCGTGCACAGCCGCGCGATGAGCAGCTCGTCGAGGTCGGTCTTGTTGACGACGTGCGCGTAAAGCGAGGCGGGACCGGTGTTCAGCGCGTCGGCCACACGGCGCATGGACAACGCCTCGTACCCCTCGGTGGCGATGATCTCCAACGCGGCGTCGACAACCTGCTCGACAGTGATCGGCACCGTGCGCCGCCGGGGTTTCGTGCTGGTTCCGGGTTTCGGTGGCTGATGCCGTGCCGCGCGCCGTTCCTTGGGGTCCACGGGTGCACCTTATCCCGGAGCGTTCGTTCGCCGAACACTGTTCGCCTGACCTGCTCGCCATATGCAGATCATCGGTATATGCTCGCGTCATGAGCGACTCAGCCCTGCGCGAGCCGACCTTCCTGGTCCTCACCGCGCTAGCCGCCCAGCCGCAGCATGGCTACGGCGTGCTGCGCGATGTCGAAACGATCTCCGACGGCCAGGTCAAGCTGCGGGCTGGCACGTTGTACGCCGCACTGGACCGGCTTCACGCGGAGGGCTGGGTGGAAGTGGATCGCGAGGAAGTCGTGGACAGCAGGCTGCGCCGCTACTACCGCCTGACCGAACCGGGCGCCGCGCGGCTGGCCGCGGAAGTCCAGCGACGGCAACGTCACACGACTGCTGCCGAACAACGGCTTCAGCTCCGCAGCGCAGGAGGACTGGCGTGAGCGACTTGGAGCGACGCTACCGGTGCCTGCTGGCTTTGTACCCGCGCGCGCACCGAGCCGCGCACGGCGAAGAAATGCTGGGAGTACTGCTCGACGGTGCCGAAAACCGAAGCACGCCAGGGGTTGCCGAAACGGTTGACCTCGTCTGGGGCGCCGTCCAGGTCCACTGGCGACATGCTTTGCGCGGACACTCCCGGCGGGACACGTTGGCGATAGTCAGCCTGCTGGCACCGGTGCTGTTGCTGACCGGAGCCGCCTCCACCGTGCGCGAGATCCGGAGCGTGGCCCGGCTGGACGGGTGGCCGCTGCGGATGTGGCTGGGAGCGCTCGCCGACGTCCCGGTGTGGTCGGCTTGGCTGGCCGCCGTCGCGCTCGGCGTGTGGGGCATGCGTCGCGCCTCGGTGATCCTCGCGTGGGTGGCTAATGCCGCCTTGATCACTGTCACAATCCTCGACCCGGCCCGGCATTGGTCGGTGGACGTGACTGCGGGCTGGGTGCTGCTCAGCGTTTTCGCGGCCCTCGCGATGACTGCGTCCCCGGGGCCGCGCCATGGCTTGGCTTTACTGGGCCGCTTGCGACTGTCCATCCTCGTCGGCACGGTCGTTGTGCTGCTTGCGCTCACGACAACCGCTCGCGGAATGCATCTGCCGCTCGCCCAATTGGTGCAACTGGTGGTGCTCGTGGTCGGTGTCTTCGCCGCTTGCCGCCTCCGCACCCGAAGCGGGCGTCGTGCCGCTTTGGTCCTTCTTGCGCCGCTTGTCGTGGTACCGGTCGTGGCGCGGTTGCTCGGATACCTGGACGTTTACGCGGTTCTGCCGCTCGTCCTTTACGCCACACCGGTAGTCGTCACCTTCGGATTCGGCGTCCTGCTTCATCGTTTCGACCGGAATTCCCGCCCGAACCGGAACTGAACCAGCGCTCACCTGGCCCGGCGAGTACGGCGGATCCACCACCCAGCGCCGCCAACACCAGCGCCGCCCAGCCAGAGAACAAGATGATGGCGCAGGAGCACGGCGGCGAACTGGCCTGCCACGCCAGTAATGATGCCGACCGCGACCAGAGCCGTCACCAGCGCCATCGCAAGGGCGAGCAATGCGTGCCGCCGGATCGCCGGATCACGTACCCAGCCGTCGACCGTGCTCGCCCAGTTGTGCGTCGGCCGGCCGTCCCTCTCCTCTGCGATACGGCGCTCGGTCGGCATAGTCGGGACTCCTCCGGGGTCGGTGCCTTTGACAGCTACCGAACGAATGGGGAACCGCCGATCTCATTTCAGCCAGACCTGTGCGGCGGATGCGGCCCCCCGGAGTCTCCGACTCCCGGGGGCCGCACCTGTCATGCCGACGACATCAACACGATATGTCGACGGCGATCCGCCGGAATACCGAGGCGAGGCCCCCCGCCCTCGTCACAGCAACCGTCAACAGTGCCAATGCTGCTGATACCCGCAGCAGCAGCACTACTGATTCCGAACGGGCTATCATTTTTTCCTTTCCTGGCGAGGAACCGCCGTACACCCGGCATAGGCAGTTCCGTTTCTCGGACACGAGGAGCCTTGCGCTGTCCGCTACGCGGACCCGATCAGCGAGTTAGGAAGCGTCGAGAGCAGCGACATACATCGCCGCGTCCCGGTCTCCGGACTCGGCAGCACGGTGCCACCACACGGCCGCGTCCTCGGGTAGTTCCAACAGTTCCAGCAACTCCGCGACTCGGCGGGCCGCATCGCCTCGTCCTCTGCCGGCCTCCCGCAAGGAGCAGGCCAGTTCGGCGTAAGGCCATCTGCCTTGATCAAGCGAGCAAGCGCCGGCGGGATCGCCCGGGAAGGCCGTCCCGCCGGCGCCGCGCACCTGCGCGGCATTCGAATCCGCTGAATCCAGTGCGGCGCGAATGCTGCGCAGGTGCGCGTTCTTTGCCAGCTGATCTTGCCGAGCCGGGGCGTCAACGTGGTCGTAGCCGAAGCCTACGCCCACAGCATCACCCCTTCTCTTCCTTCATGCCAGGCCGGATGCCAGCATCCGCAACTGCTTCCTGGCGCTCGACAGGTAATTGCTGACCGTGCCCGGAGCCAGCTTCAGCAATTCGGCGACTTCCGCCGCCTTGAAGCCGCCGACCTCGCTCAGGAAGAAAATCTCCCGGTGCCGGTCGGGGAGGCGCCGGAGAAACTCCAGCACCACAGCACGATCGATAGTCCGCTGGTCCGGATCCAGCATCGCGGCCTCCGGCCGCGCCGCCCGGGCGATCAGCTTGCGCTCCCGAACCTGGCGCCGCCGATGGTCGAGAAACAGATTCCTGACCACCGTCACCGCGAACCCGATGCTCCACGTCACTTCCGCGGTCCCGGTCAGGACGATCGACCACATCTTGACGAACGCGTCCTGAACCAGGTCCTGCGCGAGTGCCGTGTCCTCTTCCGTGAACCTCTTCGCAGCAGCCAGTGCTGCGTCATAGGCCTCGTCAATGAACGCATCGAACGCTTCGCGGACCCTCGTCCGGTCGCTCTTGCCGCCGCACAGGGCGGACGGACGGCACGACCAGACCCCCGGAGACCCGTGGCACGGGAATTCTCCAGGCTCACCACCGGCACAACTCATCACCGGCGAACTCCTCACTCGCGGAACTGGCCCACCCGCCCGGGTGACGGGCGGGGAGGCAATGAGCTCCTCGACTCCCTAACGTCCGGGACCCGGCGATCTTCACCTCCGAGCCCCGCGTCCGATCGGGTGACCTCGCGAGTCACCAAGCGCAAGCCCTTCTCGCGAATGGTCCGGAGTGAGAGCACTGTCGTGAGCGCACGCGCGGGGCGATGCCAGGCACCGGATTCCGCGATTCCGCCCTCCCCGCCCCGGCCGTTGTGATTGACTGACCGGCACGAAGCGATCGCGGGTCCGAAGGGGTACCGAGGCCATGACGCAGTGGGTCAGCATGCCGGTCGGCGGCGGCGACGCCATTCTTTTCGAAACCGATGCCGATGACGGCGTGAGCCGGGCCGCCAGGGGGAACCAGCCGGTCGGCCGGGGTCCGTCGATCGAGCAGGCGTCCGAGTCGGTCCAGGAGGCGCTCCAGCGGATCCGGCCCGCGGCCGAGGCCGTGCTCGCCGAGTTCCGGGCGATGGAGCAGCGGCCGTCCAAGATCAGCCTGCAGTTCGGCATCAAGGTCACCGGCGAGGCGAACCTGGCGATCGCCAAAACCGCGGGCGAAGCGAATTTCACGGTCAGCATGGAGTGGACCGCGCCGTCGTCATGAGCGCTGATCCGCTCGCCGCGGCCGTCGTCCGGATCAGCGGGGCGGCCGGGGTCGCCGGGGCCGGGTTCCTGGTGGCTCCCGGCCGGGTCGCCACGTGTGCGCACGTGGTGGCCGCGGCGCTCGGCGAACTCGGGGACACCGAGTGCCCGGACGGGCTCGTGCAGGTCGAGTTTCCCCTGCTGGCAACGGGTTCTCCGATTCCCGCGCGCGTGGTCGACTGGCAGCCGGACAGCGGCGACGGAGCGGGCGACGTCGCGGTGCTTCAACTGGAAGAGCCCGCCCCGTCCGGCGCGCTGCCCGCTCCTTCGCGGATCACCGACGACGTCCGCGGGCATTCGTTCCGCACGTTCGGGTTCCCGTTCGACCAGGACGCCGGCATCTGGATCGAGGGCAGGCTGCTCGGCGCGCAGGGCACCGGCCGGATCCAGATCGAGACCGACGCGCGGCAGTGGCGCATCGAGCCCGGGTTCAGCGGCGCGCCGGTGTGGGACGACGACGCGAACGGCGTCGTCGGCATGGTCGTCACCCGGGCCAACCGCCACGACACCACCGCGCACCTCATCCCCACCACCGCGCTCGGCGACACCTGGACCGTCGCGGCGGAAAACCCTTACCGGGGACTGAAACCTCTCGAAGAACGAGACGCCGCGCTGTTCCACGGCCGCGACGCCGAACTGGCCGAGCTGACCGAGCAAGCCGCCCGGCAAGACCTCGTCGTCGTGGCCGGTCCGTCCGGTTCGGGCAAGTCGTCGCTGGTCCGCGCCGGTCTGCTGCCCCGCCTCCGCGCCGCGGGCGCGCGGGTGCTCGACATCCGCCCGGACACCGGGACCGAACCGGTCGCCATGTTCGCCGCCGCGATCGGGCAGCCGGTCGAAGACCCGGCGGCAGCGGCGAACGCGCTCGCCTCCGACGGTGCCGCAGTGCTCTTCGTGGACCAGTTCGAGGAGATCGTCGTCGCGGACCGCGAGGGCGCGCGCCGGTTGCTCGAACTGCTCACCCGGATGATCGCGTCGCAACGACGGGAACCGGGCGAACCGGCCCCGCTGCGGGTCGTGCTCACCTTGCGCGCCCGGTCCCTCGACTCGCTCATCACCCGCGAAACCGCGGACCGGCTCAACAAGGCTGTCCGCTTCCTGCAGCCGATGTCCCGCGACGAGTTGTCCGAGGCGATCACCGGACCGGCCGCCGAGGTCGGCGGTCTCGCCTTCGAATCCGGCCTGGTGCCGCGCATCCTCGACGATGCGATGGACCAGCCCGGCACGCTGCCGCTGGTTTCCCTGGTGCTGGAACGGCTTTGGCAGCAACGGCACGGCGGCTGGCTCACCCACGCGGCTTACGAAAAGCTCGGCCGGGTGCCCGGTGCGCTGGGCCAGGCCGCCGACGAAGCGCTCGAAGCCCTTCGTCCGTCCGAAAAGGACGCTGCGCGCAGGCTGCTCGTGCAGCTCGCGAGACCGGACGGCGACGCGGGATTCGCCCGGCGTTCGGTCCGGCTCGGCGAACTCGGCCCGGACCTGCGGGACATCGCGCACGAACTCGCCGCCCGCCGCCTCGTGGTGCTCGACGACGACCAGCGCGCGGACCTCGTCCACCAGGCGTTGATCGACTACTGGCCCCAATTGCGGGACTGGCTCGCCGAAGACCGGGATTTCCTGGTCTGGCAAGCAGACCTGCGGCAGGACATCGACCAGTGGGAGCAGTCCGACCGGGACCACGGCGGTCTGCTCCGCGGCGCGGCGCTCGCCACCGCCCGGCAATGGCTCGCCCAGCGCGGGTCGGATATCGCCGTACCGCACAAGGAATACATCGAACGCAGCTACGCCGCCGAACGACGCGGCATCCGGCGCTGGCGCATCGTCACCGCCGTCGCACTCACCTTGGCACTGGCCGCGAGCGTGCTCACCGTCGTGGTACTGCGCAATCAGGCGACCATCAACGACAATCTGCACACCGCCAACGCGATCCTGCTGGCTCAGGAATCCTTGCGCGACGCGAACGGGCAGGACACGTCGGCGTTGCAGATGGCACAGGCGGCGTGGCGGGAAAACCCGCACAGCAGCGAGGCTTATGGCGCGCTGCTGCAGCAGGAGCTCTATTGGCGGGGGATCGACCGGATCCTTCCGCCGCGGCACATCGCGGCGACCGACCGGATCGTGTCCACTGCGGACGGTCAGCGCATGATCATCAAATCCGCCGATCCCACAACGCCGGTCGCGCTCTGGCAAGGGCTGCCCGGACCCGCGCCCCAGTCGCGCGCACTCGCCGTCAACCCGACCTCGTCCCTGGAACTGAGCCCGGACGGCAGGCTGCTCGCCGAGTCCGGGAACGAGCCCGGGGTCAAGATCTGGGACCTGGACGGCTCCGCCCCGCCGGTCGTCCTCCGGGCCGGCGACGCGACAGCGTTCGAGTCCGTGGCGTTCAGCGCGAACGGCCGGTACCTCGTGGGAGTGCCCAACGAGACTGCCCGGCCCCGGCTCCTCCAGGTCTGGGATCTCCAGACCCGCCGCGCGACCTCGACCCCGCTGCCAGCCAGCCTGGCGACGGGCATGGTGAACACGGTGTACCCGACCGACGACGGACGCCAGGTCGTCCTGTTCGAGCAGCCGAGCGACCCCCACGCCAAGAACCAGGCAGTGGTGCGCGACGCCGCGACCGGCGCGCTGATCCGCTCGCTCGGCCAGGGCGTTCTCGTCGGCAACGGCCGGAAGTTCGCCGCCTGCGACGGCGAAACAGTCACCCTCCTGGACGTTTCCGGCACCCGGTCGGGACAGCTGGCGAGCGGCGTCGACTGCTCCGGAATGGACCTCGACGTCACCGGGCAATTCCTATTGCTGAACAAATCCGGAGCAGGACCGCTCGAGGCCGTGCACTGGGCGGACGGAAAGCGGTACTTGTTCGCCGATCCCTCGGTGACGGTCAACTGGGCAACCGCGCACACCTCGCCGGCCCCGGTCCTCCTCCCCGCCGCGGACGGCCGGTTGACCGCGCTGACCGTGCGGAACGGGTCGATGCAGCTCAGCACCGTGGCCACGACGGACGCCAAACCCGCCGACGCCACCTCGTGGAACCCGTCCGCCCGGTCGCCGGACGGCCGGCGCTGGGCAGCCCGCACCGACGCCGGAGAACTCGCCCTCCTGGACGCGCATCAGCAGGTGCTGAAGCAGGTCTCAGTGCCCGCGCCGACCGCGCTTTCCTTTGACCCGAGCGGAAAACACGTCCTTGCCGTCAGCGAGGACGGCACGCTGCGGACCTACCGGGCGGACGACCTCGTCCTCGAACACGAAGCGCCGCTTCCCGGCGACCCAGACCCGAACGACGACGGCACGATCATCGCCGTCCCAGGACAGAGCGTGGTCGTCCTGCACGCGAAAACGGTCACGTTCTGGGATCCGGCCACCGGGCAGCAGACCGCGCCGCCGCTGCCGCTGACCACGCAAGCCGATGTCGCCAAGGCGAAGGCGAGACCAGGACATCCCGGGCAGATCTTCGTCTACGGCGGGCACACGGCCGCGGTGTGGGATCTCCCGAGCCGGAAAGCGATCGAGACGTTCCACTCGGACTTCTTCCCGGGCGCCCCGGCCATCGACCCCACCGGCTCGTTCGCGGCCATGGTCAACGGGGTGGTCAGCGGCGTGGTCCTGCTCGACCTCAACGCGAACCGGATGCTGCCGACGATGCCCGCGTCGATGAACACCCTGTACGGCATCGACGGCGACTATCTGTTCGGCGAAGCCACCCTGGACTTCCAGGTGTGGCACTGGCCCGATCATAAGCTGGTCACCGACATCCAACTCGGCGACGGATCGCTCAACCGGGCCGTCGAGAACGGAAACCTGGTGCTCGACACCAGGCCGGGCCCGCGGCCGTCGGTCCCGCTCGACGGCGCCGCCTGGATGCGGCACCTGTGCGGCATCAACGACCGGGACTTCACCCCGGCCGAGAAGACCCTCCTGCCCGCAGGTGCGGAGCAAAGCCGTCCGTGCGCCTAAGACTGCCCTTCCAGCCACTCAACCCCGGCCGTCAGGACACCGCACAGCCGCTCAGAACACCGCGACCGGATTGACCGGCACCCCCGTCAGCCCGAGGATCCGGGGCGGAGCCGCGACGAACAGGAAGCTGTACCGCCCCAGCTCCGCGCACACCGCGGCCAGTTCGTCGGCGTCCACCGCGTCGATCAACGGCATCCCCAGCCGCGGGAGAGCGACCCCGTGCATCGCGGGAGGCGAGCACACCGGCGGGTAGGCGTCCGAGAGATCCCCGGCGTACAGAGACACCCCGCGGTCGTGCATCCACCGCGTCGCGTCGAGGCTCATGCCGGGCATGGGGTTGCCTCGGTACCGGGTCTGCACCCAGCCGAACCGCGCGACCAGGGCGTCACCCGGTTCGACGTGGACGTTGAACCGTTCCTCCGCGGCCTCGAGGTCCTGCGCGGTGAGCGCGCGGTCGGCGGGAACCGGACCGTCGGCGCCGAAATCGAGCAGGATTCCCCTGGTCACGATGCCTTCGGCGAACGCGGTCGTGGAGCCGTGCACAACGCCGCCCATCGTGACGCTCTCGTTCGCCGGGCGGCCCGGATACACCTGGCCGTCCTGCGGGATGTGCGCCAGCGCGTCCAGATGCGTGGACAGCGTGTGGTGGTTCGTCACGGTCAGGGCGTCCGCGTACGCGATCGCGGGGCTTCCGGTGTACAGCATCATCTGCTGGACCGGCGATTCCTCGGCGGTCCGCGGCGGGAAGGGACCGCTCAGCACCGGGGCCGGCTTGATCGGCACCGCCAGGGACACCGAGCGGCCGGTGCGCACCTCGCGCGCGGCTCGTTCGCGGACCTCGTCGGTGATCAGGTTCAGCGTGCCGAGTTCGTCGTCGGCGCCCCAGCGGCCCCAGTTGCTCGGCAGGTCGTTCCGCTCGCTCATGGTCGTGATCGTACGGAGAAACTACTGCTGCTCGACCGCGTACGAGGCGTAGGAACGGCCCCACGCCGCCATTGCGTTCAGCACCTCCTGCGCGTTCTCGCCCAGGTCCGTCAGGCTGTATTCCACCTTCGGCGGCACCTGCGGGTACACGACGCGGCGAAGCAGACCGTCGGCTTCCAGTTCGCGGAGTTGGCGCGTCAGGACGCGGTCGGTGAGATCTGACAGCAGGCGCGAGAGTTCCCCGAAGCGCAGCACGCCGTGTTCGGCCAGTGCGTGCAGGATGCTCGGCTTCCACGCGCCGCCCAGCACCATCGTCGTGATCTCGGCGGCGCAGCTCGTTCGCCACGCTCGTACGGCCTTTTCCGTTTGCGGGCGCATCCGGCCTCCTCACTATCCATTCGGTCAGTACTGGACGGCAAAGTCCGTACTTGTCGATCGCGGGGGTGTCCGGACAGGATCGTCGCATGGCGTTGACCCGGGTGGAGCCGCGGCGCGGGCTCGTGCTGATTCCGTTGCTGGCTGGGATTCTCGGCGGGAGTCTCGCCCTCGGCATGGTCAACACGGCGCTGCCGCGGATCGCGGACGAACTGCAAGTGTCGGCGTCGGCGCGGGCGTGGATCGTCGACGTGTACCCGCTCGCGCTGGCAGTCGCGATGGTCGGGGCGGCTCGGGCAGGCGACCGCTACGGGCGGAAACGCGTGCTGCTGCTCGGGGTGAGCGCGTTGGCGGTGTTGAACGCGGTGGCCGCGGCCGCTACCAGTCCGGTGTTGCTCATTGTGTGCCGCGGGTTGCTCGGGGTGGCCAGCGCGTTGATTCTGGCCGGGGTCGTCGGCACGATCGGGTCGCTCTTTTCCGGGCGGGATCTCGCGTTCGCCAACGGGATGTGGGTCACCGTGCTGGGAGCGGGCAACGCGCTGGGACCGGTCGTCGGCGGATTGCTGACGGAAGGGCCGGGCTGGCGCTGGGTTTTCCTCGCGCTGGTGCCGCTCGCGGTGCTCACGATCGCGTTGGCGGTGTGGTTGCTGCCCGAATCGGTCGGGCAGTCGGCTGCCGGGTGGGAGATTCCGAGCCTGCTGTGGTCGGTGGCGGCGATCGGCGGGATTGTGTACGGGCTGCAGGAAATCACCGTCGCACCACTGCGCGGGATGGTGTTCATTGCGGCTGGCGTGGTTGCCGGGATGGTGTTCGTGCGCAGGCAACTTCGGCTTCGGCAACCGTTGTTGCAGGTCCGGCTGTTCCTGCGACCGGGTTTCGCGTCGGCGTTCGCGCGGATCGTCGTTTCCGCTGCGACCGCCGCGGCCTGTCTCTACCTCGTCAGCCTCGAACTCCAGCACACGCAAGGGCAAACGCCGATCGAGGCAGGTTTCGCGCTCGCTCCGCAAGCCGTGGCCACCGCGATCGGCGGCTTGGTCGCACCGTTCAGTGTGAACTGGCTGCGCAGCCGGACGTCCACGTCCATTGCGCTGGTGATCCAAGCTGTCGGGCTCGCCGCGATCCCGTTGAGTCACACGGTGTTTCCGGTCGCGCTGGTCGGGTTCGGCTATGGCGCGATCGGCACCTTGGCGACCACCGCGCTGTTCGAGGCCGCGACCGCCGAGCACGCGGGCGCGGCCGGGGCGACGCAGGAGGTGGGTTTCGCCATCGGCGCGGGCGGCGGGGTCGCGGTGTTCAGCACCATCGCCAATCTCGGCGGCGGAACGGGATTCGCCGCCGCGCTGATCGCGGCGGGAGCAGTCACGCTCCTCACCGCGATCCGCTGACCACCGTGTCCTCCACTGTGGACCCGAGCTCCACCCACCTCGTCGCCCCGATGGTGCGCAGGAACGGGAGATCGTGGCTGACCACGATCAACGCGCCCGCGTACGACTTCAGCGCCTGCGACAACTGCCGAACGCTGGCCAGATCCAGATTGTTCGTGGGCTCGTCCAGCAACAGCAGTTGCGGCGCAGGTTCCGCCAGCAGCAACGTCGCCAGCGTGGCCCGGAAACGCTCCCCTCCGGATAGGCTCCCGGCAGGTTGATCCGCCCGGCTGCCGCGCACCAGGAACCGTGCGAGCTGAGCGCGGATCTCGTTGTTCGACGCGGAAGGCGCCGCCCGGGCCACGTTCTGCGCGGCTGACAGCGTGTCGTCGAGCAGATCGAGGCGTTGCGGCAACCAGCGCACCGGCACCGGCAGCTTGACAGTCCCCGACCGCGGCTCGATCGCCCCGGTGATCGTCTGCAGCAACGTGGTCTTGCCGGAACCGTTCGGCCCGACCAGCGCGATCCGCTCCGGCCCGCGCACGGCGAGGTTCACCGCGAGCCCGTTCCGAAGCTCCACATCGGACAGAGTGAGCACTTCTTTCCCGGACGGCACCGAGGTTTCCGGCAGATCGATCCGGATCTCGTCGTCGGCCCGGATCGCCTCCTCCGCTTCCTTCACCCGGTCCTTGGCCTCCGCCACCTTGTCGAGATGCATCGTGCGGTGCTTGCCCGCGGCGATTTCCGCGTCCTCCTGCCGTTTGCGCATCCGCACTTTGGGCTCGCGCTTGTTCTCCCACTGTTTCCGGCCGTACCGGGCCCGCCGGTCCAGCTTCGTCCGCGCCTCGATCAGCTCGCGCTGCTGCCGTTTGAGATCCGACTCCGCAGCCCGCAGCATCCGCGAAGCCGCCTCCTGCTGGATGGCCACCGCAGCTTCGTAATCCTCCAGATTGCCGCCATAGAACGTCACCTCCCCGGACCGCAGATCTCCGATCCGGTCGATGTGGCGCAGCAGCTCGCGATCGTGGGATACCAGCACCAGCACGCCTTTCCACGCCCGGACCGCCTCGCCGACCAGCCGCCGGGCCCGCAGGTCCAGGTTGTTGGTCGGTTCGTCGAGCACGAGCACGTCCGGCTGCCGCAGGAACTGCGCGGCAAGCCCGAGCAGGGTCAGCTCGCCGCCGGACAGTTCCCCCGCCCGCGCGTCGAGGGCGACGTGCGAGAGGCCGAGCTGATCGAGCGTCGCGCGGGTGCGTTCCTCGACGTCCCACTGGTCGCCGACGGTCGCGAAATGGCGTTCGGCGGCATCCCCGCGTTCGATCGCGGCGAGCGCGGACCGGACCTCCGCCACGCCGAGCACGTCGTCGACGCGGCGTTCGGCGGCGAGGATCAGGTTTTGCGGCAGGTAGCCGAGGTCGCCGGACACACTGATCGAGCCTGCGGTTGGCTGCAGTTCGCCGGCGACCAGCCGCAGGAGGGTGGATTTCCCGGACCCGTTCAGGCCGATCAATCCGGTGCGGCCCTCAGCGATGGCGACGGAGAAGCCGTCGAACACGACCTCGCCGTCCGGCCAGGCGAAACTGAGCTCCGAGCACACGATGGAAAAAGACATAGGCGTAACTCCCCGTTCGCAAGCGGACACAAGAACGTGGAGACACCGCGGCGCGGGCAGGGGAGGCGTTTTCAGGGTGCCGTCATCCGAGGCCAGACGCGCGACGGGCGGAAGAGCCCGGGATCGCGGTGTCTTTACACCTCAGAAGATCAATGCACCTCTCCGATGAACGGCGACAACTGACGACAGTTTACCCAGCGGCCCGGGCCCCGCGCCAGCGAATTAACGCGGCTCACGCTCCGCGGTGCGTGAGGGAAACCCTGCGGGAATCAGCTTCCCTCCGGGTTCCCCTCACGTACCTGCGTGGCGTCAGTGGCCGTGCTTCCCCGGCACCGCGCTGCCGGTGTACTCGGCGAGCCCGGAGATGAGCTCCGCGATGTCCGGCACGTTCGCGAACCGGCTCCGGTGGACCTCGGCGATCTTCGCGCCGGTCTCCGGGTCCGGGTCGTCGGTGATGTCGGACGACATGAACTCCTCGACCAGCGGCAGCCCCACCCGGTCCAGTTCGAGGTGCGCGGGATGGTTCATGTACTCCGCGTACCCCGCGATGTCCTCGATCACCAGGACGGCGCCCAGTTCGTACTTCCCGCCGAAATCCGGGCCGACGACGCGCGCCTTCACCGCCGGGATCCGGTCGAACAGCTCGCGCATCGTCGCGGCGAGTTCGGTCTTCTCCGCCCCGGTGACCTCGGGCTTGAGCGTGAAGCGAATGCTGTGGTAGATCATCGAAATTCCCTTTCAGAGGGCCGCGAACGCGGCGGAGTAGTCGAGGGCGAAATCGGTGAGATCACGGGCGGGGCGCCCGGTGAGGTCGGCGACGGCCGGGTCCACCTCGGCGGCCTCGCCGCGCGCGTAGTGGGCGTAGTCCTCGACCAGACCGCCGATCTGCCACGACGGGAGCAAACCGTTGAGCGCGGCGGCGAACTGGTCGGCGGATGCGTCGTGGAAGGCGATGTCCCGCCCGGCGACGGCGGAGAGCGCGTCGGCGATCTCGGCGTGGGTCACCGCGCGCGGACCGGTGAGGGTGTAGGTGCGGCCGGAGTGGCCGTCAGTGGTCAGTACGGCAGCGGCGGCGGCTGAGATGTCACGGGTGTCGATGGCGCTCACCGCCGCGTCGCCGATGGGCGCGGCGATGAAGCCCTGCGCGATGGTGGCGGAGAAGTTGAGCAACGCCTGCAGGTAGAGGTTGGGGCGGAGCACGGTGTAGTCGAGCCCGAGCTTCGCGACGTGTGCCTCCACCTCGGCGTGCCAGCGCAGGAAACGCACCGGCGAATCGGCACGGGCGGCGTACTGGGAGAGCAGCACGAGCCGGTTGACGCCAGCGTCACGGGCGAGGTTCGCGAACTGAATCTGCAGCTCAGCGGCGTCGGGGGCGGAGGGGCTGTTGAGGAAGACCGCGTCGACCCCCTTCAGCGCCACCGCGAGCGAGGCCGGGTCGCGCAGGTCGGCGACGACGGTCTCGACGCCGTCGACGGGACGTCCCCTGGTCATGGCGCGGACAGCGCTGCCGCGGGCTTGCAAAGCGGGAATCAGCGCGGACCCGACGGTCCCGGTCGCGCCGGTGACGAGCACGGTGTCCATTGTGGAACTTCCTTTCCTCCGGTGGCCTGTCCCCACTTTCGCCCGGACGCCCCGCCGCTCGCGTCGGTGACAATCGCCTACTTCGCCTACCCCTAAGGTTTCGCCTATGCCCACGACGCCCTCCCTCATCGGCCGGCACGACGAGATCGACCGCCTTCTCGCGCTGGTCCGCGCGGCGGAGCGGGGCGAGGGCGGGGTGCTCGTCCTGCGCGGCGAGGCGGGCATCGGCAAGAGCGCGCTGCTGGACCACGTCGAGCAAGCCGCGGAAGGGTTTCAGCGCATCCGCGCTTCCGGGTCGGAGTTCGAGGGAGAGATGCCGTTCGCGGCGCTGCACCAGCTGTGCGTTCCGGTGCTGGCGCACCTCGACAGCCTCTCGACGCCTTACCGCGAGTCTCTCCTCACCGCGTTCGGCCTGGCCCAGGGCACGCCGGACCCGTTCCGCGCCGGGCTCGCCGCCCTCGAACTGCTGGCCACGGCCGCGGCGGAACGTCCGTTGCTGTGCGTGATCGACGACGCGCACTGGCTGGACCCCGCCTCGGCGCGCGCGTTGACGTTCCTGGCCAGGCGCATCTCGGCGGAGCCGATCGCGATGGTTTTCGCCGCCCGCGACCAGGAGCCGGTCCCCGTGCTCGACGAACTGCCCGGGCTGACCGTCGGCGGGCTCAGCGACGCGCACGCCCGCGAGCTGCTGGCCGGGGAGAAGACCGTGACCCTGGACGAGCGGGTGCGCGATCGCCTGCTCGCCGAGGCCCGCGGCAACCCGCTGGCCCTGATCGAGCTGCCGAAAGCCGGCGGGTTCGCGCTGCCGACGCCGTCGCCGATCGCGAGCCGGATCGAGCGGAGTTTCCTCTCCCGGATGGCGGACCTGCCCCCGGACGCGCGGGAGCTGCTGGTCCTCGCCAGTGCCGATCCCACCGGCGACCCGGGCCTGCTGTGGGCGGCCGCCCGGCAGCTGGACCTCGACGTGCCCGCCGCGAGCGCCGCGGCTGAGGCTTCCGGGCTGATCCAGTTCGACACCCGCGCGCGGTTCTGCCATCCGCTGGCGCGCTCGGCCGCTTACCGCGCGGCTGAGCCAAAACAACGTCGAGCCGCGCACCAGGCGCTAGCCGACTCGACCGACCCGGACACCGCTGGCGACCGCCGCGCGTGGCACCGCGCGCAGGCGACCGCCGGGCCGGACGAGGAGGTCGCGGCCGCGCTGGAGGTGTCCGCGTCGCGCGCGCAGGCCCGTGGTGGCGTAGCGGCCGCCGCGGCGTTCCTCGAACGGGCCGCCGCGCTGTCGCTCGACCACGGCAAACAGGTCGAACGCACGCTCGCCGCCGCGCGGGCAACGCTCGCGGCAGGCCGGACCGACGCCGCCGCCGACCTTCTGACCAGCATCGACACCTCGACGTTGGCTCTCCCCCAGCGCGCCTCCGTCGATCTGCTGCGCGGGCAGATCGCCTTCGTCCAGGGCCCGGACGGGGCGGTTCGCGGTCCGGAGATCATCCTGCGGGCCGCGCAGCAGCTCGCCGCGAGCGATCCCGAACGGTCGCGCGAGTTCCTGGTGGCCGCCCTGGAAATGGGCCTCGTCGTCGGAAGGCCGGCCGGAGTGCTGGACCAGGTGCTCGCCGCCGCTCCCCCGGCCGGGCCGCCGGACCTTCTCACCGCACTCGTGCGCCTGACGACCGAAGGCCACCGCGCCGGGGTGCCCGCGATCCGGCAGGCTCTCACCGGCGACGACGAGGGCTGGACCCGCACACCCGCACTGGCGACCGTGCTCGCGGGCGAACTGTGGGACCTCGACCTGCACCGGACGATCGTCGACTGGCTGGCGCGGACCGGGGAGTCGACCGGATCGCCGATGACCGTCCGGCTCGGCCTGTCGCAGGCCGCGCTCTACGCGGTGTTCACCGGGAACTTCGGGCAGGCGATGGCCGCGATCGCCGAGGAAGAAGCCATCGCCGACGCGCTCGGCGATCCGCCGCAGCTCTACCCGCGAATGCACCTGGCGGCGATGCGCGGCCGCCGGCAGGAGGTCCTCGACCTGTTCGCCGAGGCCACGAGCCGACGCACCGGCCAGCTGACCGCGAACGCGCACTGGGCGATGGCCGTACTGCACAACGGCCTCGGCGAGTACCCGGCCGCTCTTGAGGCCGCGACACACGCGATCGCGAGCGGCGACCTCTTCCTCACCGGCATCGCGCTGCCCGAGCAGATCGAAGCCGCCGTGCGATGCGGGGAGGACGCCGTCGCCCGGTCCGCCTTGGACGCGTTGGTCGAGCGCACGGAACCCGCGGGCACCAACTTCGCGCTCGGCATCGCGGCGAGCGCACGGGGGATGGTCAACGACGCGGAGGGCGAGTACGTCGCGGCGCTGTCATATCTCACAGACAGCCCGCTTTCCGTGCAGGTCGCGCGGGCGCACCTGCGATACGGGGAATGGCTGCGCCGCGCGGGACGCCGTCGAGATGCGCGCGAGCAATTGCGTGCGGCGCATGAGCAACTGTCGAAAATCGGGTTGGAGGCGTTCGCCCGACGGGCTGCCGATGAGCTGCGCGCAACCGGGGAGGTGGCGCGCAACCGTTCCTCGCATACCTACGACCGGTTGACCATGCAGGAGATGCACATCGCGCGCGAGGTTGCCGCGGGAGCCACGTCGAAGGAGGTGGCTACGCGGCTGTTCCTCAGCCCTCGGACGGTGGACGCGCATCTGCGGAACATCTTCCGGAAGCTCGGGATTACTTCGCGGAGACAGCTCAGGGACATGCCTGATCTTCGGGACTAGGCGTAGCCCGGGACGCCAAAAGCCCGCCGATTCCCGGCACCAGCGCCAGCAGCCACACCCGATGCCGGCCGCGCATCACCAGCACCGCGGCGATCACCGTTGCCGTGTAAGCCAATCCATGCACTGGACCCAGCACCTGCGAGACCTCCGGCTGGTGCACAGTCACGATGTTTCCCAGCATCAGCACAAGCGTCGTCAATTCCACCGCGCCGATGATTTCCAGAATCCGCTTCGGGCTCACAATCCCACCCCTGTCGTCGAGCCGGGACGGTAGATCATCAAAACGACGACTGCCGCCCAAAGCAGGTTGAAAATGCCAGTCGTCATTCCCAGTCGAACGGTCACCGGCTGATCGGTGCCGAGCGCGTCGACAACACGTTTCTGCCCGGGCAGGATGAGCGTGACCAGAATCCCGGCGGCGGCGACTGTCAGAAGCAGCGAGACAATCAGCCAGGTATCCGCGAGCACTCCCATCCGCGCACCGGTCGCCAGACCGAAGACCGGGACTAACACCCCGATCGCCGCGTAGACGCGGGTCGTCCGATGCAGAACCTGCAGTGTCGCGGCTTTCTTCGGGTCATCAGCCGCGAGTCGCGCTGCGCTCGGGAACATACTCGCGGCGACGGCGACCGGGCCGATGGCGAGAATGGCCGCCAGGACGTGAATCGACAGCAGGAAAGCGCTCACGCGACTTCACCGACACCGCTCGCGCTGACCCAGGTGGTGCCACGGCGTTCGTATTCGAAAAGCTCCTCGACGGCATGCGCGGTGTGCGAACCGAAATCTCGCTCCAGCACGTAGAGCGCCACGTCCAGACCGGAAGTGACGCCACCGCCGCTGATGAGGTCGCCGTCGTCGACCACGCGGGCGCGGACGGCGTTCACTCCGATGGACGCGAGCCGGTCGACGCCGAGCACATGGGTCGTCGCGGTGCGGCCTTCGAGCAAACCCGCCATCGCCAGCGCGAGCGAACCTCCGCAGATGGTCACGACCGTGCTGTCCGGGTTGGCGAACGCGCGGCGCAGCAACGGCATCGCGTCTCCGGAAGCGAAGCGCGACAGCAGGACGGGGATGGTCTCGACGTTCGGGTCGGGGTCGTCGTCCACCGGGCCGGCGGCTCCGGGGACGAGGACGTAGCCGGACGCGTCGGGGTCGAACGCGGCGGTCGCGGTGAGGGTGAGCCCGGTGACGCCGGAACGCACGACGCCGGGGCCGTCCGCGCTCACGAGTTCGACGGCGAGTTTGCCGCTCGCCGACAGCACTTCGAACGGAGCGACGACGTCGAGCGGGTCGAACCCGTCGAAGAGCACGAACTGGGCCCGCAGCATGGGTGGTTCCTTTCGATGGACGCTTTCGTCCATCGAAAGCCATCCGCGATGATCTCCACAATGGCTATCTGGACATCTTCCACCGGTATCTGGCCAGACGGTAGATGCCTTACGATCCAGGGATGTACACCATCGCGGTGCTTGCTCTCCCGGACGCGATCCCCTTCGATCTGGCCACCCCGATCGAGACCTTCGGACGCGTCCGGCTCCCGGACGGCCGCCCGGGGTACCGGACGCTCGTCGCCGGTCCGGAGCGCGACATCGCGGCGGGTCCGTTGCGGCTGTCAGTCAGCGAGGGCCTGGACGCCCTCCAGCGGGCCGACCTCATCGTGGTGCCCGGCCGGGAGAACCCGCTGGCACCGACCCCGACAGCCGTCCTCGACGCGTTGCGGGCCGCCGCGGATCGAGGTACCCGAATCGCGTCGATCTGCGTCGGAGCGTTCACCCTCGCCGAAGCAGGCTTGCTCGACGGCCTGGACGCGACCACGCATTGGCTCGCCGCCGACCAATTCAAGCGGAAGTACCCGGCAGTCCAGGTGAACCCCGACGTGCTTTACACCGACAATGGGAAAATCCTCACTTCCGCGGGTGCGGTAGCCGGAATTGATCTGTGCCTGCACATCGTCCAGAACGACTACGGAACCGCAGTCGCGGCCGACGCCGCCCGCCTCGCTGTCGCGCCGTTGCACCGGCCCGGCGGACAAGCGCAATACATCGTCCGCAACCGGGCGCCCAGCCGCCCGACCACGCTCGACCAGGTGCTGCCGTGGATCGAGGAAAACGCGTACCGGGACCTCGCGCTCGCGGATCTCGCGGACGCGGCCGGAATGAGCGTGCGCACGCTCACCAGGCGGTTCAAGGACGAAACCGGTCAAAGCCCCATGCAATGGGTGGCCGGAGTGCGCATCCGCCACGCTCAGGAACTGCTCGAAACCACCGACCACACCGTCGACCGGATCGCCGCGCAGACCGGATTCCCCACGACGAGCAATTTCCGTTCCCAGTTCGGCCAGGCGGTCGGCGTGACACCCGGCGCGTACCGGAAGGTATTCCGGCCGGGACCGGATGCCGGACCCGCGAAGACTCCTGCGGCGTCAGTGCCCGATGGCGACTGATTCCGCCTCGCGGGCCGACAGATCCACCACCCGCGAACACCGCTCGGCCACCGCTTCGTCGTGCGTCGCCACGATGATCGTCTTGCCCGCCTCGTTGAGCTTCTGCAGAAGGTCCAGGACCCGATCCCGGTTCTTGGCGTCGAGCGAGCCGGTCGGTTCGTCGGCCAGGACGAGGTCGCACGGTTTCAGCAGCAGCCGCGCCACGGCGACGCGTTGCTGTTCGCCCCCGGACAGCGAGTGGATCTTCCGGTGTTCCGACCGGCGCAGCCCGACCTGCGCGAGCGCCTCCTTGATCCGGTCCTGCTTCGGCGTCCCACGCTGGGCGTAGGTGAGCGCGACCTCCAGATTGTGCTCGACCGTCTCGTTGTCGATGAGCGCGAAGTTCTGAAACAGATAGCCCAACCGGTTGCGGCGCAGCAGATTCGCCGCCCGCGAGCGGGGCCGCGGCGCGCGTTCGCCGAACAGGCGGACCTCGCCGCCGTCCGGCGATTCCAGCAGGCCGAGCAGGTTCAGTACGGTCGACTTCCCGGCCCCGCTCGCGCCGGTCAGCGCGGTGAACTCGCCTGGTTTGACACGGAGGGCGAAATCGTCCAGGTGAGCAGCGTACTGTTTCCGGACTCCGCGGAGTTCGCACGAGAATTCCATGGGTCACAGCTCCTTCAAGCGGTTGACTGTGTTGCGGCGCTCCAGGATGCGAGCGGTCACGACCACGAACATCGCCTCGATCGCCAGCGAGAGCACTGATATGGCAGCCAGCTCCGGTAACCGGTCCAGCGGGCCTGCCGTGGTATCCGCCGGAGACAGCGTGTTCATCGCCAGCACCGCCAGTCCGATCCCAGCCAGCACGGTCTGGCCCAGCCATGTGGTGCCGAGGGCGATCAGCAGTTCCCGGTACGAACGGGCGAAGCCGATGCCGTGGAGTCTGCGCACGGTGAGCCGGCGGCGCAGCCGGTCGGAACCGATGAGCACGATCACCGCGGTCAGGGCGACCAGGACGAACAGCGCCGCACCCGCGAACACGGCGATCTGCGTGATCCCGCCGCGCACCTGGTCCAGTTGCGCGGCCATGGCCTGGTGCACGGTGACGAGGTGCTGGAGGTTGTCGTCGAGTTTGAGCTGCTTCAGCTTCGGGCCGAGCGCGGCCAGCGTGCCCGCCGGATCGTTGCCGACGCGGACCTTGAGCCCGGTGTCCAGACCGCCGGTGATCGCGTTGAGCCGGTCGACAGTGAGGCTGTTCGCCGGTGTCATGATCTCGACGATCGGGTCGGTGATCAGGTTCCCGTGCCCGGGATTGACCTGCGGATCGTAGCTGAACACGCCTTGCCCGGAAGCGGTCCAGACGATCCGGACGCGCTGGCTCGTGAACCGCGGCCGGTCGCCGGTGATGCGTTGTTCCGCTTGCGTCGCCCCGGTGATTCCCGGGCCGCCGTTGCGAGTTTCCTGAAGGAGCTGGCGGATCTGCGCTTCCCGCGGCTTGAACTGCTCGGGAACGGCCACGACCCACTCCGGATCGTCGGCGGCGACCGTGATCGGCTTCCGCGCGGCGTCCAGAATCGGGTACTGCTCAAGGTAATGCGTGTTGACCCGGATCGGCGGCACCGGCCAGCGCGACGTCGGATCCGGCGGTGTGCCCGGCTCGTAGTTGGCGGCGTCGACGAAGAGCGCGCCTGCCCGGTCGAGCACCGGATAGAGGTCCCGGGCTTCCGCGACCGACGACGCGTTGCCCCCGGTTTCCATTTCCTGCTGGTCGTTTCCGATCATGCGCGGGTAGAAGACCGCGTAGCCCTGGACTTTCTCCCACGGCACCAGCAAATCCTGCTGCTTGGCCAGTTCGGAGAACTGCTGCCAGACCACCACGGCCAGCACCGCGAGAATCGCGCCGCAGACCGCCTTGACCACGGCCGGTGCGGCGATCGCCAAACCGAAGGGCGAACGGTGTCGCGTCCTGTGATTCACTGCAGACTTCCTTTGACGAGATCCGAAATGCGCACCCGGTTGACGACGAGCAGCCCGATGCCCAGCGTCGCCGCGAACCCGGCGGCCGTCACCGGCGCCACCGCGAACAGGAACGACGAGTCCACGCTGGGCGAGACGAGCACGACTGCCGCGCACGCACCCAGGCTCGCGAGAGTGGCGCCGATCTGCGTTCTCCCGACGACCTCGTACCAGATCCGTGCCGTCGGATGCCCGACCAGGCGAAGCACGCCGATCCGCTTTCCCTCGCGCAGCAACCGGAACGCAATGACCACAGTAGACACTCCGGCCAGCAGATACGCCAGGATTCGCAGCCCTGGCCCGGTTTCCGTCATCGGCTGCGGTCCGCGCTGCGGCGTCAGATCGGCGACCGGGACGCCCGCTTCCGCCAACCGCTCGCGGACGAGTCCGAGAAAACGGTCCGTGGCGGGTCCAGCGTCCACCACGTACTGGCCGGAACTGGGCAAGGAATCGAACGCTTGGCGCAACGGCGCGAACGTAAGCTCGTACCGGTCCGCGAAAACCGCTGGCACCCCGACGTTTCCCGCTTTGCCCGACGTTGAGACGGTCGCCGAACCGCTCCGCGATTCCGCTGGGCTCAGCCAACGTCCTTGTGCGAGAGCGAATTCGCCGAACAGCGCCGTCCGATCGCCGCCGAGCAAGACGTAATACGTGATGTGCTTGCGGTCCGCTTGAGTGCTCACGGTGGTGCGCACAACTGTAGCACCGGTCTTCTCCGCCGCTTCGGCGAGAATACGCAGCGTCGTGTCCGGATCGGCGGTCTGCGGGCGTTCCGGCCAGACGAACGGCACTCCGATCCGGTCCGCCGCGGTCTCGCTGTGTGCTTCCTGTTCGAGAACCACGTCCATCAGGACGACCGCCGGAACAGCGAACAGTATTCCCGCGAAAAGAAGAGAGAGGATCAGTCGCACGGAAAGCTCGCTCTCGTCGCTGCTGCGTGCTTGCTGCGGTGGAGGTGCGGTGCCGGGACCCCGTTGGCCCGGCACCGCGCCGTGGTGATCATGCCCGGAGCGTCAGGCCACGATCACGCGTTGGGGTTGTAGTACGTGTAGCAGGTGTAGGCCCAGCCCGCCCTGGTGTGCGCGTTGGACCAGGAACCCGCCGACGCGTACCGCTTGTCGTTGGCGCCGCCGATGGCCGCCGTCGAGCTGTGGTAGTTCCTCGGGTGGTTGTAATTCGAGAAGCAGCCCTTCCAGATGCCGTCGCTGCCGGAACCGTGGCACCAGGTGCCGCCGCCGGCGCTGCCGCAGCTCGCCGGGACAGCCACCCGGGACGGCGACGCGTTCGCGGCCGAAACGATCCCCGCGGACATGACGACCGCGAGCGAAGCGACCGAAGCCACCCTGGCGATCTTCAGAGACGCAGACCCCATTGTCATGATTTCCCCATTCTTTTTCCTGATTTCCCCTGAGCGGATGTTCCCCCAGCCTGAACGAAAAACATTCAGGTTTTGTCCTCGGCACGGTAATGCCGGGACGAGAACAGCCGCGTCGTCCCCGCCGGCCCCCAACGCCGGCGGGACGTATGCGCCGGACCATTCCGGCGAGCAGGCGCGGTCGATCAGGACAGGTGCGCACGCACCCGTCCATAGACCCGCTGACCTGCGGTGACAGCTATTTCGTCACAGAGTGCCGCGTCTAGCGCGCGGCGTGAAGAAAAACGGTGAAAACACCTGGATCCCCCTAGCGCTCGACTCCCCAATCTGACGCTGGAACAAAACACTACCGAACGTACCCGCAATCGGCCAAACGTCTTCCCGTCATGTCACTGAGATGGCGTAACCGCTCTCGGAGCGTCGCCGGCGTTACTGCCAGCCGGAGGAGCCAGCGCCGCCGAATGCCGCCGCGTGCTTTCCTCCCCGCCATTCCGCGGATATCGCGCTCCCGTTTCGGAATACCGGCCGGTGCCGGACTGGTAGAATCGCGGGACAACCGCGGACAGGAAGGACCCGCGCGGTGTCACGCGCTGCAGAGCCGCATCCGCCCGTCGAACGCCCCGGTGCCTACCGGAGCCGCTTCACCGGCGCGCTGGAGTCGCTGCTCGCGGAAAAACGCTTCCCGAAGATCACGATCGGCGACCTCGTCGGCCGCGCGCACACCTCCCGCCGCGGCTTCTACGAGCAGTTCGATTCCAAGGAAGCCTGCCTGGCCGCCCTGCTCAAGGAAGCCGCCGCGACCGGATCCGCGCAGGTAGCCGCGGCGGTCGACCGCACCGCGCCCTGGCAGACGCAACTCCGCCAGCTCGTCACGGCGTGGATCGGCGTCGTCGAGGCCCGGCCTGCGCTCATGCTGAGCTACCTCCACGACGTACCGCTGCTGGACGCTCCGGACCTGAACCACGACGCGTACATCAACGTCGCCCGCGCCATCTCGGCGGGCAACGAATTCCGCGCGTCCGGCGGCGCTCCGCTATCACGGGCTCGCGCGCTGATCCTGTTGGGAGGACTGGAAAAACTAGCCGAGGACGCGCTGCGGCGTGGTGATGCGGTGCGCACCGAGGAAGCGGTGCAGGCAGCGATTCTTCTTGCTGCTTCGTAATATCTCAGTTCACCTGACCTGAGACCGCATCCACCAGCGTCCGATACACCTGCTGACACCGCCGAATCCGCACCGGACGCGGATCGTGCGCGATCTCTTGCCCCAGCGCGGTAAGCGATCCGAGCAACGCGACAGCGAGCTCTTCGAGACCGCTGCCAGAACCGCCCGCTTCGCGCAGCAACGCGACAGTTGGCTCCCGCCACCACTGTTCGTCCAAGTTTCGCCACCGTTCCTGGCCCAGCACGGACGGGCCGTCGACCAGCAGGATCCGCCCGACCGCCGGGTCCGCGCACCGGCGCAGGAAGAGCGAACCGGACGCCTTGAGCCGGTCGGACGGCGTTGCCGTGCCACCGGAGCGGGACCGCAACACCCGGTGCAGGTCGGCGTGCACCTGCTCGACCACGGCGTGGAACAGCTCCTGCTTGTTCTCCCAGTGGTGGTAGACCGCGCCGGTGGTAATCCCGGCCGCGGCGGCGATCTGGGCCAGCGAAGTACCCGCGTAGCCCTGCTCGGCGAAGCGCAACCGCGCGGCCTCGACCAGGTCGTGGCGGGTGGTCCGGGACCGTTCCTCGTTCGTTCGCCGCATCCATCTACCTAATCATGTTATGTTTCTGAGCGTGGACACGGTGCGGGCTCAGGAGATCATCGACAGCAGCCCGTTCGGGCCGTGGTGGGGTTTGGTGGTGAAGGCGGTCGAGCCGGGCGCCGCGACTCTTTCCCTGCCCGCCCGTCCGGAGTTTTTCCGCCCCGGCAACGTCCTGCAGGGCGGCTGCGCCATGACGCTCGCCGACGTCACCTGCTGGATCGCGATCCTCTCCGCGCTCGGTCCCGAGGAACCGGCCGTCACGGTGAACATGACGACCGCGTTCCTCGGCGCCGCGCGGTCCGACCTGACCTGCGAGTCGTCCCTGACCCGGACCGGCCGTCGCACGATCTACGGCACCGCGACGGTCACCGACGACGCCGGACGGCAGGTCTCCCACCACACGCTGACATACCTGCGCCCAAGCTGAAAGACGTCAGCTCAGCACGACCCATCGCTCCCCCGGCCGGTCGACGACGGCGGGCTGCCAGCGCGGACCGACCGCCGCGGCCAGTTCGTCGCCCCGCGCGATCAGCGAGCTGACTGCGGGTTCGCCGACCACGATCACCGCCGACCAGTCGACGTGCGCCAGAAGATGGTCCTCGCCGACCCCGAACTGCGTGCCCAGGAGCGCGACCACGTCGTGGCCGGTGTCCGGGCTCGACTGGATCCCGCGCGCATCCGGGACTTCGGCATCGGTTTCCGCGAAGGAGTCCGCCGATTCCTCTCGTTCCGCAGACCACACGTGGTCGTCAAGCCGGTCGATGCGCCGGCACAGGTCGAATGCCTGCTCGTCGGACAGGCGCAGGGCGACGCTGCGGCCGTCGGTGAGCGTGAACGTCAGCTCCGCCTCGGGGATTCCGGCGCTGCCCGGTTCGGCCTCGACGGTCCCCGCGACGTCTCCGAACAGCACCAGCTCGGCCGGGCTTTCCTGTCCTTGGCCCAGCGACGGCAGGTTCGCGGCCATTTCGAGGACGGAGTGCGCGGCGGTCCAGAACGCTTCCTTGTCGCGGAAATCCTTGCGGCTCCGGCTCAACGTCCGCCCGATCCCGGCGGGTTCGACGTAAGCCTCCACCCGGCCGGTGCCGACACTGTCGTCCCAGGTCGCGGTGACCGTGACGTTGTTGGCGAGGCGTTTGCGATAGGCCTCGACCCGGTCGTGCCGGGCGAGTTCCCAGCCGTCAGCCTGCTCCGGCCAGTCGTCGTTCACCGATGGGGTCCTCTCGAAGGGCGCTGCGGATACGGCTCTCCGACGTGCCGCGCGCGTTCCTAGTTCCGCGCCGCGACCGATTCCACGCCCGCCGCCGGATGTTCCGCGCCCTGAGCGAGCAGCGTGATGGCACCCGCGGCCACGATCACCGCAGCGGTAACCAACGCGGTCAACGGCCAGCCGAGCCGCTCCGCCGCAGTCGCGCCGAACGCCGTGCCGAGGCTTCCTCCAGCGAAATACACCACCATGTAAGCACTGTTGAACCGCGCGGGCGCACTTGGCTCAATCGCCAGCACAGTGCTCTGATTCGCCACCTGCGCCGCGAAAAGCCCCGCGTCAAACAGCGCCAAGCACAGTAGCGTTGAAACAGTGCTCGGCAACGCGAGAGCCAGCACCGCACTGGCCGCTCCGGCGAGACTCAGTCCACAAAGGATCACTCGGCGCGCGCCCACGCGATCGGTCCACGCTCCCGCGATTCGGGTAGCGAGAATTCCTAATATGCCAGCGAAAGCGTACAGCCCGATCCGCTCGGCGGAGTACGAAAAGGGCGGCTTCGACAGGGCAACCGCGATCCCGGACCACACCGCACAGAACGCGAAGAACCAGAGCGTTCCCCGGACCGCCGCGAGCCGAAGCACCGGATATCGCCGGTATAGTCCCGGAATCGAGCGCAACGTGGCAAGGTAGCCGCGATTGTTCGTACCGGCCACCGAAGGCAGCACGAGCAGCACCGCCACCGCGACCACCACGCATCCGGCGGCGAAAACGCCCAGCATCGCGCGCCAGCCGATCAGGTCGGACAGCCAGCCGCCGACGATGCGGCCCGCGAGAATGCCCGCTGAGATTCCGGCGGTGACGATTCCCAGCGCGGTAGCGCGCCGGTCCGGGCTCGCCAGGCGGGCGGTCACCGAACTCAGCCCGGCCCCTACCGACGAGAACGCGCCGAGCACGCCGAGCACCAGGCCGAGCAGCCACACCTGGCCGACGATCGCGTTCAGTCCCAACGCGACGGCAAGCGCACCGAACTGCGCCGACAGCACGTAGCGCGGCGGAAACTGGTCGACGAGCGGCACCAGCAGCGCGAGTCCGCACAGGTAGCCGACCGGTCCGCAGGCGAGCGCGACGCCGACCGAACCGAGCGACGTGCCGAGCGCTCCGCCGACCTCGGCGATCGCGGGCTGCAGCGGGTAGACGGCCGCGGTGCCCAGCGCGGCGGTGAGGGAAATGAACCAGACGACAGGACCGCGAATGTTCTCCGAATGCACGGGCCGAGCGTAGAAAGGACCGCACGCGAACGCTGGCGAAAATCCGCCATCACCCGAAGGACCGGACAAGGCACCGCGGTTTGTGGGATGATCGAGTTCCATGACGACACCACCGCGGTCGCCGCGCTCCGGAGAGCTGCCGAGCCGACCGGTCCGATCATGACCGGCGAGCGGGCGATGCAGATCGACGTCGGCCGTCTGCCCGAGGACGTCGCAGACCTCATCGAGGCGCTCAGACCGGGCGAAACCCTGGTCCTCACCAGGGACGGCAACCCAGTCGCGACGGTCTCCAGCGCCGATGTCCGGCCCGAACCGCCGCGGACGGACTACGACGACGTGACAGTGGTCGCCACTGCGATGAAGCTGTCGGCCTCGGCCCGGATGTCGCTGTCCGCCGAACTCGGCTCCGACTACCTCGTGCTGGACCTGCACTCGGCGCCGGCGACCGCCGACGTGCTGCTCGTGCCGCCGGTGAGCCCGCAACTGATCGGCGGGCTGCGGGCGCAGTTCCCGAAGGCGCGGGTCGTCCTCGCCGAGGTCGACGACCCGGAGCTGGGCGTCAGCTACCACGGACCGGTCCGGCGGCTGCTCGACGCCGGTGCGGAGACCTACCTGACCTCGGCGAACGTCCCGCATCTGGCGCGGCAGCTCGACCACGCGGTCACCCGGCGGCAGCAACTCGCCGGCGGGTCGGCCGCGCCGTTGGAGATCAGCCCCGCAGACTCGTGACCGCTACCGGCCGACGCCGCCCGGACACGTCGATCCTCGCGCTCGCCGATGCGGCCGAGCGCGGTCCGGCTGCCAGTCATGCGCGGACTCCCCGCAACCAGGTGCGGCCTTCTTCGATGATTTCTTGTTCCCGCTTGCTGAAGCGAGTCGGACAGGTATCGGGCACTTGATGTCCGCTGCGCTCCAGCAGATACGCCAACGCGGCGTACTCGCGCGGATGCCGAAGCGGATCAAGATCGTCAGTAGGCCGGAGCCCATAGGGATAGGTAAAGCCGCCCATGTCGTAGACGGAATCCCGGCGCGCGATGCGCCAGACGCCGTCCCGCCGGTCGATCCGGTCGAGAAATCTGTTGTGGACGGTCACGCCGATTCCCAGTTCGAGGTGATCGGCGACGAGCATCGCATCGGTCTCCACGAAGGCACGGTCGCCGGCGGCCTCGATGACCGGAGTGCCGATAAAGTGCTTGCTGCGCAACGGCCCGCCGCTCATCCGCCGTGATCGCTCGACAAAATCCTTGGCCGGTCCGGAAAACCACAGGATCGTCAGGGTCGCGTCGTCGTGGAAGAGCTTCGCCAGTGCGTCCCAGTCCTCCCGGTCGCGATGGATCCAGCCGGTCGTCAAGTCGGCGATCGCCTGCCGGTCGGCGGCGGACAATTCTTCCGGCATAGTGATTCTCCTGGTCTCGAAAGGAATCCACACCCCTGCCTCACCAGCTTCGCCCGGCGAGAAACCCGCCGCCACCGCCCGTCGGACAGCCGATACCGGGATCCCGCCAAGATCACCGGCAGGCCGTTCGGCGGTATCCTGGGAGCCGATGCCGAAACGCCGCCACCTCTGCTGGTCGGGCGACGATCCCATCCAGGGCCGCTGGTCGCTGGCCCACGGGGAAGGGGTCGCCGCGCATCAGCACGCGCGGGGACAACTGCTGTACGCGGCGAGCGGGCTGCTGGCCACCACCACCGAGCGGGGCACGTGGGTCGCGCCCGCGGACCGTATCTCGTGGACGCCGCCCTCCTTCGAGCACGGCCACCGCGCGTACGGCGAGACCGAAATCAGCATTCTCGAAGTGCCCGCCGAACTGTGTTCCGCACTCCCCGCCACGCCGACCGTCTTCACCGTCTCGGCGCTGCTGCGCGCCGCGGTCCTGAAACTGACCGGCGGCGCGCACCTGCGGCCGGACGTCGGCGACCGGCTGCTCCGGGTGCTGGTCGACGAGCTGACCGAACTCCCGGAGCAGGCGGTCTACCTGCCCGAACCCGCCGACGACCGGCTCCGCGCGGTCACCGATCGCCTGCGCGGGAACCCAGCCGAAACCGCCACGCTCGGCGAACTCGGCCGAGCGGTCGGAGCCAGCGAGCGGACACTCAGCCGGCTGTTCCGGACGGAACTGGGGATGAGCTTCTCGCAGTGGCGCGCACAGCTGCGGATCCAGCACGCGCTGGTGTACCTCGGACAGGGCCGTTCGGTGACCGACACCGCGCTGCGCTGCGGATGGGCCAACCCGACCAGCTTCATCGAGACCTTCTCCGCCATCCTCGGCCAGACACCAGGGAGTTACCAAACCGAACTCCGACGCCAGACCGCCGTAACTCGGTGAGAATCAGCCGAATCGACGCAGCTCACCCTCCGCCCAGCCCGGCTCCCCGGTGCGCGCGAACGCGACCCACGCCGCATGCACCTCCGCCGCCAAACCAGCCGGAACAGCGGATGGGCCCAGCAAACCGGTATCGCCGTGCAGCCACGGTTCATTCGCGAGATCGAAGACAAACGGCAGCTCGACGGTATGCGCCGCGCCGAGCCGTCCATCCAGCGCTGTGGAACGGTAACCGAACGAGTAGACATACGTGCGGCCGCCGGTTGAGGTCTCACCGTGCGCCTGTGCCATCCGAGCGGTGCCAGCCCCGAACAACAACTCGCCCAGCTGGTCGGCGGTGGCATCCGGTTTTCCTTGCGGCACCAGGTAAAGCCGTCCCTCCTCGGTGTTCGTGCCGATCAGCAGGTCGACATCGCCGACCACGCTGTCGGCGGGCTGCACCGGCAGAACCAGGCTGAACGGACTGAGCCCGGCGAGCGGATCAGCAGCGGTCGCGG
This sequence comes from Amycolatopsis sp. CFH S0740, assembly GCF_004522315.1. Classification (NCBI taxonomy): domain Bacteria; kingdom Bacillati; phylum Actinomycetota; class Actinomycetes; order Pseudonocardiales; family Pseudonocardiaceae; genus Amycolatopsis; species Amycolatopsis sp. CFH S0740. Next base: position 391,723 of record NZ_SDLS01000005.1, on the reverse strand, counting down.
TGCGCAGGTTCAGCCCGGCGAGCGCGGGCAAGATCTCCAGGAACCGCTCGTCAGAGATCTCTCCGAACGCCGCCGCGGTCGGTTCGACGCCCAATGCGGCAGCCGCAGCCGTGGTCACCCGTTGCGCCTGCTCCGGGGTGAAGGCGCCCGTGCCGCTTCCACTTTGGACAATCGCGCGCCGGAACAGTCCGACAGCCTCCGGGGCAGCGAGCAGCGCGCAAGTGAGCGTCGCCCCCGCCGATTGCCCGAACACCGTGACATTCCCCGGATCCCCGCCGAACGCGGCGATCGAGTCGCGCACCCACCGGAGTGCGGCGATGACGTCGAGCAGCCCGCGATTGTCCGGAGCTCCTTCCAGCGCAAGGAAACCGGGGATGCCGAGGCGGTAGTTCACCGTCACGAGGACGATCCCGTCACGGGCGAAAGCGCTGCCGTCGTAGAGCGCGGCGCGGGTCGAACCGGTGACAAACCCGCCGCCGTGCACGAAGACCATGACTGGACGGCTACCAGCGTCCGCCGCTGGGGTACGCACGTCGACCGTCAGATATTCCTCGCCGGGAACCCAGCCCGGGCCGAAGTACGGGGTCATGTCGAGTCGCCCGAAGTCGCGCGTGGGCTGTGGAGCGGTCGGCGACGGCTGAGTACCGTCGCGGACTCCGGACCAGCCCGGATGCGGTTCCGTCGAAGCGAACCGGCTCGGCCCGATCGGGGCCGCGGCGTAGGGAATGGACCGGTAGAGCTCGCCCGCCGCGTCGCGAAGGCCGCGCACCGCGCCCGCCGCGGTCTCGACGACCGGATGTTCTTGCTGAGACACGAGAATCCCTTCAGGAGATCCGGGAGAACCCGGCCCACTTCTTGATCGCGAACTTCGACCCGTCCCGCTCGACCTCCGCCGCACCGGAACCGGCAAAGTGCGCCGGGAACAGCAGCGCGTTGTCGTCCGCGGCCCGGCCGAGCAGGGTGCGCCGGGTCGCCCGCGCCTCCGCCGGGTCCTCGCAGAAGCAGGAGTTGGTCTCCGGCTCCGCGATCTGCAACGGGGTGTGCACCAGATCGCCGACGAACAGCGCCCGGTCGCCGCCGGAGTCCAGCGTCAGCACGGAGGAGCCAGGAGTGTGCCCGGGCGCGAGGTCAAGCCGCAGATTCCGGTCGATCCGGTGCGTCCCGTCCCACAGCTGGACCTGTCCCGCCCGCCGCACCGGAGCGACGCTGTCCTCGAAGACGTTCTGGTTCCCGCGCCCGAGGACGGTCTCGTTTTCGTTGGCCGGATCCCAGAACTCGAAGTCCCTCAATGGCATCAGGTACGTGGCGTTCGGGAACGTCGGCACCCAGGCGCGGCCGTCGAGCCGGGTGTTCCAGCCGACGTGGTCGATATGCAGGTGGGTGTTGATCACGACATCGACGTCCTCGGGCGACACACCGGCGGCAGCCAGATGGTCGAGGTAGCTGGTGTCGAGGCGGTTCCACACCTGCGCGTACGGCCGGTCCTTGTGGTTGCCGACGCCGGTGTCGACGAGGATCGTGCGGCCCTCGCTGCGCAGCAGCCACGACTGGATCGCCGACTGGCATTCGCCGGTCTCCGGATCCCAGAAATCGGGGGCCAGCCAGCCGCGATGCTCGTCCCACGAGCCCGCCGGACTGCCCGGGAAGAACTGGTCCGGGGTCATCTCGACCGACCCGGAGAACTCTTTGACGCGGGTGACCGTGACGTCGCCCAGCATGATCTCGTCCATGCGACCGAGCCTGCGCGGACCGGTGCGCCCGGACCACTCCCGCGTTTTCCTACCCCGCGCAGGGGGTGGCAGTGATATCTCACCGCGGCGGATAGTGGAACCCATGACCGCTGGCCCGCTCGGAGACTTCCTGCACGCACGACGCGCCCGGCTGCGCCCCTCCGACGTCGGACTGCAGGACGTCGGACCCCGCCGCCGGGTCGCCGGACTGCGCCGGGAAGAGCTGGCGCACCTGGCCGGCGTCAGCGTCTCGTACTACACGCGGCTGGAGCAGGGCCTCTCGCGCGGCGCGTCCGCCGAGGTGCTCGACGCGATCGCGCGCGCCCTGCAACTCGACACCCACGAGCGAGCCCACCTGGACCGCCTCGCCGAGGCGGCGCGCCGCACGCCCCAGCCGCGCCGTCCCCGCCCGGAGAAGCTGGCCGACGAAACCCGCGACCTCCTCCGCGCGCTCGACGGCGTCCCGGCGCTGGTGCTCGGCCGCCGGACGGACGTCCTGGCGTGGAACCTGCTCGGGCACGCCCTGCTGGCCGGGCACTTGGACCTAGGCCAACGCCCCAACCTGAGCCGGATGCTGTTCCTGGACCCGCACTGCCGCGAGCTGTACGCGGATTGGAAACGCAAGGCCCGCGCGGTGGTCGGCAACCTGCGCATCACCGTCGGGAAACACCCGGACGACCCGCTGCTGGCCGAGCTGATCGGCGAGCTGACGATGAAGAGCCCGGAGTTCGTCTCGCTGTGGCAGGACCACCGGGTCGGACCCTGTGACGCCGATTCGTACGAACTGCGACACCCGGTGGTCGGCCGGGTGACGGTGACCCAGCAGACGCTGTCGGTGGCGCGGTCGCCGGAGCAGGTGCTGATCGTGTGCACCACTCCGCAGGGGTCGGCCTCGGAGGAGGCGTTGACGTTGCTTCGGCAGGTCAGCGCCCCGGCGGGCCTTCCGGAAACGGCCGAATACGACACCTACCGGCGATGACTCGGCCGGGCCGGGTTGAACAGCACGACGCTGCAGATCAGCACCAGCCCGGCGACCGCGACCCCGACCACCGGGCTGATCAGCAGCGCCACCGCGCTGATCACGCTCGCGGCGAAGGACAGTTGCAGGCACCCCCACAACACCGGTGCCAGCCACGACAGCGTTTCCGACGCCGCGCACACCCACCGGCCCCTGGCGACCGGCTTGCGGTGCCGCCCCGGGCCGCGGCGGGCGAAGACTTTCGTGGCGGCGGCGAGCATCTCGTCGCGGGTGGCGATCCGTTTCCCGCCGCGGGCCGGGGCGACGGCAGCCCCGAATTCGACGCGTTCCACCCTTCCGGCGTGGTCGTCGTCTAGCGGATCGGTGTTCTCCGGCGGTACAGTCATCGCGTCTGTTCCTTTGCCTAGAAGCTGGTTTCAGACAACTCCGTGGCCCCCTGTTCCAGCAGGGGGCCACATCCATCTCTCCGGGCGCGCGGCCCGGTTCGATACTTCTCATCTTGACCACGAGCGCACACAGAACTCGATACCCACTGACGGTCGTCTCGCCCAGCGGCATCCAGCTGTCGGTTAACGGCAAAGAGACACGACGAACTACCGTGCGCAATATCGTCCGCCGGTTCTGCCGGACGGCGCCGGTAACTTCGGCGACAACGAACTCCCCGGCCGAACTCCGGCTCGCAACCGTCCCAACCGGGTCCGACCTGCGTTAACAGGCACGGCACAGCACTGCACGCGAAGCCCCGGCAGCGAGCGAAACCCTCGTCGGGCCGGAAGACGGCGGCGATTCCTAGCGCAGCGAGAACAATTTTTCATCACTCACAAGAGTGGTAATCTGTGCTCGACGAGAACCGATCATCGAGAACTGAGACCGCAGCGCCGCCGGATGCCACAGAGAGCCCTGACCAGTGTTTTTTACCGAAAAAGCCGGACCGGCGAAGAATATTGGCATTCAGCCAACCCACCGCGGCGTTCTCCGTTTATCGCAGACCGCACGGCATCTGCCGACTGGAATATGCATACCTGCCCCGCCTAGGCAGAATATTCTGACATGCCGTGCCCACCCGGCTCCCGGCGCCCCGGCGACGACCCGCCGGAAAGCTCCCGACCGGCCGCTAACACCGCGGCATCGGACAGATCCCAGCCAGGAAAAGGACAACGCCATCACCGCGATCACCGCGAGAAAACTGTCCCGACGCCAAACAGGTGAACCTATCGGGCCATTTCGGCACGGTGCAAGTCCGCGCCTTGCTTCGCCCTATTCCCTCCTCGATCCTGAGGTTTGAATATTCCGAAGAAGGTCATCGGCTTGACAAGGACGAAACCATGAGTTCCTACGATCCGAACACCGTGAGTTCTTCGCTCGACGACGCGGCCTGGCAGCGGCCGTCGGCGTGCGGCGGCAACGGCGGCGACTGCGTCGAGATCAATCTCAGCGATCCCGACGTCGTCGCGGTGCGGGATTCCAAGATCGGCCGTTCTCCCGCCCTGGTTTTCGACAATCGGGAATGGGCCGCATTCGCCGGCGCGCTGCGCGAGGGGCAGTTCGACCGCTGATCGCGCACAGATCGCCCGCCCCGGTCCCCCATTCGGCGCCGCCTCCGGACAACCGGGCGAACCCGTCCGTCCTGGCCGTCGGTAATGCGAGGGACTATCATGATTTCGTGCCCGGAAAAGGTGTGGTTTTCTCCCCCGATCGAACGGCTCGCGCCTCGTGAGCCGGCTTTCCGTCGAGGCCCAGCTTGTCGAACTGGGCAAAATTCTCGTCGCCGCCCGCGTCGAACGCGGGCTGACCCAGGGCGAACTCGGCGACGCCCTCGGCTACACGCAGCCGAACATCAGCAAGATGGAGCGCGGCAAGACGCGGATCCATCCGCATTTGCTCGACAAATGGATCGACGTCCTGGAGATCGATTCCGCCGAGGCGGAGCGGATGCGGCACTACAACCTGGCCGCCCGCGCCGACCGGGTGTGGAACGCACGGCGCCTCGCGGCCAGCCCGGCCTGGTTCCATCCGGTGTTCGAGGCCGAGCAGGAGGCCGCGATCATCCTGAAGTGGACCGGCGAGCGCATCAGCGGGATGCTGCAGACCGAGGACTACATGATGGAGCAGTTCCAGGCCTACGGCCGCACGGACGTCACCGACGCCGTGCACGAGCGCAAACTGCGGGCCAAGCTCCTCGACGACCACCCGGACCGGACGTACAAGTTCCTCCTCAGCGAAAGCGCGGTCCACCGGCTGACCCGGGCGCGCACGGACAATCCGTACGTCGCGCTCGGCCAGGTCCGGCATCTGCTCGCCCTCGCCCGCACCCGCCCCTGGGCGACCATCCGGTTCGTGCCGTTCGACAAAGGCCCGTTGCACGTCGGCCCCGATTTCACCATTTTGCAGTTCGTCAACAGCAAGCTCGACCGTTCTTTCGCCGAAACGTCGAACGGCGTCCAGTCTTTCCTCAACGACACCGAAACGTACGACACCGATCTGCAATCGTGGGAATCCCTTTCGAGTGTCGCCCTTTCGGCGGCGGAATCGGCAATTCTGCTCGAAGAAGCCGAGGCGGATCTGCTCAGCGTCCGTCCGCCCTCTCCCCGCCGGGCCGGAGAGACGCTACGCTGATCCCGCGCCGTCGACCACGAGGAGAAACTGGTGACTGGCCTGGAGCACGAGTCCTTTCCGCCGCCGGGGATCGATCTCAGCCGTCCCAGCGTGGCGCGCGTCTACGACTATTACCTCGGCGGAACCGCGAATTGGGAAATCGACCGGCAGTTCGCCGGGCGGATGCTGCGCGATTATCCGACGGTGCGCCCGATCGCCCAGGCCAACCGCCGGTTTCTGCACCGCGTGGTCCGGCATCTGGTGCGCGCCGGAATCCGGCAGATCGTCGATCTCGGATCCGGCGTCCCCACGATGGGGCACGCGCACGAAATCGCCGAGCAGATCGCGCCGGGCGAGGTGAAGGTCGCGTACGTCGACTGCGAACCGGTCGCTGTCGCGCATTCCACCAGCCTGCTGCGCGAAAAGGGCGACCCGGCCCGGCACGTCGCCCTGCACGCGGACCTGCGCGACCCGCGACGGCTGTGGTCCCTGCTCGCCGGATCGGGCGTCATCGACCTCGACCAGCCGATCGCGCTGCTGCTCATCTGCGTCCTGCACATCGAGCAGCCGCCCGCGCCCGGCAGCGAAAGCACCGCGGACCTCGGCCCCAGCGTCGCCGCCGAGTTCCGCGAACTCCTCGTCCCCGGCTCGTATCTGGCGCTCTCGCACGTCACCGACGAGGGCGTCCCGCCGCACTGCGAGCAGCTGCTGGCCGACGCCAAGCAGCGCTACGCCGCCGCGGGCACCGACCTCATCTACCGCGACCGCGCCGAGATCACCGCGCTGTTCGGGGACTTCACCCTGCTCGAACCCGGCGTCACCTGGACCCCGCTGTGGCATCCGGAGGAAGCCGGCCCGGACGACCGGACCATCCCGCTCGACGCGGCCAACGAGTCGCTGCTGCTGGCCGGGGTGGCCCGCAAGGAGTGAGCGCGGCCCGCGACCACGGCCGGTGGTCGCGGGCACTCCCTCGAGCGGCCGGGCACGGCAGGTAGGCTTCACCAGTGTTTCGCCAGGTGATGTGCGCAGTCTGATGGCAAATACCTACCCCCCCCCCGGACTTTTTTCACGGAGAGTGCCCGTGGATCCTGGGTTTGACCACTGGCTGACCGTCGGTTTCGAGCGCCGGGTCCTGGTGGTGGTGCGGACCGTGACGACGCTCAACCGGTTGCTCGACGTGCTCACGCTCTTCAGCGGCGACCACCGCGTCCAGACCGTTTTCACCTTCGACCGCGAGCGCCCGGCCATCCTCGGGGCAGGCGTGCCGCGGCTGCTGGAACAGCTGGGCGCCGCGGTGGTCCCGTGGCAGCAGGCGATCACGACCGAGTTCGACCTCGCGATCGCGGCCAGCGAAAACGACGATCTTCACCTGCTGCGCGCCCCGGTCGTCCTGCTGCCGCACGGGATCGGCCACCAGAAGTACTACCCCGGCAGTTCGGTCGTCGCCGGGCTCAACCCGGAACGGCTCGTGCACGACGGCCGGGTCGTCCCGGCACTGATCGCCGTCGCGCACGCCGAGCAGCGCGACCAGCTCCGCACGGCGAGCCCGGAGGCGGCCGAGCGCGCGGAGGTAGTCGGCGATCCGTGTCTCGACCGGCTCGTGGCCGGGGCGCACCGGGCGGCCGAGTACCGCGCGGCGCTGGCCGGACGAGGAAAGCGGCTCGTGACCATCGCGTCCACCTGGGGTCCGTCGTCGGTCCTCGGACAGCGTCCCGACCTTCCGCTCCGGCTCGTCGCCGAACTGCCGGTCGACACCACCACGGTGTGCGCGATCCTGCATCCCGGCATCGCGGCGGCGCACAGCTCGTGGCAGCTCGACGCGTGGCTCGCCGAGGCGAAACAGGCTGGGCTGCTGGTGATCCCGTCCGAAACCGGATGGCAAGCCGCGGTGACCGCGTCCTCGTGCGTGATCGGGGACGAGAGTTCCGTGTCGCTCTACGCCGCCGCGCTGGACCGGCCGATGCTGATGGCCGGAAGTCCTTCTCCGGCAACGGTTCCCGGTTCTCCCGCCGCGATGCTGGCCGCGCGCACGGACCCGCTTGCCGCCGACGGCCCGCTGGCCGCGCAGATCGACGACGCGATCGACCGGCATGTCCCGGGCAGTTACGAACCTGTTGCCAAACAAGCGGTCGCGGTCCCCGGGCAGTCGGCTGAGCTGTTGCGTGCCGCGTGCTACCGCTTGATGAAACTGCCGGAGCCGAGCGGACCAGCGGAATTCACCAGCTACCCGGTCACCTCGCCGGCTCGGACGGAACCGGTCGCGTTCGTCGCCGGCATCCGCGAGCACGGGTCGACGGATGTGCTCGTCCGGCTGCCTGCGACCGAGGTGCCGCAGCAGCTGCACCATCTGCACGTGATCGCGCACCACACCCGCGCGTCGCTGCACGAACTGTCGGCGGCTGCAATCGTGTTCACCGACGACACCGAGGTCGGCTTCCCCGACTGGGCTGCCGACGTCCTCAAGCAGTGGCCGGACGCCCAATTCGCTGCTGCCCGGCTCGAAGACCGTTGCCTCGCCGCGGATCGCAGCGGCCGCCGTTACGAACTGGTCCCGGACTCCCGCCAGGTCGACCCACTGGCGGCGGTGTCGATGCTCTACTTAGGACGGACCGAGCTGGACTTCGGCCGGAACCGGGTCAGCGTAGCGATTCGAATTCGGTGATGTACTCGTTCATCCGGGGATGACCGAGCTTCCAGGCGTCGCCGATCAACTGTCCCCACGCCGTCCGAGCAGCCTCCGGCTGGCCTTCCGCGGCAAGGATGCGCGCCTCTATTTCCCGGACTTCCCACTGGTATTGGTCCGCGCCAGTGGATTTCAGCTCCGCGCGGGCACGGCTCCAGCACTCCCGTGCGCGCACCAGGCCGCCCAGCGCGAGGAATGCCCGCGCAGCCACCATGTCCAGCCGGCTGAGGTTGGCACCGGTGGCGTGCTGACGGCCGCGCTCGATCTCGGCCATCGCTTCCGCCGGGCGTCCGGCCTTGATCAGGACCGAAGCGAGCATCCGATGGTGAATGCCGAGCGCGTAGCCGTGTTCGAGATGCTGGTCGAGCGCGATGGCTTTCCGGAGCCAGACCTCGGCGTCAGCGAGCGAACCGGCGCGCTCCGCCGGACGCGCGTCGGCCTGTTCCTCGAAGAACCGCGCCCGGAACTCCGCCACCGATGATTGCAGCCGCTCCCGCCGCGCCGGACGGATGTTGACGGCCTCAGCCAGCTCCCACGCCAGACGAAGATCGGCGTCTGCGGTGTCGAAAGCCCTTGCCAGGAACCAGGTTTTGGCCCGCATGGACAAAGTCCGCGCGTAGAGCGCCTGCGGCTCGCCACCAGCCAAAGCCGCCGCCGCACGCACCGCGAGGTCGCTGATCTCGGCGTACTCGCGCCACAGCCAGCGCCGGGTGATCAGCACTTCCAGCGCACCGGCGAGCTGGCACACCTCCACGTGCTTCCCCCGCCGGGCCGCGGCGCGCACCACCTCGGTGATGAGCCCCATATGCCGGTGCAGCCAGTCGAGCCGGTCCTCGGGAAGCGTCCACGACAGACCGGGCGGAACGACGTATTCGCGCAACCGCCCGGCATCCCCCGCGAGATCCGCGGCGACCGTTCGATCCCGGACATGGCTCAACAGCCGGAGAAACGCCGCGTCGCGATCCGCGGGAAGCTTCGCCGCGTACTGAGATACCAGCGCGGTGAGCCGATGCCAGCCGCCGACCTGCTCAGTCAGCATCGCACTGCGGACATCCTCGAAGACTTCGTCCGGCATCCCGAGATAGGCGACCGCGGTTTCCCGGGTAAACCAGTGCCCGGGAAACCCGGACAACAACGCGACCGCCTCGGCCGTTTCCGGCGCGAGCCTCGCGAAAGCCTGTTCCAGCGAGTCGTTGATGACGCCCTCAGCGTCGACGATCCCGTTCGCCTGGTAGCGCGCGAGCAGCCCGCTGACCGGATACGGCTCGCCACTGTGCCGCGCGAGGCTCAAGCCCACTTCACGAATCGCGGACGGCATCCGACCGGACATCTCCAGCAGCACGTCGGTCGCGTCGGGTTCCGCGTCAAGCCGGACCGCGCCGCAATAGTAGGCAAGCATTTCCCGCGCACCCTCGTTCTCGAGACCGCCCAACAGAATCGGCGCCGGATCGAGCGCGTCGAGGTCACGGGTGCGAGCGGAGGAGGTCGCGAGCACGAGGTTCATCCGGAACGGCCGGAACAGCTCGACCTCGCGCGCCGAACCGACGTTGTCGAGGATGACGGTGAACAACCGGGTCGCCAGCACCGAGCCGAACTGCTGGTCCAGACCAGCGTCGTCGGCCGCGATCTCGCCGCTGGGAATGCCCAGCTTCAGCAGCGCCTGCCGTTTGACGAGCGCCAGATCGACGACCGCGCCAGTACGCGATTCCGCGACGTCGATCTCGATCCAGCCGCCAGGGAACCGATCCCGCACCAGCCCCGCGATCTGCCGGGCGAGCTCGGTCTTCCCGGACCCGACCGCCCCGTAAATAAGACAAACCCCGGATTCGCGCGGCTCCCGAAGATGCTCGGCATGATTGAAAAACCGCTCAACACCCTCAACGACCGGCGGCCGCTGCCCCGCAGCGTTCAACACCGCGACGGCTTCCATCAGCTCCGCGCAAAACCCAGGATCGTCCTGGCAAGCGGCCAACACCTGCCCGCGAAGCTCCGCCACAGAAACCGGCCTGGACCCGAACTTCGCCCCGAACTTGGCCCTGGCGATGCCCGCCAGCTGCCCCAGCCCCTTGTCGACCCGCCCGACCAAGGCGGTGGCCAGCAGTTTTGCCGCCTCACTGGAAAACACCGCAACCGCGTCGATCAAGCCCCACCCCTAGTTCCTGGTACGCGCGAAACCACGCTAGCAGTGCGCGGTGTGCACGTCACCCCACGTCACACTCCCCGCGCCAGCCNGTCACCCCACGTCACACTCCCCGCGCCAGCCAGTACGTGAGGGCCACCCTCATTGACTCTGATTCCCTCAGGGTTCCCCTCACGCACCTCCCCGCGCGCCGTGAAGGGCTCCTTCACGGACTTAGATTCCGACTTGTATGTGGGTACCGGTTGGATGGGCTGGCTGATCACTGGTCGTAGTCTGCCGGAGGTGCCGGGCCGGGGTCGCTCGTGAGATTCCTGCCGCCCTGCGGGGCTGGCTCGTTGAGGGTGTGTGTCCTGGTCCGGTGCCGGCTGCGGTCTGACTCAACAGAGGTTCGGGCGCGATAAGCCGGAAGTCGGATTGTCGACCGCGGTTTCCCTTGTCCGGTACAGGAAAGGAACGCGGTTGATGGTCGTGATCGGGGTCGATCCGCACAAGTCCAGTCACACGGCGGCGGCGCTGGAGCCGGGCGCGGGCGCCGCGTCGGACACGGTGCGCATCGAGGCGGCGCTGCCGGGGTATCGCAGGCTGCTGGCCTGGGGCCGGCGGTTCGGGCAGCGCCGGTGGGCGGTGGAGAACGCGTGGGGGCTCGGCCGTCACCTGGCGCAGTGGCTGATCGCGCGGGGCGAGACCGTCGTGGACGTTCCCGCGACGGCGACCGCGCGGGTGCGGCAGCTGTCGCGGGGCCGTCGGAAGAACGACGTCCTGGACGCCGCGGCGGCGGCCGGCGTGGCCGCCGCGCAGGGCGACGGGATCCCGGTGGCCGCGGAGGGGCCCTCGACGGTGCTGGGGATGCTCGACGAACGGCGGCGCAACCTGACCCGGCAGCGCACCCGCACGGTCAACCAGCTCCACGCCCTGCTGCGCGACCTGCTGCCCGGCGGCGCACGCGCCGAGCTGACCGCCCGGCGGGCGGCCGGGATGCTCGCGGGGATCCGCCCGGCCTCGCCGGCCGAGCGGGCCCGCAAAGACCTCGCACGGGACCTGGTCGAGGACCTCCGCGCGCTGGACGCCCGCCTGAGGGCCAACCGCACGCGGATGCAGGACGCGGTCGCCGGGTCCGGCAGCAGCCTGCCCGGCATCGCCGGGGTCGGGCCGGCGGTGGCCGCACGGCTGCTCGGGCGCACCGGCCGGGCCTCGCGATTCCCGACCGCGGCGGCCTTCGCCGCCCACGCCGGCACCGCGCCGGTCGAGATCGCCAGCGCGGACAAGGCACGCCACCGCCTGTCCCGCCACGGCGACCGCCGGCTGAACAACGCGCTGCACACCATCGCGCTGACACAGGCCCGCATGCCCGCGACCCGCGGCCGCGCCTACTACGACGCCAAGATCGCCGAAGGCAAAACCCGCAACGAAGCCATGCGCTGCCTCAAACGCCGCCTCGCCGACCACGTCTGGCGAGTCATGATCGCCGACGAGCGCCGGCAGGCACGAGCGGCGGGCCCGGGAGGACACACGGGGGCGACTCTGACATCCAGCGCGACCAGCCCAACCCCGACAGCCGGCTCTTCGGACAAGTCACTTCCCGGACCCGCCAACCACAACCCTACCGCCCCCAACCCCACCACTTGACAAACACAGAGGAACCCTCAAGGAGCCCTTCACGGACCACCCCCGCCCGGCTCGCCATCGGGATTGCCGCCCCAATGCGGCATTGGGTGCATCCCACGCACCGAACGCCACATTGGGTGCATCCAACGCACCCAATGCCACATTGGGGCGCTAGCCACCACCCAAACCGCAGCCGATGCACCCGCGATAGAGGCACCCAGCCCGTCCCCGCAGCCGATGCACCCAACCATCGAGGCACCCAGCCCCTCCCCCGCACCCCGATACGAAGCCTCCCTGCGGGCGGCGGGTGCTTGTCAAGGCATCTTTCCCGCCTTGACAAGCACCCGCCGCCCGTCAGCACAATCGGGCTTCGGGGTGCCCCACGCAACCACGGCAACCACGGCAAACAGCACTCAAGACAACAACCGCTGCTCCTTAGCCACAGCAACGGCCCCAGCCCGAGTATCCACCCCCAACTTCTCATAAATCCGCCCCAAATGCGTCTTAACCGTAGCCTCGCTGATAAACAACCGCCGAGCGATCTCCCGATTCCCCACCCCCTGCGCCAACTGTTCGAGAATATCCCGCTCCCGGTCAGTCAACGCGGGCCGAGGTGCCCGCAACTGCGCCATCATCCGATCCGCCACCGGCGCCGACAACGCAGTCCGCCCAGCCGCAGCCGCCCGAATCGCCGCGTACAGCTCATCCGCCGACTCAGCCTTCAGCAAATACCCCGTAGCCCCAGCCGCAATAGACCGAGTAATATCAGCGTCGGTGTCATAAGTAGTCAACACCAACACCCGAGGCGGCTCCGCAACAGCACGAATGCGCCGAATAGCCTCCACCCCGTCCATTCCGTCACCCAGCTGCAAATCCATCAACACGACATCCGGCCGCAACGCGGCAGCGAGGTTGATCGCCTCCTGCCCTGTCGCGGCCTCGCCGATGACCTCGATCCCGCCCGCACCGGCCAGCAACGCACGCAGGCCGGCGCGGACCATGGCGTGGTCGTCGCACAGCACGACGCGGATGAGCTGGTCGTCAGACATGGCTTGGTCCCAACGGAATCGCGGCCGAGATGGCGGTGCCCTGCCCGGGCGCGGATTCGACGGTCAACCGGCCGCCGAGCTGGGTCGCCCGCGCGCGCATAGCGGGCAGGCCGTGGCCGCGGCCGTCGGCGCTCGGGGCGGCCGGGTCGAAACCGCGGCCGTCGTCGGTGATGTCCAGCACGACCTCATCGTCTAGGTAGGTGAGAGTGAGCGCCACTCCCGACGCGTCGGCGTGTTCGCGGGCGTTGGCCAGGGCGCCCTGCGCGATCCGCACCAAAGTGGACTGCACCCGGCTGGGCAGCGGCCGGGCGGACCCGTCGACCTGGACGCGCACCGGCTGCGGTTCGCGTTCGGCGACGTTCCGGAGAGCTTCCTCGACCGAGTGCCCGTCGAGGTCAGCAGGGGCGAGATCCTGGACGAGACTGCGGGCTTCGGCCAGGTTTCGCGTGCCGATCTGTTGTGCCGCATGCAAATGCTCGCGCGCCAGGTCGGGATCAGCCCACGCGCGGTCGGCCGCCTGGAGCAGCATCGCCTGGCTGGACAGACCTTGCGCGAGCGCGTCGTGGATCTCGCGCGACAGCCGTTGGCGTTCGTCCAGCATCCCCGCGCGACGCTCGGTTTCCCGCAACCGCACCGCCTGCCGCCGCAGGTACGTGATCACCGCGGCAGTCACCGCGGCGACGGCCACCGGCACGATTGTCAGGTTCGGGTCGAAGCCGGTCGAGAGCCGGTTCTGCGAGATCACCACGAGCGCCGTTACCAGCGTGACCAGCACTAATGCCGGTCCGGTCGGCAGCGTGCGCAGGCCGGTGACGAACAGCGGGACCGCGCACCACGCGAAGCTCGGCGCGAGCAGCACCAGCACCACCCACAGCACGGTCACGACGGTCAGCCAGCCCAGATACGGCACGGTGACCTGCTCGGGCCCGGTGACCCGCAGCACCAGGCCGACCGCGTAGACCGCCGCCAGGCAACCGGTCAGCGCGATCACCCAGGGCGCGGCCGGTTCGCCGTGGTGGTGGTCGAGGAAGCGCACGATCGACGCGACCAGCAGCAGGAAGAACGCCGTGTGCATGGTCGCGGCGAGCCACCGCGCGTCCCGATCGGTCATCGCCGCCCTCCGTTTTTCCGGTCCCACATCGAGCCTGACCTGTGCCAACCCGGTCGGCATCATCCGATCGGATGACCCGAGTGTCGGCCGTTCCGCGCCGCGAGGCGAGCCGAGACTCCGATCCGGTGAAGGCGGTCCCGGACGCACGATGAATCCATCAAGCCGGACAAGCCAAGGAGCACCCGATGAAGAACTTCACCGCCAAGACCCGCGTCGCCACCGTCGTCGGCGGACTCGCCGTGATCGGAGCCGCCACGACCGGCGCGCTGGCCGCCAACGCCGCCACCCCGGCCGCCCCGTCCGTCAACGCCGCGGCCGCCGCCGCTCCCGCCCAGGCCGCGCCGAAGGGGCTGGTCCAGACCATGCACCTCTCGATCGCCGCCGCGCAGAAGGCCGCGCAGGCCGCGCTCGACGCCGCCGAGAAGGCGGGCCAGAAGGTGTCGGTCGCGGTGGTCGACCGCGACGGCAACACCATCGTGACCCTGCGCGGCGACGGCGCCGGCCCGCAGTCGTACTCGTCGGCGGAGGAGAAGGCGTTCACCGCGGTCGCGTGGAACGCCAAGACCTCCGAACTGACCGGCCGGCTGCAGCAGGCCCCGACGCTGAAGGACATCAAGGGCACCCTGTTCCTCGCCGGAGCGGTCCCGGTGGACGCGAACAACGCCCCGATCGCGGCGGTCGGCGTGGCCGGCGCGCCGTCGGGTGCGCAGGACGAGACCTTCGCCCAGGCCGGGGTGGACGCGCTCGGCAAGTAAGCGGCGAGCCCGGCGCTGATCCGGTGAGCCTCGTCGGCTGCGGCGAGGCCCACCGGGCCCGGCGGTCAACCGGGTCCGCTGAGCACGATGCGCCCCCACCGACCAGGCCAGGTCAGCCGCCGAACCGCTTCACGTAATCCTCGACGATCGGCCTCTCCGGCGCGATGATGTCGTCCGGAAGCCGGTCCAGCTCGAAGAACTCGTAGCCGGTGATCTCCGTGCCGTCCACAGTGACCTCGGTGTTCTCTACGGTCGCGGTGAACGCGGCGGTGACGTTGTGGACCTCGTCGCCGTGCGGGTACCGGTAGAAGTACTCCGGTCCGGAGTAGACGCCGAACAGTTCGAGGTCCCGCACCGCCAGGCCGATTTCCTCGCGCACCTCGCGGCAGCCCGCGTCCTCGTAGGACTCGCCGGGGTCGAGGAATCCGCCGGGCAGCCCCCAGTCCTGGCTTTCCTCGCGGAACACCAGCAGCAGCCTGCCGCGCTCGTCGGCGATCAGCACGGACGTGCCGGGCAGGATCAGCGGGCGCGTGCCGACTAGTTCGCGCAGTTCGGCGATGTAGTTCATCAGCGGTCAGTACCTTCTCGGTCGGGTTCGGCTCCGTCGCGGGGGCGGAAGGCGACGATCGGCAGTTGCCGGACCATCCGGTGCCGCGCCGCGTCGGAGCCGTCGTAGCGCCAGCCCAGCAGTTTGCTCAATACGGGATGCAAAACCGGGCGCAGCAGCAGGTTTCGGCGTTCGTAGTCGGCGATCGCGTCGGCGGCTTCGGCTTCGTCGAGGACGCGGTACGCGGGGACGAACTTCCGGCGGCCGATCGCGACCTCCGCCGCGGGGGCCGCCTGGATGTTGCGGTACCAGTCCGAGGACGGGCCCAATCCCGCGATGGCCAGCACCTCGCCGGAGCGGGGACGGAGGCCGATCACCTCCAGGACCGTCCGGTACTCGCGGCCGGACTTGCGGCCGACGTGGGTCAGGCACAGGAACCGCTTGCCCAGCAACCATCCCAGGTCGCGGTCGTACAACTTCGCCGGTGCCTTGAAGACCGTGCGTGCGATCGGTTTCACGGTCGGACTCCTTCCCTTGCCGAATGGTGCAGGTTCGTGATGAGCGCGGTGGACTTCCCGGTCAAACTCCCGGCCACGACTCGGTCAATTCCCGGCAACCGGGCCAGTTTGAGCGCGAGCCGACGCAGGTAGAGCTGAGGTTTGCTGTCCGGAAGGAACCATCGCGCGCCGTTGCGGGCCAATTGCTGTTTGTCCGCCGCGACGGGACGCCACAGCCGCTCGTATTCCGCCAGCCCTTCGGCGATCGACGACGCCCGGTGCAGCTGATCGGCCAGCACGTACGCGCCCGCGATCCCGAGCGACGCACCCTGTCCGGCCAGCAGCGACACCGCGTACGCCGCGTCCCCGACCAGCGTGACGCGGCCCTTGCGCCACGTTGGCATCTCAATCTGGGCGACCTGGTCGTAGTAGATTTCCTCGGACGGCGGGCAGTGCCGCAAGGCTTCCGGCACCAACCAGCCCAGCGAGCCGTAGGTGTCCAGCAGCGACTCCCGGACGTCGCCGGGCAGGCCAGGATCGGGCGTGCGATGGACCGCGAAGGCGGCGACCGTTCCCTCGCGCAAGCCGTAGAAACCCATCTGCCTGCCGACCGTGTCGGTGAGGCAGAACCGTCCGTCTGCCACGGCGTGGACCTCGGGGGACTTGAACAGGAACGCCGCGGTGTGAAAGCCGAGGTAGCGCAGGAACCGCGATTCTTCGCCGAACACCAGCCGCCGGACCGTCGAATGGATCCCGTCGGCGCCCACCAACAGGTCGGCTTCGAGCACGGAACCATCCGAGAGCGTCGCGGCGACCCGGTCGCCGTCGTCCTCGACAGCGACCACCCCGCTGTCGTACCGAAGCTCGACCGCCGCGGGCAGCGACGTGCGCAAGGCCTGCTCCAGATCCGGTCGCAGGACGCTCAGCAACCGGCCGCCGACAGTGCGCGCGAACTGGCCGAATTGAATATCGGACCGGCGCTTTCCTTGCGCATCAAGGAGAATCGCTTCGGAAATCGGATACGCCGCCTCCTTGATGGCGGGCAACGCTCCCATCGCTTCGGCCGCGTCGTAGCCGGGACCGAAGAAGTCGATCATATAGCCCTGCGGACGCGGCCCGGGCGCCCGCTCCACCAGCGTGACCTCGTTGCCCAGCTCCGACAGCCGGTTCGCCGCGGCCAGCCCGGTGATACCGGCGCCGCAGACCAGGATTCTCATCGCATTTCCCCTCCCTAAGGTTGCGTGACCAGCCCGCGCAGGACAGCGGTGACCGCTGCCGGGTCTCCGCCGGGGGCGAGCCCGCGGTGCAGCAGCAAGCCGTCGACGGTCGCCACCAGCACCTCCGTGGTCGCCTCCGGATCGGGGACGCCGCGTTCGGCCAGCCAACTGCTGACCTGCGCGCGGAACGCCAGGAGCAGTCCCCCGATCTGGTCCCGCAGTTCGTCGTCGCGCCGCGCCGCCAGATACGCCTCGATGAACAGCACCGACAGCGGGTCCACCCCGCTGTACGGCTCGACCGACCCGAACAGCGCGGACACCAGGTCAGCCGGGTTCTGCGTCGCGGCCAGCGCCGGTCCGACGCTCTCCAGCACCTCGCGCATCGCGTCCAGGACCGCCTCGCGGAGCAACGCCTGCAGCGACGGGAAGTGGTAGTGCACCACGCTCGGCGTAACCCTCGCCCGATCCGCCAGCACGCGGGTGCTCACCGCTGCCCAGCCGCGTTCGGGCACCAGCTCCGTCGCCGCCGCCAGCAACCGCTGCCGCACGTCCCGCCCCCGTGCCGCTGCCGGTGAAGTCATCCGCATTTCTCCTGGTCGATCGTCCTGGGCAGTCGTTCAGGGCGATCGTCCTGTACGACTGCCCTGATCGTAGCGCGGTCTCCCGCGGCCGGGAAGTCAGGTGACCCACAACTCACCTGAAGGCGGGAGACGGCGGCGCTGTCCGATCGGTCCGCTACCGTCGGAAACGGCTCTTTCTGCCCGCCCCCGAAACCGACAGGTAATCCACCGTGCCCTCGTCACTGTCCACTGTGTCCATTCGACGTCCGGCATGGCTGTCGCCGCGGGTCGCGCGCACCGAAATCCTCGGCGGGCTGGTCGTCGCGCTCGCGCTGATCCCGGAGGCGATCTCGTTCTCGGTGATCGCCGGGGTCGACCCGCGCGTGGGCCTGTGCGCGTCGTTCACCATGGCGGTGGTGATCTCGTTCGTCGGCGGCCGTCCGGCGATGATCTCCGCGGCGACCGGGGCGATCGCCCTGGTGGTCGCGCCGCTGGCGAGGGAACACGGGTTCGGCTACCTCGTCGCGACGGTGGTGCTGGGCGGCCTGTTCCAGATCGTGCTCGGCTCGCTCGGCGTCGCGCGGCTGATGCGGTTCGTGCCGCGCAGCGTGATGGTCGGCTTCGTGAACGCGCTGGCGATCCTCATCTTCCTGGCGCAGGTGCCGGAGCTGATCGACGTGCCGTGGCCGGTGTATCCGCTGTTCGCCGGCGGTCTCGCGCTCATGGTGTTCTTCCCGCGGCTCACCAAGGCCGTGCCCGCGCCGCTGGTGTCGATCGCGGTGCTCACCGCGCTGACGATCGCGGCCGGAATCGCGGTGCCGACCGTCGGCGACAAGGGCGCGCTGCCCTCGGCGCTGCCGGTGCCGGGGATCCCGGACGTGCCGTTCACCTTCGGCACGCTCGGCCTGATCGCGCCGTACGCGCTGGCGTTCGCCCTGGTCGGGCTGATGGAATCGCTGATGACCGCCAAACTGGTCGACGACATCACGGACTCGCATTCGAACAAGACGCGGGAAGCGGTCGGGCAGGGCGTCGCCAACGTCGTCACCGGGATTTTCGGCGGCATGGGCGGCTGCGCGATGATCGGCCAGACCATGATCAACGTCAAGGTCGCGGGCAGCCGGACGCGGCTGTCGACGTTCCTCGCCGGGGCGTTCCTGATGGTGCTGTGCCTGGTGTTCGGGCCGGTCGTGTCAAGGATCCCGATGGCCGCGCTGGTCGCGGTGATGGTGCTGGTCGCGTTCGGCACCTTCGACTGGCATTCGATCGCGCCCAAGACGCTGAAGCGGATGCCGGTCGGCGAGGTCGCGGTGATGGCGGTGACCGTGGGCATCGTGGCGGCGACCAGCAACCTCGCGATCGGGGTCGTGGTCGGGTCGATCACCGCGATGGTGATCTTCGCGCGCCGGGTCGCGCACCTGGTCGAGGTGACCGCGGTGCGCGAGCCCGGCAGCGTCCGGTACTCCGTGACCGGGGCGCTGTTCTTCGCGTCCAGCAACGACTTGGTCTACCAGTTCGACTACGCCGACGACCCGGAACGCGTGGTCGTCGACCTATCGGCCGCGCACATCTGGGACGCCTCGACCGTGGCCGCGCTCGACGCCATCACGACGAAGTACGAGGCCCGCGGGAAAACCGTCGAGATCGTCGGACTGAACAAACACAGCGCGGCGATGCACGAAACCCTGTCCGGGGAACTAGCGGGCAGCAGCTGAGGTCAGCCCGGCTGCCCGTTCCCGGATCCGCGGCCGGAGGGTGAATCCGCTCGGCTTCAGCGTCAGCGATTCCACGATCTTCAGCTCGTACGCCGGGTCTGCCTCGAAGTCGTAGCGCTGCAGCATGACCCCCAGCGCCAGCACCGCTTCGTGCAGCGCGAACTGGCGGCCGATGCACGCGCGTTCCCCGGTGCCGAACGGTTTGTACGCCTGAGCCGGACGCTTCCGCACCGCCGCCGGCTCGAAGCGGTCCGGATCGAACTTCTCCGGATCCGGCCCCCACACAGCCGGATCGCGGTGGAGCATCGGAAGCGGCACGATGACTGAATCGCCCTTGCGCATCGGGTATTTTCCGCCCAGCACCAGGTCTTCGCGGGCTTCCCGGGTATAACCGGGCGCGGTCGGCCACAGCCGCATCGCCTCGTCGAGCACGCGGCGGACGTACCGAAGCTTCGCGACGTCCCCGAAGGCCGGTTCGCGACCACCCCACACCGCGTCGACTTCAGCGCGCGCCTTCGCCAGCAGTTCCGGATGACGCGTCAGGTAGTAGAGCGCGAACGACAGCGCGCCCGACGTCGTCTCGTGCCCCGCGACGACGAAAGTGATGGCCTGGTTGCGAATGTTCACCGGGTCGAGCCGCTCCCCGGTCATCGGGTGCCCGTCGGTGAGCATCAGACCGAGCAGGTCACGCGCTTCGCCGCCTTCCCTGCGGCGGCTCTCGATGACCTCGTCGACCAGGTTCGTCATGGTCGCGATGTCAGCCTGGTTCTGCGCGGCCGACCCGGCCAGCGCCCGCCGGACGAACGGAAGCTTGACGTTGTCCAGCTGCGCGAACCGCAACGCACGGATCATCGCGGTGACGAACGGATGCGGTTCGGCCCGCTCGAACGACCCGAACCGGTAGCCGAACCCAGCGAGCCCGATCGTCTCGAGCGTCAGCCGCGTCATGTCGGCAGCGACGTCGACCGGACCGTCCGCGCGGTCCCACGCCGCGGTCAGCTCGCGGGCGACGTCGAGCATCATCGCGTGGTAGCGGCGCATCGCCTCGGCGGAGAACGCGGGCTGCAGGATGTCGTGCGCCAGCCGCCAGTTGGGCTCGCGCGTGTGCGCGGTGAACAGCCCGTCGCCGACGACCCCGCGCAACCGTTCGACGCCAAGCCCGACGTGCTTGCCGAACCTTGTCTCGTCGTTCAGCTCGGTGACCAGGTCGATTCCGCAGGCGAACACGATCTCGAGACCGAAGAACTTCCGGGTGAAAATCGGCCCGAGCCCCGCACCGGCCCGCATGGTGCTCTGCAACGGCGTGCGCACATTGGTCCCGAGCAGGTCCCCGAGCACCGGCAACCGGCCCGGCCGATGCGGAATCGCGGTGGTGTCCACAGTTTCGCTCCCTACTGAACCCACATCCAATAGGGTCACCATCCCCCGCTACTGAACCGGTGTCAAGTAAGCTGGGGAGATGCGGACGCGCCTGAGCACCGAACAGCGCCGCGAACAGCTGCTGACCATCGGAGCAGGCCTGTTCGCGGGCCGCCCGTACGACGAGGTGTGGATCGAAGAGGTAGCCGAAATCGCGGGCGTCTCCCGCGGTTTGCTGTACCACTACTTCCCCACCAAAAAGGACTTCTTCGCCGCAATCGTGCGCGGCCAGCGAGACCAGCTCCTGGCCATGAGCGAACCCGACCCAGCACTGCCGGTAGCCGAACAACTGCGCGCCGGGCTGGAGGTATACCTGGAATTCGCCCGCACCCACCCCGACGGCTACCGCATCGTGCACCGCAGCGCAGGCGACGCGGACCGCGAAATCCGGGAAATCTGCGAAGCAGGAATGGCAGCGAACGCGGACCGCATCCTGTCCGCCGTGAGCCAGCTGCGCCCAGTAACCCCCACGACACAACTCGCAGTGCGGGGATGGCTTTCTTTCGTGGCAACACTAATCCTGGACTGGCTGGACGAACCGAAGATCAGCACCGAAGAGCTACGAGACCTTTGCGCGCGAACCCTTTTCGCCGCAGTGGACGTAGACCCCACTACGATCTAACGCACGCACGCGCGTGAGGGGCACCCTCACGACCCCAGATTCCCTCAGGCCCCCCTCACGCCCCCTCACCCCCCCCGCAGCCGATGCACCCAAAGCAAGGCACCCACACCTCCCCCACCCCCGATACGAAGCCAAAAACACGGCGCGGGGGTGCTTGTCAAGGCATCTTTCCCGCCTTGACAAGCACCCCCGCGCCGTAGTCACACTAAAAAATCGGGGTGCCAAGCCTCACCCGGCGGGCGCAATGTCGCCGCCAGGCGACGAGCCGCCCACCAAGCAGACATCAAATACGAACCACAACCTCATCCCCCACCACCCGAACCGGAACCGCCCTCAACCGCACCGAACCATCCGCCGGATGCCGCCCGGTAAGAACGTCGAACTCAAACCCATGCCAAGGACAAACAATATTCCGATCAGCCGGATGAAACGCAGGCCCCGCACTCTTCCGATCCTCCCGAACCGGCTGAACAGTCCGCGGCATCATCTTCCCCTGGCAAACCGGCCCGCCCTGATGCGGACACACATTATGCCAAGCCCGCACCTCCCCAGCATGAAAGTAAACCCCCACCTCCAGACCGTCGACGTCCACCACGACCCGCCCCCGAACCTGAAGATCCGCCAACCCAGCAACAACAACGTCCCGCCGCACCGAGCTCATTCGGCCCTCCGATACCAGATCGCCATATCGAAAAGATTCACATCCGCGGCATCCAGCAACGCAGTAACCAAAACCACGGTCTCGGTAGCCGTCAACGCGTCCTCACGAACCGGCCAGGAAATCTTCCCCACCCGATCCGTCTTGGCAGAGAACAACCGAGCCGCCGCGTACAACAACTCAGCGATCTCTTCATCGGCGACCGCCGCGGCCTGGCCGCTCGAGGCGATCTCAGATGTCAGCGAGCCCAGCCGAGATACCAGCGAAGCAAGTTCAGATGTCATCACGAAACCCCAGGCCGCTCATGAAGCACGCTCTTCGCAGCAGGCTTCCGCCGATCAGTAGGAAGATTGAACACCCGAGCGGCATTCAACCCCAGAATATTCCGCTTAGCCTGCTCAGACAAAAACGGCAACCGCGTAATCGTAGAGGGCGCGTCCCAATCCCAATGCGGCCAGTCCGAAGAATACAACAACTGAGTTTCCGCGTTGAACGCCTTCATCCCCGCCTCCAACAATTCCATGCTGGTACGCTCCATCGGCTGACTCGTATACCACATCTCCTTCATGTACTCACTGGGCAACCGAGTCAGCCCAGGAGCCTCACTGGGCCGCATCAGCACCTCGTGATCGAGCCGCTGCATGAGGAACGGAATCCAAGCCAGCCCGCTCTCCACCCACACCATCTTCAGCCGCGGAAACCGCTCCGGCATCGCGTTGATGATCCAGTTGGTCACATGAATCTGGTTGTAATGCGTGAACGACAACGCATGCATCGACAGGAACCGGTTCAGCTGAGCGAACGACGGATCCCCCCAGTGATACCCGGAGTGGAACGCGAGCGGCTTCCCGCTGTCCTCGATAAGCTTGTACAACCGCGTGTAAACATCCGAATGCACCGGATTGTTGCGCGTAGAGCACACCGTGTACCCGATGATCCCGTCATCACCGGCATACTTCTCGACCAGTTCCTCGCAGACCTCCGGCGTGTTGTACGGCAGATACAACATCCCCTTGAGCCGATCGTCCTGCGGCAGAACGACTTCGGTCAGCCACCGGTTGAACGCCCGTCCGAGCACCACCTCGATCTCGTCCTGCGGATGCATGCCCAGCAACAACATCGCGCTGGGGAACACCACCTGGTAGTCCAGCCCCATCGCGTCCATTCCGCGCCGGGCGGCGGCGACGAACGGATGCCCGGACACCCCGTCAAGCGGCTCCTTGCGGCCCTGATGCCCGATCCGCCCGCCGACACTCTGGTGCGACATTCCCGGCTGAATGTTCAGCAGCGCGTTGTTGCCCGCGAACTTGCCGAACTGGTCCATGCCGATCTGGCGCCACACGTCGTTGTCGATGAGTTCCAGCACCTCGCCCCAGAAATGGTCTTCCGAGACGTGCGCGTCGATATCGACGATGAAGTAGTCGTCGTATTCCCGCTCGGCCTGTTTGGTCGCGTGGGCGAGGACGTCGCGGGTGTCGGTGCGCCCGCCGATCTCGGCGAGTTCCCGGATCCGCGGCCCGTCGGAACGAGGACTGGAGAAATCGGGCACGGATTCTTCCCTTCGTCCGGCGTCAGCGGGGCGCGACGGCGGCATCGGTCATCGTGGTCAGGTAATCGTCGTCGGCGGGGACCGCGTTCTCGTGCGGGATGACGACGGCGCGGTCGGGGCTGACCGCGAAAGTGTGTTCCTCGCCAGCGGTCGGGACCGATTCCGCGGACAGTTCGGCCGTTTCGGTGCGCACGCGCATGGGAAGCCCGTCCGCGCGGACGAGGAGGTTGACGGCACTGCCGAGGTAGGTGGTGCGCTCGACAGTTCCGCCGAACGCACCGGGCCCGGAACCCTGCGGAGACAGCCGGGCATGCGCCGCGCGGAACGCGATGTCGGCCCGGTCCCCGATCGAAACCTCGCCGGTCGCGATCCCGGAGAAGACCAGCGAAGTGTCGTCGACCCGCACGTCGGCGGTCTTCCCGTGCACGCCGGTGACCGTCCCGGGCAGGATGTTCTGGAAGCCCATGAAATCCGCGACATACGCGGAATTCGGGCGGTCGTACAGGTCGCTCGGCGTACCGGACTGGACGATGACGCCCTCGCTCATCACGATGATCCGGTCGGACAGCGTGATCGCTTCCTCCTGGTCGTGCGTCACGTAGACCGACGTCGTCTCGAACCGGTTGTGCAGCGAGCGCACCTGCTGGCCCATCTGGTACCGCAGTTTGCTGTCCAAATTGGACAGCGGCTCGTCGTAGAAGATGATCCCCGGCCGGGCGGCCAGCGCACGGGCAAGGGCCACGCGCTGCTGCTGGCCGCCCGACAGAGCGGTGACCGAACGCTTCCCGAGGTCGGACAGACCGACCGCGTCCAGCATTTCCTGTACCCGTTGCGCACGCTCCCGGCCGGGCATCCGCGCGACCTTCAGCGGGTACGCGACGTTGTCCGTGACGCTCAGGTGCGGCCACAGCGCATAGCTCTGGAACACCATGCCGACCTGGCGTTTGTCCGCGGGCACGAACGTGCGCCGCGCGGTGTCGACCACGACCCGGTCGCCCATGACGATCCGGCCCGAGGTCGGCCGTTCCAGCCCGGCCAGGCAGCGCAACGTCGTGGTCTTGCCGCAGCCCGAGGGGCCGAGCAGCGTCACGAACTGCCCCGACTCGATCGTCAGATCCAGTTCGTGCAGCGCCGCCTTCGCGCCGTACTTCTTGGTGAGTCCGGATACCTGGACCTCGGTCATCGTGACCTGCGCTTTCTCTTCGGCCGGGAGGCGAGGTGCTACTTCTTGAACGCCTGGGTGATGAAGTCGAAGTACGGCTTGTTGAACGCGGGGTCGGGGTTCGAGAACGGCAGCCGCGGCAGCTTGTCGAGCGACGGCAGTCCCGGCGGGCCGGGCGCGGTCGGCGTGCGGCCGTAGGAATTGTCCTTCTCCGCCAAGGCTTTCTGGCCTTCCGGCGAGTACAGCCAGTTGACGTAGAGCTGCGCGGCCTCGGCGTGCGGTGCGTTCTTGATCAGGCACAGTGCCGAGCGCGCCATGTAGTTTCCGCCGTCCTCCAGCGGGAACACCATGTCGATCGGCGCGCCCTTCTTCTTCTGCGCCTCGAAGTAGCCCTGGTACACGGCGATGCCGACCGGGAACCGGCCGCTGGCGACGTCTGTGGGCACCATCGGCTCGGATTGAGATATCTGCAGGTCCTGCGCGGCGAGCTTCTCCAGGTAGGAGCGGCCCCACTTCTTCTCGTTCTCCGGCAGCATCAGCGATTCGAGGATGTACCGGATGCCGCCGGGCACGGTCATGTCGCCGACCGCGATCTTGCCCTTCCACTTCGGGTCGAGCAGGTCGTGCCAGTTCTTCGGCGCGTCCTGCTTCTGCACCTGATCGGTGTTGTAGACGAAACCGAAGTAGCGCAAGGCGAAATAGGTGAGCCGCCCGTCGTTGTCGGTCGGGATCTTGAACCCGGGGTCGGCGGTGCGCACGTCCGCGGTGGTGCAGATGTTCGGTTTCGCCGCCGCCTGCGGGGATTCGCCGCCGACGTAGATGTCCGCGATCCGGTTCCCGCTCTGCGCCTCGGTGTCGAGCTTGGTGAGGATCTGCGCGTCCGCCTGGTCCTGCGGGAGCAGCTTGATCCCGGGGAAGCGCTTGGTGAACACGTCGTTCATCGCCTGGTTCGCGGTCACCCCGGGCCCGTACAGCACGAGCTGGGTGTGGTTGGCCGCGAACGCCTTGTCGTACAGCTCGTTCATGTATTTGTTGGCCGCCGCGGACGCACCGGGGACCTCGACCGGGGTGCTCGACTTGGTCGCGCCCGCCGACGCGCAGGCGGTGAGCGAGACGAGCAGCCCGGCGGTGAGCACCAGCGCTGGCGCGCGCAGTTTCGTGCGGGAGAACTTCATTGTTCTTCCTCTCGGGTCAGTGGGTGATGCGGGAGAACGAGCCGGACAACTGGTCGGTGCGGCGGCCGAGGATCCGGCCGCCGAGCTTGACGGACACCGCGGCGAGCGCGAGGACGGCGAACGCGGCGAGCAGGATGATCATGAACAACGCCGCGCCGCGGGACATCTCGCCGGTGAGGAACTGCTGGAAGGCGGTCAGCGAAACGGGTTCCAGCCCGGGCGGAGCCAGCAGCATCGGCACGGCGAGGTTGCCCGAGATGAACAGCGCGGAGAGGAACCAGCCGGCCAGGAAGCTCGGGATGACCAGGCGCAGCACGATGGTCACCAGCACCCGGCCCGCGCTCGCGCCGGACATCCGGCCGGCCTCCTCCAGTTCGGGCGACAGCTGGGCGAGCGCGCCCTCGGCGATCCGGCTGGACACCGGGATCGTGGCGACGACCAGCACGAGCGTCATCAGGAACGCCGAACCGTAGAGCCCGCGGAACGCCGGGAGGTAAAGCACGGCGAACATGTAGGCGAGGCCGAGCACGACGCCGGGCAGCGCCCACGGAATCCAGACGGCGAACGAGGTGTAGCTGCGCAGGAATCCCCGGCGCCGCGCGGTGACGTACGTCGTGAGCAGCGCGATCGAGATCGAGCCGAAGCCGCCGATGACCGCGAGCCACGCGGTGAGCGCGAGGCTCGAGCTGAACTGCGGGTCGGTGAGCATCGTGACGTAGTTGTCCAGGGTCAGCCCGGTGCTCATCACCCCGAAGATCGGCTGCAGGCTGCCGAGCACCATCGCGAACAGCGGCAGCAGGAAGTTCAGCAGCACCACCACGACGATCAGCGCGGACAGCACCCAGCGGATCGGGCCCAGCTCCTGCGGATCGCGCCGCGACGTCTTGCCGGTGAGCGTGGTGAAGCTGCGGCCGCGCAGCATCCAGCGCTGCGCCAGGAACAACAGCAGCACCAGCAGGATCAGCACGAGCGACAGCGCGAACGCCTTGGTGTACTCGGCTGGCGCCTCATCCCGGACGTAGTGATATATCTGCGTCGAGAAGACGTAGATGCCAGCCTGGCGGCCGATCAGCTGCGGTCCGTCGAACGACTGGAACACCAGCACCGCGATCAGCAGGGCCGCGCCGGTGATCGCCGGGCCGACCGACGGGATCGTGATGGTGAAGAACGTGCGCACCGTGCCCGCGCCGCTGATCGCCGCGGCCTCGTCGAGCGACTGGTCCCGGTTCTTGAACGCGCCGAGCAGCAGCAGGTACGCGAAAGGCATGTAGCCGAGCGACGTCAGCAGGATCAGCCCGCCCCAGCCCTGGATGTTGATCAGCGGACCGTGCGTGCCGAGTTCCCGGCCGAACTGGTTGAGCAGGCCGTTCTGCGCGTTGCCGAGCATGATCCAGCCGAGGGTGTGAAACAGCGGCGGGACGAACAGGTTGATCACCATGATCGGCGTGAGCAGCTTGCGGCCGGGCACGTTCGTGTTGGCCGCGATCCAGGCGAACAGCCCGCCGCCGGCCACCGAGATGGTGCCGCACACGACGACCAGCACGATCGAGTTCCACAGCGTGTGCCACGTTTCCGGGGCTTCGAACGCGGCGAGCAGGCCGCCCATGGTGAACGGCATGTTGTCCGAGGGCAGCCCGTCGCGGAAGGCGCCGAGCACGATCATCGCGACCGGATAGACGAAAATCAGCGTGAGCCCGGCGAGCAGGGTTGCTTTGAGCACACCGCCGGTCACCGAGCGGCGCATCGACGCTCGCCGGTCGTGCTCGAAAAGGCGCTCCGTCACTGCAGTCGTTCCTTCCTGCGAGCGGCCGGTTGCCCGCCGCGGGGACGAACCGCTCCGTCCGTCCTGCCGGTTAGCGTAAGAACTCGGGTGCGGCGGCTCATCGAGCGGCTCTCCGAAGTCCTTCCGGTTTCCTCCGACACGGTGTCGGAGGAAACCGCTGATCAGATCAGGGCGGCGAGCACCGCGTCGTTTTCCTCGGGCAGCCCGATCGTCACGCGCGCCCCGCCCGCCTTCGGGAACGGCCGCGCGAGCACGCCGCGAGCCTCCAAACGGGACAGCAGGTCGGCCGCGTTTCCCGGCAGGAAAAGGAAATTCGCCTGGCTCGGCACGAAGGCGACGTTCGCCGCGGTCAGCGCGGCCTCGACCCGGGCGCGTTCGGAGACGATGACGGCGGTTCTTTCCTTCGCCACAGCCAATCCTTCCGCGCTCAACGCCGCGATGACCGCCGCCTCGGCCACGCTGTTGAGCGCGAACCCGACAGACGTGCGGCGCAGCGCCTCCGCGATCCGCGGTGCGGCAGCGGCATAGCCGACGCGGATGCCCGCCAAACCGTGTGCTTTGGACAGTGTCCGCAGCAGCACGAGATTCTCGAACTCGTCGAGCAATCCGACAGTCGCGTCCACTGGTTCGGCGGACACGAACTCGCGGTACGCCTCGTCGACAACAACCAGCACGCGCGACGGGACGCTTTTCAGGAAGTCGCGGATATCCTCGACCCCGCGCAGCCCGCCCGTCGGGTTGTTGGGATTGCAGAGGTAGACAATGCGGGTTTCCGGGCCGACCGCGGCGAGCATCGCGTCGAGATCCATCGCGCCGTTCGCGTCGAGACCGACCTCTGTGGACTCCGCGCCGGCGAGCGAGAGCGCCGCCGCGTACGCCTCGAAGGACGGTGCCGGGCGCACGCCGTGCACGCCGGGTTCGCAGACCAGGCGGGCGAGCGCGTGCAGCAGCGTGCCGGACCCGTTGTCGATCGCGATGCGCCCCGCGTCCAGACCCATCGCCTCAGCGACCGCGGCGCGTGCCGCGGCACGGTGGTAATCGGGGTAGCGGTGGGCATTCCGGGCCGCCTCGGTCATCGCGGCGACGATGACGTCCGCGGGCGCCCACGGCATTTCGTTCTGGGACAAGCGGATCGGCGGCTGCGCACCGCGGGACGAGCGATCGGGGGCGGCGAGCACGCGGTCGACCACACTGCGGAGCTCCAGCAGCATGCATCCTCCTCAAGCCGGACGATTAACTGTAATGAATATACATAATTCTGAGCGCGTGTACATCCATCAAGTTCGCCCGGATCAAGATCTCAGGAAGGCCGAGCTGCCACGGCAGGCCGGCGGTGTCGCGAAATCGCCGACTCCGCCAGCTCGTGGTCGCGCTTCATGACCGCCTCGGCGAAGTCGAGGTGCGTCCGCAACCGCTCCTTCGTGGTCGGCGCGGTGACGCCCTCGAGCTTCGCGGCGATGATGTAGTCGACGAGATTCGTATACAGGCTGCGCAAAAGCTCGTTCGGCGACACCTGCGCGATCCGCGCGTGCAGCGCCCAGATCGCCGTCGGCGCCTCGGCGGAATCCCAGGCGGCCTTCAACGTGTCGGCGCACGCTGAGATATCAGCGATGTCCTCGTCGCTCGCGTTCTCGACGGCGTCGTGCAGCACCGAACCGTCGAGCGCGTCCAGCACGCGCAGGCAGTTCTCCACGGTCGCCTTACCCTCGCGCAGCTGGAGCAGCTGATCGCTCAGGTGCGTGAACGGCGAACGCGTCGCGACGAAGATCCCGCCGCCCGGCCCCGGCTTGGCATCGACGATGCCGCGGGCGCGCAGCAGCTGAATCGCCTCGCTCAACGTCGCCGGAGCGACCCCGAAGCGCGCCATCAGCTCCTGACGGCGCCCGACGAAGTGCCCGGCGCTCCAGCCCTCCGAGACGATCTCGTCCTCGAGCGCGCGAGCGACCTGGACGGCAGCGGCGGTGTTCGTGATCTGCGGCAAGGGTCCTCCGAAGTACTCGGTCCGGTGACGTCGCCGACGCGGGTCACGCGTAGTGACAGATTAGAGGCGCACCGGAACCCCGAACACCCGGCATCGTCTATATTGATTGTAGACATTAGACGCATGCGTCACCAGCGCGGCACGCACCGTTGCCTAAGGAGCCCCCATGCCGGTTTCCGCCCCCGCTGCCCTTCACTCAGAACTGGTCGCACTCCGCCGCACCCTCCACGCCCACCCCGAAGCCGGGTTCGCCCTCCCGCACACCCAGCGAACCGTCGTGTCCGCACTGTCCGGACTGGACCTCGAAGTAACCCCAGGCCCACCCGACTTCACCTCAATCGTCGCAGTGCTGCGCGGCTCCCGCCCAGGCCCCTCGGTCCTCTTGCGGGCAGACATGGACGCCCTGCGCGTCACGGAGGAAACCGACCTGCCGTTCGCATCTCAGACGCCCGGGTTGATGCACGCCTGCGGCCACGACCTGCACACAGCCGCACTAGTTGGCGCAGCAAAACTCCTGAACGCCCACCGAGACGAGATCGCCGGCTCGGTTGTCTTCATGTTCGAACCAGGCGAAGAAGCCGGCGGCGGCGCACAACGCCTGATCGACGAGGGAATCCTCGCAGGCGTCGAAGCTGCATACGGCATCCACGTCCTGCCAGGCCGCTCCGGCGTATTCACCACCCGCCCCGGCTCGATCATGGCCGGAGCTAGCAGCCTGACGGTACGAGTACGAGGCCGCAGCGGCCACGGCTCACGACCGCACCAAGCGGTGGACCCAGTCCCAGCCGCAGCCCAGATCATCTCGGCCCTGCACACCTACGTCACCCGCCGGTTCCCGGTCTTCGACCCAGTTGTGCTGTCAGTGACCAAAATGCAGGCAAGCGACATCATCAACGCAATCCCAGACGAGGCAACACTAGCCGCGACGATCCGCGCACTGTCCGCAGAGAGCGTAGAAATCCTGGCCCGCGAACTACCTTCACTAGCAACCGGAATCGCATCAGCCTTCGGCTGCCAAGCAGAGACGGAGTTCCGGTCGGTCTACCCAGTAACCGCGAACGACCCGAAAGCAGCAACACACGCGCTAACCGTGCTAGCCGACCTGTTCGGCACAGAACGAGCCGTACCACTGGAACACCCGATCATGGCATCGGAAAGCTTCTCCGCGGTACTCAACGAGGTCCCAGGCGCCTTCATCTTCCTAGGCACCACACCAGAAGGAATCGACCCAGACACCGCAGAAATGAACCACTCCCCGCGCGCAATCTTCGACGACAACGTGCTCGGCGACCAAGCAACAGCACTAACAGCACTAGCCCTAAGCCACCTACGACCCTAAAAACCGCACCGGTGCACCCACCCATCGAGGCACCCAGCCCCTCCCCCGCACCCCGATACGAAGCCTCCCTGCGGTCTGGGGGTGCTTGTCAAGGCATCTTTCCCGCCTTGACAAGCACCCCCAGACCGTCAGCACAATCAACCTTCGGGGTGCCCCACGCAACCAAGAGGCCAATGTCGCCGCCCGGCGACGAGGCCCGAACCATCCCTCAATGCTTCTCGTGAATCAACGGCCAAGGAGAAGGAAACACCCCCACCGGCACCTTAACCACCGCAGGCCGC
This sequence comes from Amycolatopsis sp. CFH S0740, assembly GCF_004522315.1. Classification (NCBI taxonomy): domain Bacteria; kingdom Bacillati; phylum Actinomycetota; class Actinomycetes; order Pseudonocardiales; family Pseudonocardiaceae; genus Amycolatopsis; species Amycolatopsis sp. CFH S0740. The sequence continues at coordinate 360,571 of NZ_SDLS01000005.1, read as the reverse complement.
CCCGCCGCAATAGCCGCCCCGACCTGCTTCTCCACCGCCCCAGCATCCTCAGCCAGCGCAAAATCCAGCCCAAACGCCCGAGTCAGCAGCTCAAAATCAGGATTAGTCAACTCAGACCCAATAAACCGCCCACCGTAAGTATCCCGCTGAATCCGCCAAACATTCCCAAACCGAGAATCCTCAAACAACACAGTAACCAACGGAATCCCATACTTCTTAGCAGTAGCGAACTCCTGCAAAGACCACCCGATCCCGCCATCCCCGGTGACCGCGACCACCGGCCGCCCCCCAGCCCCCACCGCGGCCCCCAGCGCAGTAGGCATCGCATACCCGAGAGTCCCCTGATACCCAGGCCACACATAAGACCGAGGCGCCTGCACCGGAAACCCGTACGTAGACACATACCCGATCTGCGTCAGCTCATTGACAAAAACCCCGTCCTCCGGCAACACAGCCCGAATAGCGTCCACGAACTCCATCTGCGGCCCAGCCTGCGCCCGAATCCGCGCAGCACAGTTCTCCCGCAACCGAACCAGCTCAGCCCCCCAACCAGCCCGAGGCGACAGCCGCCCAACCAACGCCTCCAACACCGCAACAGCATCAGCATTGACCGCAAGATCCGGCCGGCGCGGCGCGCGAAGATCAGCCGCATCGATATTCACCAACGCCAGCCGAGCATCCCCAATATTCAACTGCTGCCCAAACGGCGTCAGAAACCGGCTACCGAACGAAACCACAAGATCCGCCGTAGCCCGCAGCTCCCACAAAGCAAAGGCAGGCAACGCATGCGGATCCCGAGCATCAATCGCCCCCCGCCCGTTCTCGCTCATCACCACCGGCGCGTCCAGCAGCTCAGCAAGCCGGGCCAGCAACTTGAACGCCCGCGGATCCCGCATCCCCCCGCCGACATGGATCACCGGCCGCTCGGACGCCGCCAGCAGCCGCACGAGTTCGACAACGTCCCGCTCCGGTGCCTCCGGCTCCCGCACCCCGAACGGCTCCCCCGGGTTGAGATCCGCGACCGCGTGCAGCAGATCCGGCCCCAGCTCCAGCGCGACCGGACGAGGCCGTCCAGTCCGCATCTGCCGGAACCCCTCGTGCACCAGATCCGGGATCTCCTCGACCCGCTTGGGCCGCGCCGACCACTTGGTCAGCCCCTGAACCGTGTCCGTCTGCCGGGGAATCTCGTGCAGCGCCCCGAGCCCGGACCCCACGAGCGGCGACGGAATCGTCCCCGCCAGCAGCATCACCTGCGACGAACAGGCGTACGCCGTTGCCATCCCAGCGCCGGCGTTCAGCACTCCAGGGCCCGGCACGACCATCGCCACCCCGGGACGGCCGGAAGTGCGGTAGTAGCCGTCCGCCATGTAGCTGGTCGCCTGCTCGTGCCGCGGAACGACCAGTTCCAGCTCGTCGCGCTTGCGGTACATGCCGTCGGTGAGCCCGTCCAGCTGGACCCCGGGAATGCCGAAGACCGTGTCGACGCCCTCGCTGATGAGCGCGCTGGCGAGCGCGTCACCGCCTGTCATCTGTGCCATGCGGATCCCTCTCGTCAAATGTCTATAATGAATATAGATCAAATCTCGGGCAGCTGGCAACGGAAGAGGCGAGCATGACTCTCGAAGGACAGGTGCAGGCCTACGCCGACCGGCTCGGGCGGCCGATCATCGTGTTCGACGTCGACTTCACGGTGATCGCGTTCAGCGTGCACGACCAGGACGTCGACCACGCCCGGCTGGCGATCATCTTGTCCCACAAAGGATCTTCGCGCGCCCGGGAGTCCATCCGGGACTACCGGGTGGGCCAGGCGCAGGACCCGGTCCGGATCCCGCCGCTCGACGGCGGCCAGTCCCGGCTCGTCGCGCCGGTCCGGCACGAGGGACGGCTCGTCGGCTACCTCTCCTCCACGATCCCCGAGGACGACGAGTCCGCTTACGAGGACGACGACGAGCTGCGCGAACGCCGGGCGCAGATCGGATTGCTGCTGGCCGCGATGGCACTCGGCAACCGGGAAGACGAGGACCGCGCGCGACGCCTGCTCGCCGCGCTCCTCGAAGGCACCGACGACCAGCGCGTCCGAGCCGCCGACGAACTGCTCGCCAGCGGTCTGCTCTCCCCTGTCCCGCACTACACGGTCATCTCGATCGCGACCCCGCCGCGCGCCGAGCCCAGTTCGGCAACCCTCCGCCTCGTACTGGACCGGGCGCTGTCGAGCATCCCGGTCTTCCCCACCTTGAAAGCCGTCGGCGCGGTGCTCGGCAGCGAAGCTGTCTTGCTGGTGCCCTACGAAATCGACACCGCACGACTGTCAGCTCTCCTTGCGCAGCCCGCCTTCTCCGGCCTGCACGCCGGGGTCGGCGGTGCGCACGCGCCGCTGTCCGGTGTACACCGGTCCCTGCGGGAAGCCCGGATCGCCTTGCGCGGCGGCGACGCCGGCTGCGTGGCGCACTGGTCGGAGTTGGGATTGGACCGGCTGCTGCTGCAGCTCCCTCTCGAGGACCTTGATATCTCAGACCTCCCGGATGCCGTACGACGGCTGCTCGACGCGCAGTCCGGGCCAGACCTCGCGCAGACCCTGGAGACCTACCTCGACTGCGGCTGCGACGCCCAGCGCACCGCGCAGACCCTGCACGTCCACCGCAGCACCCTCTACTACCGGCTGGATCGCGTACGCGCGGTCGCCGACGTCGATCTCGCCGACGGGAAGGTGCGCCGCGAACTCCACGCGGGACTGCGGATCGCGACGCTGGCCGGTCTTCGCTAGCCGCCCCGCGTCCAATTGACTATATTCAATGTGAACTTTTACGGAAGGGTCCCGCATGAACGCACTGCTGACCACCGTCTCGGTCGCCGACGACCGCGGACGGCCGATCCTGGACGCCGCGACCCGGGAAGTCGTCGGCCACGCACCGGTGCACACGGTCGACCAGCTCAACGCCGCGATCGCCGCCGCGGCCGAGGCACAACCGTCCTGGGCGGCGCTGGGACACGCTGAACGGTCGCGCATCCTGCACGTCATCGCGGACGACATCGACGCGCACGCCGAGGAACTCGGCGAGATCATCACTGCGGAGCAAGGCAAAGCCGGTGGTGCCGGCGAGGCGCACGGTGCCGCGCACTGGCTCCGGTCCGCGGCGGACACGGTGCTCGAACCGCAGTCGCTGCCGGACGGCGCGGAACAGCATTACGTTCCGCTCGGCGTCGTAGCGTCGATTGGTCCGTGGAACTTCCCGGTGATGATCGCGGTGTGGCACGTCGCGCCGGCGCTGCGCATGGGAAACACGGTGGTGCTCAAGCCTTCCGAGAACACGCCGTTGAGCGTGCTCGCGCTGGCGGAGATCTTCCGCCGCCACCTCCCCGCGAACGTGCTGACCGCGGTCTCCGGCGATCGCGAGGTCGGCGCCGCGCTGGCCGCGCATCCGCGGATCGCCAAGATCGTGTTCACCGGTTCGACCGCAACCGGCCGCCGGATCGTCGAAAGCTCAGCGGGCAACCTCGCCCGGCTCACCCTGGAACTGGGCGGGAACGACGCGGCGATCGTGCTGCCCGGCACGGACGTCGACGCCGTCGCGGACAAGCTGTTCTGGGCGGCCTTCATGAACACTGGCCAGGTGTGCGCCGCGCTCAAACGGCTTTACGTGCACGAATCGATCTACGACGACGTCGTGTCCGCGCTGGCCGAACGCGCGGAGAAGGCACCGATGGGACCGGGGCAGGACAAAGCGAACCGGCTCGGGCCGGTGCAGAATCCCGCGCAGTTCGAGATCGTCTCCCGACTGGTCGAGGAGGCCCGGGCACGCGGCGCCCGGGTCGTCACCGGTGGCACCCCGGCGACGGAACTGGGGCCGCTGTTCTACCGGCCGACGATCATCGCGGACGTCGAGGACGGTGCCGCGGTCGTCGACGAGGAGCAGTTCGGACCAGTGCTGCCGGTGATCCGGTACTCCGAAGTGGACGACGCGGTGCGCCGCGCCAACGGCACCAACCAGGGGCTGGGCGCTTCGGTGTGGGGTGCGGACGCGAACGAGGTCGACGCGGTGGCGCAGCGACTGGAGGCGGGCACCGTCTGGATCAACCAGCACGGCGGCGTCGATCCGGCGATCCCCTTCGGCGGCACGAAGTCGTCCGGCTACGGGCTGGAGTTCGGCGTGGAAGGCCTGAAAGCCATGGCGGCCAGCAAAATCATCCGCCGGTGAAACCAGTGAAGGCCTCCTGGAGGGATTTCCTCGAGGAGGCCTTCACTGTGGGCCGGGGGTCAAGCGCCGCGAAGCTTTTCCCACAACTCGGCCGCAGCCGCCCGATCAGGCGGAGCACCTCGCCACACCACAGTTTGATCCTGACGCACCATCGTGAGGGGACAGACATATTCGTCCGGGAGCGTGTCCACTTCAACGGCCGCGATTGGGATACCTCGCCGTGCCGCTTCACCGGTCAGCACTGAGATATCAACCCCTCGCCCAGCAATCACCGTATAGCCGGGCGAGAAATGGTCGTACAGCGAGGATCCGTCCGCCAGCGTGAAGTGCGGGGCACGGCAACCGGGCACAGTGGACGGTGTGTAGCTGCCCATCGTGTAACCGGGCGCTTCCTCGCCGTCGTAGGCGATGATCGGCGAATCGTGGTACGCGTAACCGTAATTCAGCCCTGCGGCGGCGAACTGCGGCTCGTTCAACTCCCGTACCGCGGCACCGAACGACGAGCGCGCGACCGCACCGACGGGGGTGTCGTCTTCGAGTTCGGCGGGGAGCCCCGGGCGGGCGAGCTTCCGCTGGTGGTTCATCGCGAAGTGCGACACCTGTTCGGTGATCGGCCGTCGCTCGGCCTCGTAGGCGGCCAGGATCCCTTCCTCCGCCCAGCCGGCGAGACGCGCGCCGAGCAGCCAGGTCAGGTTGAGCACGTCCGCGATGCCCGCGTTCATCCCGAATCCGGCGAACGGGACCCACAGGTGCGAAGCGTCGCCGGCGAGGAACACCCGCCGGTCGCGGAACCGATCGGCGAGCAGCCGGCGGGCGACCCAGTCCTCTTTGGACACGACGTCGTACTCGAAAGACTCGTCCACCCCGAGGATCGCGCGGATCGCTTCGTCTCGGTCGACCGCCTCGTCTTCCGAGGCAAGGTAGGTGTGCACGAGGAACGTTTCCGTGCCGTCGATCGCGTACACGTGCCCGACGCGGCGTGAGTTGAACGTGTAGTAGCCCCACGCCCGCGGTTCGTCGGCGGACATCAGCGAATACAGCTTCGGCGCGCGAATGCACGTGGACTGCACGTGCTGCAGCACCGGATCACCGCTGAGCTTCGCGCCGATCTGCTTGCGCACCGCTGAACGGCCGCCGTCCGCGCCGATGAAGTACCGAGCGCGCAGGGTGCGTTCGCCCGAACTGTCGGACACGACTGCCGAGACGGACGATTCGTCCTGGCTCACCGAGTGGAACCGGGTGCGGTTGAGCAGGGTCACGCCGGGGGCGGCAGCGGCGTTCCGGGCGAGGATCGGCTCCAGGAACGTCTGGTTGATCCGGTGCGGCGGTTCCGGTGTCGCCCAGCTCGTGTCGGGGCCGACGCGGGAGGTGTACCGCTCCCCGCTCGCCGGGATCGGGATGCGCGACAGTTCCCGTCCGGTCAGCGAGGTCCGGAACGCGACGTCCTGCGGGTAGTCGCGCGGCAACCCGGCGGCGCGCACCTCGGCCGCGATCCCGAGCCGCCGGAAACTCTCCATGGTGCGCGAGGCGACGTGGTTGCATTTGACGTTCGGCGGTTCCAGGAACTCCCGTTCCTCGACGACAATCACCGACACGCCGCGGCTGCTGAGGTCTAAAGCGGCGACAAGCCCGACCGGACCCGCGCCGACGATGAGGACGTCTGCGTCCATGGTTTCTCCGTTCAGCACGGCATTCCTTGTGCCACCACGCCAAGGTGTTCGGTCATCAACCGGCGGGCCGCATCCTCGTCACGGTCCTCAATGGCCTGAAGGATGCGGCGGTGCGCGTCGACAGCGCGGGAAGCCCGTTCAGCGTTGGTGTGCACGGCATACACGCTTTCCCGGGGACGGTTCAACGCACCGACCGACGCCGCGATCGCCGGGTTCCCGCTGAGCAAACCGAGCCGGGCATGGAATTCCAGCGACAGCGGGTTGTAGCGGCTGGCGTCGTGGACGTGTTTCTCCGATTCCTCGACCAGCGCTCGCAATTGCGCGACCTGGTCGTCGGCCGCGGCACGCGCGGCGAGCGCGGCGGCAGCGGGTTCGACCGCGTGCTGCGCTTCCAGCAGCTGTTCGGTTCGCATCCCGTGCAAATGCAGTTGAATGGACAGCGAATCCGCGATCCGGCCGATGTCCGCCTCGGCCTCTTCCGCCGTATTGAGTTCACGGTATTCGCCGGACCAATACAGCAACGGCTGCCCAGTTCCACCGCCCGCGGAAACGACTTCGCCGACGAGAATGATGTGGTCACCGCCGCCGAGCATCGTGTGCACCGTGCAGTCGAACCAGCTCAGCGCGCCGGTGACGACTGGTGCGCCGGTGGCCTCGGTGTGCGTCTCGACCTCGTCGAACCGTTCCTTGCTCCGGCCGCGTCCACGTCGCGCGAAACACGCGGAGACGTCCTGCTGATGACGGCCGAGCACGTTGATCGCGAACACCCCGCTCGCGCGGATCTCGTCAAGGATCGGGCTGTGCGAATTGATCGAGACCGTCACCAAAAGCGGGTTCAGCGAAAGGGAAACGAACGAGGTCGCGGTGATCCCGTAAAGGTGCCCGTCGAGCGCGGTCGTCACCACCGTGACCCCGGAAGCGAACCGTCCGGCGGCCTGGCGGAAACTGTCGATCCGTTGCTGGTCGGAGGTCATGGGATTCACCTCGTCTCGCCCGGAACGCCGAGCTGGCGGAAGTCGTAGACGTCCAAAGTGGTCTCTCCGGCGCGGAGACGGTCCAGATAGGACGCTTCCTTCTCGGCGCGGACCCGGGACGCGGCGAGAACCCGGTCGTACTCGTCCGCCGGGAACACGACGATCCCGTCCCGGTCGGCCACGACGACGTCGCCTCGGCGCACCACCCGGCCGCGCAACGTGATCGGGCGGCCGACGGTTCCCGGCCAGTTCTTGATCGTGCCGCGGATCGAGATCGCCGTGCTGAACGCCGGGAACCCGAGCGACGCGAGCTGCTGGGTGTCGCGGACGCCGCCGTCGATCACCAGGCCGTTGATGCCACGTGCCTGCGCCGCGACCGCCATCACCTCGCCCCAGTACCCGAACGGCGCGCCACCAGCGTCGACGACGAGCACGTCACCCGGTCCAGCTGCTTCAATGCCGTGGTGCAGTGCGAGGTTGTCGCCGAGCTGCGCCGACACCGGCACCGCGCGGCCGACCATCTGCGCACCGTCCCAGGCTGGCCGGAACGCGGGGTCCAGGAAGCAGTCGAGGCCGGAAGCCTCGTACAGCGTGGCCGTGCCGAGCGTCAGCAGTTCCTTGGTGTCTTCCGCCAACGTGGTCATGCGTCCGCCCGCTGCAGGTCGTGGTAGCCGTACTTCGCGCGTGCTTCGGCGATCGTCGCGCCGCCGAGCGCAGCGGTGAGGATCGCTTCCTCCCGCGCCTGGATCATCTCGGCGACCTCCAGCACGTCGTCCTCGCAATCCCGCGGGATCGCCACGACTCCGTCCGAGTCGCCGAGCAGGATGTCGCCGTGGCGCACCGTCACGCCGCCGATGGTCACCGGCCCGCGTTCCTCGGCCACCTCGACCCGGTCCTTGCCGGTGCGCATGAAGCGACCGCGGCTGTAGATCGGGTAGCCGATGGAGAGCGCACGGTGCGTGTCGCGGCAGACGCCTTCAATGACCGTGCCTGAGATACCACGCTGGTGCGCTACTGCGGTCAGGATGTCGCCCCACACCGTGCAGTCGACCCGCCCGTCGTTGTCGAGCACGATCACCTGCCCCGGTTCGACCTGGTCGATGAAGTCGCCGACAGTGCCGGCCGGGACCTGCGCGCTGACGTAGCGCACGGTGAACGCGCGGCCGACCATGCACTGTCCGTCCGCGAGCGGGGCGAGCCCGAGTAGGCTGCCCGGGCGCTTGAGCTTGTCGAGGGCGTCGGACACCGTCGCGGTGCCGAGCGCGGAGAAGCGGTCGAGGAGAGACATCAGCGCTGCTCCACAGTGACTGAGGGGAATTGGGAATCGTGCATGACTTCCTGCACGTCACGGCCGGACCGGACCGCCTCCGCCATGCGGGCTTCCCGATCAGCGATCCGCTGCGCGAGTTCGACAACGCGCTCGGCGTCTCCCGCGGCGACGAAGACGACGCCGTTCACGTCCGCGAGCACAAAGTCTTGCGGGGCAACTGAGATACCAGCGATCTGGATCCGCTCATCCATCGCGGCCTGCACGATGCGGCCCCGCGCACTGACCGGAACGGCCGTGCGCGCGAAAACCGGGAGCTTCAGCGCTTCGCTCTCCTGGACGTCGCGGCAGGCACCGTCCACGATGACGCCAGCCACGCCGCGCCGGACCGCGGCCTCGGCGAGCAGACCGCCCCAGCAGGACACGTCCGTGCGGCCGTGGTTGTCGATCACCACGACGTCGTCCGGCTCGGTGATCGCGACCAGCGGAGTGGCGATGTGCCTCGCCGGTCCCGCAGTCGCTTTGGGCGCAGCGGTGACCGTGCGCACGCGGCCAGCCAGAACGGTGCCGACGGGCCACATCGGCTTCAATGCGGTGACCGCGCCGGGCAGGCCGAGCGTGTCCAGTGCGTCGGAGACCGCGCAGCTGTCGAGCCCGCGCAGCGCGGAGATGATCTCTTCGGGAGACATGCTCACTTCCGTTCCCAGGTAAGGAAACCCATCGCGTTGCCAGTACCGGCTTCCGTCCGGTAGCACGGCTCGTAGTCCACGCTCGTCACGGCGAGACCGGCCTCGTCGGCGATCCCGGCGACCGCGATCCAGTTGCGCAGCTCCGACGCGCCGGACCGCATCTCGGCAGCCGGGACGGACGAAAGGTAGTCGGCATCGTGGTTCCGCAGCGCCTCGAGAAACTCCTGGTCCTGCTTCTCGTCGATCACGAAGTGGCTGAGCCCGCCCGAAGCGACGACGCCGACCCGCAGGTCGCCGGGGAACGACCGGATCGCCCGGCCGACCGCGCGCCCGAAGTCGTAGCAGCGTTTGGCGCCCGGCGGATTCGGCTCCCAGAAGGTGTTGATGAAGATCGGCACCATCGGCAGCGTCGACTCCTGCCCGAGGAACCGCTGGTAGATGAACCCGAAGCCGTGCGGGATGGTGTGGTTCTCATACCGCCCGGCCGGGATCACCTCGGTGGCGCCGGTGTCGAAATTCTCGGCCTGGGTGGACTGGATGATGTGCTTGCCGAGCGCGCGGTGCGTGGGCCGCATGATCGTGCGGTCCGGGACGTCGCCGGTCGCCGCCTCGGCCAGGCCGGGGGCCATCGCGTCGAGCTGGGCCTGGGTGAACGGCACGTGCGCGACCTCGTCGCCCCAGAACACCGAGAACGGGGCGAGCCATTCGTCGCCGTAGGTTTCCTTGTGGTCGCTGGAAACGATGACGAGGACGTCGACGTCCTGGGTGCGGATGAAGTCCGCGAGCCGGTCCATCGACCGCTGGCAGCTTTCCCAGCGACGCGCCATCACCTCGGGAGTGATCTCGTGGGAGAAGTCCTCCCGCAGCTCGCGCAGTTCCTCGTAACTGTAGGTCTCGCCGCGGAACTTCAGCCCTTTGCTGGCGCGGTCCGCGGTGCCTCTGGTATCCCAGGCCTGCGGCGGTGGCGCCTTCAGCTGCGGTCCGTGCGAGGTGCCGATCCCGGCGACGATCTCGGTCATGATCTCCCCCTCAGAGCTGGAAGAGCGCGCGGGCGTTGTTCTCGAGGACGTCGGCGCGCTCCTTTTCGCCGAGCCAGGCGATGTCGTCGATGAGCAGGTGGATGTCGTCGAACCAGCGCCCGGTCTCGGGGTCGATCTGCGAGCCGGTGCCCGGTTTTTCCGAGCCGAACAGCACCCGGTCGGTGCCGACGACCTTCATCAGCAGTTCCAGGCTGTCCTGGGTGTAGAGGCACGAGTCGAAATGCAGCCGGCGCAGTTTGTCCAGATAGGACACTCCGGTGCGCACCACCGACGGCAGGAACCGGCCCACCTGGTACGGAATCGCGCCGCCGCCGTGCGAGACGATCACCTTCAGATCGGGGAAATCCTTCAGCACGGTGGAGTTCACGAGGCTCCACACGGCGACCGTTTCTTCCTGGATGAAGTGCAGGCTGTACGGCTCGCGCGCGGGCGGCTTGCACCCGGCCGCGTGCAGCAGCACCGGGACGTCGAGTTCGCACAGCACCTCGTACACCGGGTACCAGTACCGGTCGCCGAGCGCGAGCGGGGTTTCCGTGCCTTCGTAGGGGTCGGTATTGAGCATCGCGCCGACGAAGCCGAGTTCGGTCACTGTGCGGCGCAGCTCGGCGGTCCAGTCCCGCGGCGTCAGATCCGGGCTTTGCGGCAGCCCGGCGACGCCTTTGAACCGGCCGGGGAACAGCTCGGTCGCGCGGTGGATGAGGTTGTTGGTCTCCTCGGTGAACCACTGCACGAGCTTCGCCGGCCGTTCACTGTGCATCATCTGGAACGGGCGGGGCGAGATCATCTGCAGGTCGATCCCGGCGCCGTCGAGGTGCGCGAGATGCGAGATGTCGCCGAAGCTCGGGTGCGGGTGGTGATACGCGGCGGCGAGCGCGTCGTCGCTGATGGCCGGGGGTTTGCCGCCGTGCGCGCCGCGGTGCGAGAGCAGCGAGGCTTTCCAGGCGTAGTAGGCGTCCGGCGCGGACATGTGGCCGTGGACGTCGATGATCACGGGATGCTCCTTGCGTCTCAGACGAGCGGCTTGCTGATGAGTTCGTCGACGCGCGCGTCCGTCGCCGACGTGTCGTAGAAGCGCAGCAGGCGGGTGCGGCCCGCGCCGGGGTCGCCGCGGTGCAGGTACTCGTACAGTTCCTGGCGCATCCCGAAACTCGAGCCGGCGAGTTCCCAGCCGAGCCGGAACAGCCGCGCCTTCTCGGCCGCGCCGATGTCGTGGCCCCGCATGTAGAGGTCCAGGAACGGACGCAGTTCCGGGTTGGCCAGGTCCGCTTCGGTCGGCTGCATGATGAGCCCGGACGCGGCGACCTGGCGCAAGATCTGAACCATCCGCGCTGAGATGTCAGCCGACCAGAAGCCGACGCCGTTGGTATTGCTCGGGGCGAGGTGCCCGCCCGGCGTCACGACGGCGTCCGCCTCGGCGCCCTTGATCGCCAGTTCGAGCGTCTGGACGTAGGAGATGAGTTCGCCCAGTTGCTCCTGGATGCCGCGGAAGGTGTCCACGCCGATGGAGTGCGCGAGTTTCTTCGCGACCGAGGTGAAGAACTTCATCCGGGCGAGGAAGCGGATGTGCGTGCTCTGCAGGCTCCACACGTTGATCCGGCCGAGGCCCTTGAGCGCGCGCAGGGAGTCGCCGAGCAGGAAGATGCGTTCGCGCGGCAGGAAGACGTCGTCGAAGAACAGCATCGCGTCCTGCTCGTCGTACCGGTTCCCGAGCGGATGCGAGTGCCCGCTGTCGGCCGCGCCGAGCGGTTCGCGCAGCAGGATCTTGAGGCCCGGCGTGTTCATCGGCAGCGCGAACCAGATGACGAAGTCTTCCGCTCCGCGCGCTGCGGTGACGCCGTTGAGGTACACCAGCACCTCGTGGGAGAACGGTGCGAGGGTGGCGAGTTGCTTGGCACCGCGCAGGATGACGCCGTCCTCGCGCTCCTCCACCACGCGCAGCGCGAGGTCCGGGTCGTCGAGCGGGCTGGCGCTGCGGTCGATCTGCGGATCGCCGAGCGCGTGGGTCAGGACGAGGTCGTGCTCCATCGCGAACCGGCGGTAATCCCGGGCGTTCTGGCCGAACCCTTCGCGGTTCTGGTCGAGTTCGTCGGCGTAATCGGCGAGACCGGCGGCGACATTCGACATGAAGTCGGGCGAACGGCCGAGCTGACCGAGGCTTTCCCGCATCCACCATTCCGACGCGGCGAATTTGGCGCGCAATTCCTCCCGCGTCTTCGGCAGCGAAAACGCGTAGCTGACCTCGTTGCCGGTCTCCTCGGACTTGAATAGGGTCGCCGCCCGCCCCTCCGGAGTGGCGAACCGCAGGTCCAGCAGCCGGGCGAACTCGTCGACGGTCGGCTTGAGCGCCGGGTGCTCCGCGACGTTCTCGATGCGCTTGCCGTCGAGCCAGACCTCGCGGCCGTCGTTCAGGCTCTTTGTGTACTGCTCGCCGGTGAGCGCCCCGGTGGCACCGGAAATGTCCATGTACTCCGACTCCTTTGTCTGTGACGGGCCCGCACCGGGCGACGATTCGAAGCTACGGAAATCGCGGTGCCGAAGAATCGGTCCGCTGCGGGAATCTCCGCCGAGGGCGTCCGACACCGTGTAGGAAAGTCCGACGCGGTGTCGGAACCGCTCAGGACTGGATCGTCGGAACCGTCACCCATTGCCAGTAGGTGAACTCGTCCAGATTCCAATGCCCGCCGTGCCGTCCGCCGTTGCCGGACGCGCCGAGGCCGCCCATCGGGATGTGCGCGGCGTCGTAGATGGTCTGGCCGTTGAGCGCGACCATCCCGGCGCGCAAGCGAGAGGCGAAACCCAGGGCGCGCGCGACGTCGCGGCTGTGGATCGCCGCGGACAGGCCGTATTCGGTGGCGTTGGCCAGTTCGAGCGATTCCTCCTCGGTCGAGAAGCGGGTTACCGGTGCCACTGGGCCAAAGATCTCACTTCGGAAAGCTGCATTGTCAACTGTCACGCCGTCGAGCACGGTCGGCTGGTAGAACGCGCCGTCGTGCGTGGCCCCGTGCACGACCTGCGCGCCGTCGGCGACCGCGGCCTCGACGATGCCGTGCACCCGCTCGGCCTGCGCGGTGGTGATCAGCGGGCCGAGCGTCGTCCCGGGTGCTTTCGGGTCGCCGAGCCGCAGTTTCTCCGCCGCCGCTTTGAGCCGCGCGACGTATTCGTCGGCGACGCTTTCGTGGACCAGATGCCGTCCGGTCGCCATGCAGATCTGGCCTTGATGCCGGAAAGTTCCACCGGCGCCACCGGCCACCGCGCGGTCGAGATCCGCGTCCGCCAGCACGATGAACGCGTTGTTGCCGCCGAGTTCGAGCACCACCCGTTTCAGCAGACCGCCAGCGATCTCGCCGACCCGGCGGCCGGCGGCGGACGATCCGGTGAACGAGATCGCGTTCGTGTGCGGCGAACGCACCACCGCCTCGCCGGTCGCCGCGCCGCCGGGCAGGACGTGCAGCACGCCGTCGGGCAGACCGGCTTGTTCGAAGATGTGCGCGAGCACCGCACCGCCGGAGAACGCGGTCTTCACGTCCGGCTTGACCAGCACCGCATTGCCCAGCGCGAGCGCCGGGGCGACCGAGCGCATGGCGAGCATCAACGGCGCGTTCCAGGGCGCGATCACCCCGACGACGCCGACCGGGATCCGCCGGGCCAGCCCCAGCGTCGCCGGGTCTTCCACCGGCAGAAGATCGCCCTGCGACATCGTGACCAGTCCGGCCGCGGCGATCAGCTCGTCGATCGCTTTGTCGACCTCGTGCTTCGCCTTCGCGGGCAGCGAGCCGCTTTCGCGCACGAGCACGTCCTCGACGTCGGTGCGGAGGTCGCGCAACGCGTCCGCGGCCCGGGTGAGGACGTCGGCCCGCTCGCGGTACGACGCGCGGCTCCACTCCGCCTGCGCTTGCGCGGCACGTGCTCCGGCCCGCTCGACGTCGTGCTGGTCGGCGATGCCTGCCAGACCTACCTTCCCGCCGTCGCCCGGCGAGACCACCGGTTGCGTGCCTCCGCCTCCGGTACGCCAGCCGCCGGAGTAGATATGCCCGTCTGCCTCGCTGAGATCCCACAGGGCCATGTGCGTCGCCTGCCAATCCTGGTGCGGGTGCGGAGATCGCCGCGATGCTAGGTCGGCGCGAGCCCTCGCTTCATCGCCTCGGCGACGCAAATCCGGCGCGCGCGACTGGACACGGTGTCGGAAGCTACTGCCACAGCTGGTCGTTCACGCGGACCTCGATCAACCGGGGTCCGGCCTCCGGCCCCGGGTCCTCGGCGAGCGCGGCGCGCAACCCGGCGGCTCCGTCGACCGTCGTCGCTTTGATGCCGAACGACGTCGCCAGCGCGGCGATCTCCACCCCGCTGATGTCGGTGAGCGGGTACTCCTCTCGCTCACCGCTGCTGTTCCGCATCCCGGCGACCACGGCTTGGTACTTTCCGTTGTTCACCACGAGATATGTCACCGGCAGCCGGTAGCGTGCCACGGTCCAGAACGCGGGCACGCCGAACTGGACCACGCCGTCGCCGACCACCGCGAGCACGCGCTCGCGTCGCGCCATCGCCACACCTGCCGCGGCACCCATTCCCCAGCCGAGCGAACCGCTCGCGGTGGCGAACAGCGAATCCGCCCGCGTGCGCCGCAGAAACCGCAGCAACGGCAGCGTCGAGGTGACCGCGTCGAGGACCAGCAGACGTTCCCCGCCGATAACGTCGGCGACGGTGCGCATCGCCACCGCGGCGCTGAATTCCCCATCCAACGGCACTTCGGCTGCCCAGCGAGCGCGCCGGTTTTCGCTGTCCTGGAGCACCCGGGCAGGCCATTCGCTCCGGGAAGGCGCGCGGCCTCCGTCGGCCAATCCGCGTAACGCCGCCGCGGTATCGCCGACCACCGCCCCGGCTGGGACATACCGACGGCCGGGCTCGGCAGCGTCCTCGGAGAGATGCAGGATCGGGACGCCGGACGGCAGCGCCGCGACCTCGGCCGAGAACTCCAGCGGGGTCGGCATGCCCGCCAGCACCAGCAGGTCCGCTTCCGCCAGCATCGGCGCGCGAGGCTCGAACAATCCGGCGTACAGCGGATGATCCGTGCGGAAGGACCATCGTTCGAGGTCGCGGCGGGACTCCACGAACACCGGCGCGCCGAGCCGCTCCGCCAACCGCGCCAAGTCCGTCTCGGCCCTGCCCCGGGCGACGTCCGATCCCGCGACGATCACCGGTCGTCGCGCCGCGTCGAGCAACGCGCTCGCGTGCCAGACCGCCTCCGCGGCCGGGCCCTGCCGCGCACCCCGGCGGACTGGAGGCGCGACACCGGGTTCAGCGGCCAGATGGTCTTGTGGGATGGTGAGAATCGCCGGTTGCTCCGGAACGACCGTGGTATGCCACAGCGTCCGACTGACATCTTCAAGCAGGTCCTCGGCGCGGAGGTTCTGCCAGGCATGACCCACATACGGCGCGGCCGTTTCGAGCAACCGCGGCGAAGTCGTCAACGCGCGGTGCGGGAGCGTCGCCGTTCCCTTGATCCCCGCGAGAATCGCGACGCTGCTGCGCGCGACCTGCGCCGCGTACAGATGCGCCAAGCCATTCGCGACCCCGACGTTCGTGTGCAGGTAGGCGACGCCGATCCGGCCGGAGGCGCGCGCGTAGCCATCGGCCATGGACACCGAGATCGCCTCGTGGGTGGTCAGCACGAACTCGGGTCCGCCTCGCCGGGCGGCAAGAGCGTCGAGCACTGGTATCTCACTGGTGCCGGGGCAGCAGAAGACGTGCTCGACTCCCCACTGCGCCAAGGTTTCCAGCAACCGCGCCGCAGCCGTCATGCCCGGCACGTTACGCAGCACGCCGGCCCGGGCGCTCCGACGCGGCGACGGAAGAAACCCGGCGGACTGTGCGACACGGTGTCGGGGATCGGAGTAGGTTGCGGCCAATGACTTCTTCCCGGCACGACGGAGACACCTGGGACCTGGCGTCCAGCGTCGGCGCGACCGCGACGATGGCCGCGGCGGCGCGGGCGATCGCGACCCGCGAGGACAGCACACTGTTCTCGGACCGCTTCGCCGAACCGCTCGTGCAGGCGGTCGGCGTCGACCTGCTGGCCAAACTGGCGTCCGGCGAGGCAGAGTCGGGCGCGTTGGTCGGGCAGATCTGGATCGACGCGGCCAAGATCCGCGGCAAGTTCTACGACGAGTTCTTCCTCGACGCGTCCGCCGCGGGCATCGCACAGGCGGTGATCCTGGCGTCCGGTTTGGACTCCCGCTCCTACCGGCTGCCCTGGCCCGACGGAACCGTGGTGTACGAACTCGACCAGGAACCAGTGGTCGAGTTCAAGGCCCGCACCCTGGCCCGCCTTGGCGCCGAGCCCACCGCAGACCGGCGGGCGGTCGCCGTCGACCTGCGCGACGACTGGCCCGCTGCCCTGCGCGCCGCCGGTTTCGACCCGGCCCAGCCGACCGCGTGGAGCGCCGAAGGCCTGCTGGGATACCTGCCGCCCGAAGCGCAGGATCGCTTGCTGGACACCATCACCGAACTCAGCGCGCCGGGAAGCCGGGTCGCCACCGAAAACCGGCCCAACCCGCGTCCCGGCGACGAGGACAAGACGAAGGAACGCCTCGACCGCATCTCCGAACAGTGGCGCGGCGAGGGTTTCGACACCGACATGACGCGGCTGCGCTACTTCGGCGAGCGCAACGAAGCGGCTCCGTACCTGAGCGGGCTCGGCTGGACGGTGCGCGGAAGCACGGTCCGGGAAATGCTCGCGGCCAACGGCCTGCCGCCGCTTCAGGACGACGATCTCCGCATGGGCGACCTTCGGTACATCACCGGCACCCGGGGCTAGCGCATCGCTCGTGGTCGAGCCATCACGCCTGGTCACACGTGGTTCGTAGCCGATTTGTGATGGTGGTCACGGGCCATACCGAGGGTTTGTCCCGGGCGCGCGCGAATCCCAAGCACAGCAGTCGATCCCGAAGAGTTTTCCGGTTCGGCCGCCGCCCGGGCAGGTCAACGGAAGATAACGGTTTCATGGAGATCCGTGCGTTCCAGGCGAGGATCTGCGTGTGCTCGCCCCCGCCGACCAGGTTCGTTTCGCTTTCGAGCCGCTGTACAGCCTCTACAGCGGCTCGGCGGTCGCAGTCGAAGCGGTCGGGCATCCGGGCGCCGGCTGGGTCCCGGACCTTCTCGACGCGGCGGGCGACCAGGCGCAGCTGATCGACGCCGACCTCGACCTCGCCGCCCGCGCGGCCGCGGTGGTCCCGCCGAACGCGACCGGGGTGTCGCTGCACCTCAACCTGAGCGCCAGCGCCGCCGGCGCGCCCGCCGAGCGGTTCATCCCGCTGCTCCAGACCCTGGAACGCACCGGCCGCCGACCAGCCGACGTCGTCTTGGAGGTCACCGCCCCGCTCGCCCTCCCGAATCCGGGCACCCTGCTGCGAGGCCTGCACCGGCTGCGCGACCTGGGCTTCCGGCTGGCCTTCGACCGGCTCGGCGCGGCGGGCCTGCCGATGAACCTGCTCGCCGAAGCGCCGATCGAGATGATCAAACTGGACCGCGCGACGCTGTGCCGGCTCCCGGCGAACGCGGCGACGGTCGCGCTCGTCGAGGCCCTGGTGCAGTTCGCCGCGCAAACCGACCTGCGGCTCGTCGCGACGGGAATCGAGAACGACGCGGAACTCGACCTCGCCCGGCGCTCGGGAATCCGGCTGGTGCAAGGGAATCTGTTCGCCACCGCCGCCCCCGAGCGAGTGCTGCCCGCCGCCGAACGCGGCGATCAGCCGGGCACCGCGGCCGTCTCGCCCGCCGCCGGACTGCGGATCCCCGAATTCCTCCGCCAGGCCAAAACCCTGCCGGATGACGCGACGTGCGACGACGTTCACGCGATCCTGTCCGCCGAACACGCGCCGAAGGCCATCGTCGGGCTCGACCAGCAAGCGCGTCCACAGTGGACGATCGACCGGATGCGCTTCCTGCTCGCGGTGACCGGCCGGTACGGGCACGCGCTGTACTCCGGGAAACCCGCCGCGAAACTGGCCGGGCCGCCGCGGCTGGTCCGGATCGACACCGGCACCCGCGAACTGCTCGAGCTCATCGCCGACGGCGGGGCCGAGAACAGCGGCGACGACCTCGTCGTGACCGACGCGTCCGGCCGGTACCAGGGCGTGGTGCGGCCGAACGAGGTGATGCGCCGGATGGCCGCGGTGAAGGTCGAGGCCGCGGTCGCGCTCAACCCGCTCACCCGGCTGCCCGGCAGCGACGCGATCGCCCAGGACGTCGCCCGCCGGGCCGGAGCCGGACGGCCGTTCGTCGTGGCCTGGCTGGACATCGACCACTTCAAACGGCTCAACGACACCGCCGGGTTCGCCGCGGGCGACGACCTCATCCGCGCCATCGGCCGAGCGCTGACCGACCACGCCCGGCGGCTCGGCGACGTCACCGTCGGCCACGTCGGCGGCGACGATTTCCTGGTCGTATGCGGCATCGAGGACATCACGGCCCTCGCCGACGCCGTCCTGGGCCACGACTGGTCCGCCGACGGGGTGCCGGTCACGCTCTCCCTCGCGAGCCTCGTCCAGACCGGCTCCTCGACGGGTACGTACCGCGAAAGCGCGCGGCTGCTGGCACCCTTGAAGAAGCAGGCCAAGGGAATCCTCGGCTCGAGCTGGGTCAACAGCTGGCCCGGTGCCGGACGGGCGCAGATCCTCCGCGGCAGCAAGGAAACGAACGGCCTGCCGCCGGAACTGCTGCCCCAGCGGTAGTCACTCCTCCGGCAGTTCGTCCTTGGCCAGCAACGAATGCACCCGCCCGAAGCGCGAACGCAGCGCCGGGTCGAGCTGATCGACCAGCACCGCGCAGCCGACCAGCTCAGCGCCCGCCTCGCGCACCAGGTCGCGCACCGCCGAAGCCTGGCTGCCCGTCTCGATCCAGTCGTCCACCAGCACCAGCCGATCGCCCGGCGACAGCGCCGACCGCTGCATCCGCAGGACATGCCGGAAGCCCCGGTAGTCCGGGTCCGTTTCGCGGGTCAGCTTCTCGCCGGGAAACAGCCCGGCTGCCTTCCGGACCGCGGCGAACCCGACGCCCAGTTCCAGCGCGACGGCCCCGCCGAGCAGGAAGCCGCGCGATTCGATCCCGCACACCGCGGTCACCCCCGCGTCCCGGAACGGGTCGGCCAGTGCCTTGACCACCTCGGCGAACGCCGCGCCGTCCCGGAAAACCGGCCAGAGGTCGGCATGTCCGTCGACCCAGCGGAAGCGGTCCAGCAGAAGCGCACGTGTCATGCGGTGATCCTGGCCGGTCTCCGGGCGGTCGGGCGAGCCGATTTCCCGTCACCTGGCGAGCCGGGCGCGGGCCTCCTCGGTCTGCGGCGCGAACAGGTTGACGAGGTTGCCGTCCGGGTCGCGGAACAGCAGCGAACGGTTGCCCCACGGCATCGTCGTCGGCTCCTGCACGACCTCAGCGAGCAGCGGCCGCAGCCGCGCGAACTCCCGGTCGACGTCCTCGACCTGGAATTCCAGGATGACGGTCCGGTTCTCCTCCGGCACCGCCGCACCCGCGCTGAACAGCGCCATCGTCTCGGCGGCTCCGATCGCCAGCGTCGCCGTCGCGCCGACGAACTCGGCGAACTGCTTCGCCGGACGGCTCGCCACGAGACCGGTCACCTGCTCGTAGAAGGACGTCAAACGGTCGACGTCACCGGTGATGATGCGGACAGAAGTCAACTGCACGGCCACATTCCTTTCTGGTTGCTCAGTGGCCACGCTAGAAGCAATAGTGGACAGGATCCGCCCGGTATTGCGAGAATTCTCCGCATGACCCGGCCGATCGCACGCGTGCTGGCGCTGCTGGAAATCCTGCAGGGCGGCGGCACCCGGACCGTCGCCGAACTCGCCGGGCGGCTGGACGTGGACGAACGCACCGTTCGCCGGTACGTCGAGCACCTGCTCGACCTCGACATCCCGGTCCGCTCCGTGCGCGGCCGCTACGGCGGGTACCGGCTCGCCCCCGGTTACCGGATGCCGCCGCTGATGCTCACCGACGAGGAGGCGCTCGCGGTGCTGCTGGGGCTGGTCGCGGGACGGCGCGCCGGGCTGGTCACCACGTCGGTCGCGGCGGCGGAAAGCGCGGTCGCGAAGGTCCGCCGGGTGCTGCCCGAGGCGCTCGGCCGCCGGCTCGACGCGTTGCTGGAGGTCGCCGACTTCACCACGCCCGCTCGCCCCGCGCTCACCGCCGAGGCAGAGGTACTCCTCGCAGTCGCCGAGGCAGCGCGCGACCAGCGTCCGGTCAAACTCGCCTACACAGCGGCGCACGGCCGAAGCAGCGAACGCGTCGTCGAGCCGTACGGTGTCGTGGCACATTCCGGCCGTTGGTATCTCACCGGCTTCGACTCAAATGCCGGACAGGTGCGCACGTTCCGCGTCGACCGCATCGAGCGGGCCGAGCCGCAGGACGGCACCTTCAGCGCCCCAACGGATTTCGACCCCGCCCACCAGGTGCTCACCGGCATCGCCGAAGCACCGCACCAGCACGAGGTAGCAGTGCGGATCCGCGCGACCGCAGAAGAAATCCGCGCGATGTTCCCGCCGTCCATCGCCATTCTGGAAGCCGACGACCCGTGGGTCCGCGCGCGAATCCGGGCCGAACGCCTCGACTGGATCCCGCCGCGCCTCGCCGCACTCGACCGGCCGTTCGTCATCGAGCGGCCGGACGCACTCCGCGACCAGATGCGCGCCCTAGCCGACCGCCTGACCGGTTACGCCGGATCCTCCTCCAGCGCGACATCCAGCAACGCACCCAACTCGTTGAGCTGAGCCGCCGAAAGCCGGCTGAACGACTTCTTCACCACGACGTCCGCCAGTTCCTGCCCCGCCGCCCGCAGCTCAGAGCCCTCCTCCGTAAGCCGATGCCGCACCGCGCGACCCGGCCCCGGCACCCGCTCGATCAGGCCGCGCTCGACCATCCGCGCGGCCAGCGTGCCGAAGGACTGGTCGGTCTGGAAGGTCAGCACGGCAAGGTCGTGCAGCGACGCCTCCGGGTGATTCGCCAAGTGCCGCAAGGTGTCCCACTGCACGAGCGACAGCCCGAGTGGCTGCAGCGCCTGACTCAGCGCGCGGTGATGGCGATGCTGCAGGCGCTTGACGGCCAGTGCGACGTCGGCGTGGCGGTACCTCATGACCGGGGAGCCTACCCCGTTCCGAAACAGGTTGCTTATCTAAGTTTCCTTATATAAGGTTCCTGATATGACTTCCTCGGAGACACTCCAGATCGCCTCGGCCGGACCGGTCGAACTCACCGTCCACGACCGCACCCGGACGTTCCTGCTGCTACACGGCGGAGGCGGCGTCGCGACTATGACCGGCTTCGCTGACCTGCTGGCCGAACGCACCCACTCGCGCGTCCTGCTCCCCACCCACCCCGGTTTCAACGGCACCCCGAAAGCGGCTGAACTCACCGACGTCACCGCACTGGCCAAGGCGTACGTCGCCCTGCTAGAGCACCTAGACGCCTCGAACGTGACCGTGCTCGGCAACTCCTTCGGCGGCTGGCTGGCCGCGGAAATCGCCCTGCTGCACAGCCCGCGCGTCAGCCGCGCAGTGATCGTGGACGGCATCGGCATCGAAGCCGCCGGACACCCGCTGGCCGACGTCCGCGGCAAGACCGTCGCCGAAATCCAGCAGTTCTCGTTCCACGACCCGTCAAAGGCCCCGGTACCGCCCGCCGGGAGCACCGGCCCGAGCCCCGACGTGCTGGCACTGGTGGGTTACACCGGCCCGGCGATGACCGACCCGACACTGGCCGAGCGACTGGGCAAAGCGGACATCCCCGTCCACGTCCTGTGGGGCGAAAGCGACCGCATCGCCGATCCTGGGTACGGCGAGGCCTATGCCGCGGCGATCCCGGGTTCGACCTTTACTGTGCTTCCTCGTACCGGGCATTTGCCGCAGGTCGAAACGCCGGAGGAACTGCTCGGCGCGCTGCTCGCCCTTGACGCATAACCACGACAACCCGCGGGGAACCAGAACTCCGACCCACTTTGCGCCGCGTCCGGCGGCAGATGCCCGCCGCGCGACTGGCGAACGAGTACGGCCCCGCGGAAGAAACGGCGTGGTGCACCGCCTGGCACGTACCGTCCGGCGACCCCCCTAAAGTCTCCCGCGACCAAGGCCGCGCGGAAGCACGCTCGGCACAGGCAGAGCACAGGCAGAGCACGCCCTCCGCCGACCGAATTCTTCCGCCAGCTCCGCGCTACCCGGCCGTATCGCGCCGCACCTCGCGCCCCGCCGAGTCGCACCCGACGACCTCGCCGCGCCCCGCCTCGCGACCCCCGCCGCACCCCACCTCACATCCCTGTCGCGCCCCACCGCGCCTCCCCGCCGCACGCCACATCGCGACCCCGCCGAACCCCACCTCGCCCCCCACCTCGCCCCCCGCCTCGCCTCCGCGCCGCACGCCGCCTCGCGTCCCCGCCGAGCCGCACCTCCCACCCCGCCCGACCCCACCTCGCAACCCGCCGAACCCACCTCGCAACCCACCGAACCCACCCTCAGGTCTCCGCCGAGCCGCACCTCGCACCCCGTCCGACCCCGCCTCACATCCCTGTCGCGCCCCACCGCACCTCCCCGCCGCACGCCACATCGCGACCTCGTCGCACCCCACCTCGCCTCCGCACCGCATCCCCGCCGCACCCCCTCGCTTCCCCGCCGAGCCCCACCGCACGTCCTCGCCGGGCCCCACCTCACACCGCCGAACCCCCTCGCATCCCAGCCGCGCCGCACCTCGCGTCGGGCGCCTGCCGCGGCCGAAACCCGGACATCACCTCTCCCGCACCATCCAGCCCTGCCGAACCCGCAGGTCCACGCACTGAACCGCACCGCAAACCCCCGCCTCACCGCTTCCTGTTACTACCAGTTCTGAATTAAAAAATGGCAACTGCTCCTTGCTGATATCTCAACGCACACTTACTGTGATCCCAGTCGCTCGCTGAACGAAGGAGATCGCAGTGCCTCGCAGTCACGATCCTCAACCGGCCGGCTGGCGGGTCGGCGCCGACATCGGCGGTACGTTCACCGACGTCATCGCGCTGGGCCCGGCAGGCGAGGTCGTCCCGATGAAGGTGCCGTCGACCCCGCCCGAGTACGGCGAGGGCGTGGTGACGGCGACGACGGCGGTGCTGTCGGCCGCCGGGACGGAGGCGGAGTCAGTCGTCGCGATGCTGCACGGCACCACGGTGGCCACCAACGCGATTCTGTCGATGAGCGGAGTCCGGACCGCGGTGGTCACCACCCGCGGCTTCCGCGACGTGCTGGAGATCGGGCGGCTGCGGCGTCCGTCGCTCTACGACCTGTCCTGGTCGAAGCCGGAACCGTTGGCGCGCCGGAGGAATCGCTACGAGCTCGACCAGCGCATCACCGCCGACGGGCAGCTCTCCCCCTCGGCCGACGCGGACGAGGTCCGTGCGCTGGCCGGGCGATTGCGCGCGGACGGCATCGAAGCAGTCGCCGTGTGCCTGCTCAATTCCTACATCCGGCCGGACGAGGAACGGCGGGTCGCCGAGTTGCTGCGTGCCGAACTGCCCGAGGTCTACGTCACCGCATCAGTCGACGTATCCCCTCAGCCGCACGAATTCGAACGCACCAGCACCGCGGCCGTCAACGCTTACGTCGGCCCGGCGGTGCACGGTTACCTCACCCGGCTGGAAGCGGGACTGCGCGCCGAGAACGTCCGTGCGCCACTGCTGGTCATGCAGTCCAGCGGGGGCCTGCTCGATGCCGCTTCGGTCGTGCGACGGCCGGTGCAGATCATCGAGTCCGGCCCTGCCGCCGGGGTCACCGCCGTGCAGAAGCTCGGGCAGCTGATCGGACTGTCCACAGTGGTCGCCTTCGACATGGGCGGCACCACGGCGAAGGCCTCGCTGATCGAGCACGGGGAACCGTTCGTCTCGGCGGACTACGAGGTCGGCGGCGGGATGAACGTGGCGCGCGGGCTCAGTTCCGGGGCGGGCTACCCGGTGCGGGCGCCGTCGATCGACATCGCCGAGGTCGGGTCCGGCGGCGGCAGCATCATCTCCGTCGACTCCGCGGGCGCGCTCCACGTCGGACCGGCGAGCGCCGGGTCCCGGCCGGGGCCGGCCTGCTATGGCCAGGGCGGCGAACTGCCGACCCTGACGGATGCCAACGTCACGCTCGGATATCTCAGCCCGCAGTCCCTGGCAGGCGGGCGCGTCGCGATCCATCCGGACCTCGCCGAAAAAGCACTGTCCACAGTGGCCGAACAGCTCGGCGAAGACATCCCAGGGGCCGCACGCGGGGCATATCAGGTAGCCGTCTCTAGTATGACAACCGCGGTCAAAGCGGTCACCAGCGAACGGGGCAGGGATCCGCGCGAAGCCACGATGGTCGCGTTCGGCGGCGCCGGCCCGCTGTACGCCGCCGCGCTGGCCCGCGAACTGGGCATCGACACTGTGCTCGTACCGGTGCACCCCGGACTCTTCAGCAGCCTCGGCCTGCTCGTCGCCGACACCGAACGACACGAGCTCTCCCCGTACCGCGCCGAATTCGCTGAGATACCAGCGCTCGCCGAGGAATTCGCGCGACTGTCCGAAAAGGTCCGCGAGGAACTCGGCGAGGACGCGATCGTGGACCGCCTGCTGGACATGCGCTACCGCGGACAGCGCTTCGAACTACGCATCCGTGTTCCCGACGGCGAGCTCACCGAGGACCTGCTCGCCGAGACCCGCGCCCGGTTCCACGCCGAACACAAGCGCACCTACGGCCGAGCTGGCACCGACGACCTGGTCGAGCCGGTGAACCTCCGGGTGCGCGGAAGGCAGCCCACTCCAGTGTCCATTTCGGACGTGCTGGCTCTCCCCGAGTCCGAGAGCAAGGCACCATCGACCCGGGAATGTCGTTTCGCCGAAACAGTTTCCGCTCCTGTCATCACCCGCGCCGCGCTCGGCTCCACCCCGGCGCCCGGACCGATGATCATCGAGGACATGGACGCCACCACCCTCGTCCCGCCCGGTGCGCAGGCGCACCGCGACCGGTTCAACAACATCGTGATCACCTGGAGTGCCGCATGATCCGCGACGCCGTGACGTTCGAGGTCTTCCGCAACGCCGTCACCGGGATCGCCGACGAAATGGCGATCACCGTCCTGCGCACCGCGCATTCGCAGCTCGTCGCGTCCAGCATGGACTTCTCCGCCGCGCTGTGCGACGCCCGCGGCCGGGTGATCGCCCAGGCGAACACGCTTCCGGTGCACCTCGGGTCCATTCCGGACGCGATGGAAGCGATCCTCGCCGAGTTCGGCGATTCGGTGGCGCCCGGCGACCTTTACCTGCTCAACGACCCGTCGCTCGGCGGCATGCACCTGCCGGACATCTTCGCGGTTTCCCCGGTGTTCGGCGGGGAAACGCTGCTCGGGTTCGCGGTCACCGTCGTCAACCACACCGATGTCGGCGGCTGGGCGGCCGGGTCGATGGCAGTCCAGTCCACTAATATCTTTGCCGAGGGAATTCAGATCCCACCCTCGCGGCTGATCGACGCGGGCACCACGAACGAAACCTTCCTGCGCGTGCTGCTGCGCAACGTCCGCGAACCAGAACTCCTGCGCGGCGACCTGGAATCCCAGCTGGCCGCCTGCCACACCGGAGCCGAAGGACTGCGCGCCCTCGCCGCTCGCCACGGCGTCGAACGGCTCTCCGAGCTGATCGACGAACTGCTCGACTACTCCGAAACCCTCCTGCGCGCCGCACTCGCCGAAGCCGTTCCCGGCACGTACGAGTTCACCGATCACATCGACGACGACGGCCTCGGCTCCGGGCCGATCCCGATCCGCGTCAAGGCGACCCTGTCGGAGTCCGGAATCGAACTCGACTTCACCGGTTCCTCGCCGCAGGTCGGCTCCGCGCTCAACGCGACCGAATCGTTCACCCGCTCCGCCGCCTACGCCGCGCTGCAAGGCGTCCTCGCCTCCGACATCCCGGCGAACAGCGGCTTCTACCGGCCGTTCACTTTCGTCATCCCGCCAGCGTCCATCCTCAATGGACAGCGCCCGGCCGCTCGCGGGGCACGCGGACTGGTCGGCTTCCGGATCATCGACGCGGTGCTCGGCGCGCTCGCACCGGTGTTCCCGGACCGGGTGCCCGCCGCGGGCGAGGGAGGTCCGGACGGCATCGCGATCGGGCTCGTCGGCCCGGACGGCGAATCCATGGTGCTGTGGGACCCGCTCGCCGGCGCGTGGGGCGCCCGGCCCGACCGCGACGGCGTCGACGGGATCAGCTCGCTGGGCGCGAACCTGACCAACACCCCGGTCGAGGAACTCGAACGCTCCGGCCATCTCCGCATCGACGGCTACGGCTACCTGCCCGACAGCGGCGGCGCGGGCCGCTGGCGCGGCGGCCTCGCGACGTTCCGCGACATGACGCTGCTGGCTCCCGAGGCCAGCGTGCAGATCCGGTCCGACCGGCGGAGGTTCCTGCCGTACGGGCTGTCCGGCGGTGCGCCGGGGACTCCGTCGCTCAACGTCCTCGACCAAGGCGGTCCGGGCGAACGCGTGCTGGAGTCCAAACCGCATTTCGCCATGACCGCCGGAACCCGGCACCGGCACGTGACCGCAGGCGGGGGCGGTCACGGACACCCGTTCGGCCGTGAACCGGAGCGGGTACTCGAGGACGTCCTGGACGGCAAGGTCACCCGCGAAGGGGCCGAACGGGACTACGGCGTCGTCATCGACGACGGGGGGATCGACCTGGCCGCTACCGCCGCCGCACGCGGCAAGGCGCGCTGACGCACCACCACTCCCATTCCCCGACAGATCGGACTTCGCCATGAGTTCCCATGTCGCCGCCGGCCGGAGCACCGTCGCTCCGCGCACCTGGCGGAAAGCGGGCATCCGGATCATCCCGCTGGTCGGCCTCGCCTACGTGGCGAGCTACATCGACCGCGCCAACGTCGGCTACCTCGCCGCCCCGATGTCCCGCGACCTGCACTTGAGCACCGGCCAGATCGGGCTCGCCGCCGGACTGTTCTTCATCGGCTACATCCTGGTCGAGGTGCCGAGCAACCTGGCGCTGCGGCGGTTCGGCGCGCGCAAATGGATCGCGCGCATCATGATCACCTGGGGCCTGGTCACCGCGGCCACCTCGGCGGTGAACTCGGCCGCGACGCTGTACCTGGCCCGGCTGCTGCTCGGGTTCGCCGAGGCCGGGCTCGCCGCCGGGATCCTGCTCTACCTGACCTTGTGGTTCCCGCGCCGCCAGCGTTCCTGGGCGTTGTCGGCGTTCTTCCTGATGACACCAGTGTCCTCGATCATCGGCTCGCCGCTGGCCGCCGCGCTGCTCGAATGGGGCCAGCAACTGTTCGGCATCGCGGGCTGGCGCTCGCTGTTCCTGGTCGAGGGCCTGCTGACGGTGGTGGTCAGCATCCTGGTCTTCGTCTTCCTTCCCGACCGCCCCGCGACCGCGCGCTGGCTCGACGACGACGAGAAGGCAGCGATCGAGGCGACGCTCGCCGCGGAAGCCGAGGAACACCGGGCCCACGGCGCGCTTTCCGGCCTGCGCGAGGCACTGACCAGCCGCCGCGTCTGGATCATGGCCGTGACCTGGTTCGCCATCGCGTTCGGGCTCTACCCGCTCCAGTTCTTCCTGCCGACGATGCTGCGGTCCATCACGCACAGCATCGGCGGCGCGGGAGATGTCAGCAGCGTGCTGTTGTCCGCGATTCCGTACGCGGTGGCATTGCTGGCGCTGCTGGTATGGGCTCGTTTCGCGGCCCGGCGTACTGCAGTGACGGCCACTGCCATACCAATGGCGCTCGGTATTGTCGGATTGTTGCTGGCGACGTTCACCAGCAGCGGCACGCTGTTCGTCATCGCGGTCTGCCTGAGCGTTTCCGGGATTCTCACCGCGATGCCGCAGTTCTGGCGGATCCCGGCGATCGGGCTGACCGGCGCGGCCGCCGCGTCCGGGATCGCGCTCATCAACTCGGTCAGCAATCTCAGCGGGTTCATCGGGCCGTACTTCACCGGCGCGGTCGCGTCGGCGACCGGCAGTTTCACCTATGCGCTGCTGGCGATCGCGATCATCATGACGGCAGGACTGACCGCCCTGCTCACCACGGGGCGGCGGATGGAACGACTGGACGGGAACCTTTCATGACCACTGCACTGATCGTCGGCGACATCCAGCGGGGCATCACGGACGGCTACCCGTTCGCCCGCCAGGTCGTGGCACCGCTCACCGGGCTGCTGCCGCGCGCCCGGAAAGCCGGGGCGCTCGTCGTCTTCGTGCACTTCGCCATGCGGGACAACGGGACCGACCTGCCCGACGGCGCGCTCTACCGGTCGTTCTTCGACGCCCGCGACGCGTTCCACGAAGGCTCGCCGGGCACCGAACTGGCGTTGCCGGTGTCCGAAGAGGACGTCGTCGTCCTGAAGCGCCGCGCCAGCGCGTTCGCGGGCACCGACCTCAACCTCGTGCTCCGCGCTCGGGGCGTCCGCGACCTCGCGATCGCCGGAGTGGCAACCAGCGCGATGGTCACCGCCACGTGCTACGAC
This sequence comes from Amycolatopsis sp. CFH S0740, assembly GCF_004522315.1. Classification (NCBI taxonomy): domain Bacteria; kingdom Bacillati; phylum Actinomycetota; class Actinomycetes; order Pseudonocardiales; family Pseudonocardiaceae; genus Amycolatopsis; species Amycolatopsis sp. CFH S0740. The sequence goes on along the minus strand of NZ_SDLS01000005.1, from coordinate 332,210 downwards.
GCGGCGGATCGCGGTTACCCGGTGACCGTGCTGCGCGACGGATGCGCCGACAGCGATCCGGCGGTCAACGACTTCCTGCTGGACAAAGTCTTTCCCAGCCGAGGATTCGAGGTCGTGTCCTGCGCCGGATGGATCGGAGACACCGCGTGAACACCGCGTTGCTGGACCGGCTCCGCACCGAACTCGCGGGCCACCCACCTCGGCTCGACCTAGTGGTCTCCGGTGCGCAGGGACCGACGTTGAGCTTGGACGGCGAGACCCTGGTCAATCTCGCTTCGAACGACTATCTCGGCCTCGCCGGATCCCCGGAAGTCCTTGCCGCGGCCCGGGAAGCGATGCGCGATCAAGGACTCGGCGTGGCCGCGGGCCGAGTGCTCTGCGGTACCCGAAGTGTCCACAGTGCACTCGAGACGGCCATCGCCGAACTGGTCGGCACCGAGGACGCCGTGTTGTACGGCTCGTGCTTCGACGCGAACCTCGGTGTCTTCGCCGCCCTGCTCGGCCCGGACGACGTGATCTTCAGCGACGCGCTCAACCATGCCAGCCTGATCGACGGCATCCGGCTGTCGCAGGCCCAGCGGCGCGTCTACGCCCACTCGGATCTCAACGAGCTGGAGCGATATCTCACCGAGAGCACGGAGGCACGGCACCGGTTGATCGTGACCGACGGCGTGTTCAGCATGGACGGCGACCTCGCCGCGCTCCCCCGGCTCGCCGAGCTGGCGCGACGGTACGACGCGGTGCTGCTGGTCGACGATTCGCACGCGACCGGGGTGCTCGGCGGCGGCACTGCCGAGCACTTCGGCCTGGTCGGCGAGGTCGACCTCGTCACCGGAACACTCGGCAAGGCGCTCGGCGGCGCGGCCGGAGGCTTCGTCGCCGGGCCGCGCGCGGTCACCGAAACCCTGCGCCAGGTTTCGCGGCCGTACGTCTTCACCAACGCGATGGCGCCTCCGCTCGCGGCCGCCGCACTGACCGCGATCCGGCTCGCTATTCACCGCCCAGAACTGCGGGAACGCCTGGCCGCCAACACTTCCTGGCTGCGCAGCGCCTTGCGGGATCTCGGGTACGAGGTCCTGCCCGGCGAACATCCGATCGTCCCGGTGATGCTGCGAGGCGGAACGCTCGCCGTTGATATGGCAGCGGCACTGCGACGGGAAGGCGTCCTGGTCTTCGCGCTCTCGCACCCGGTCGTCCCGGCGGGTGAAGAGCGGATCCGCGTGCAGGTCTCGGCCTCGCACACGCGGGAGCACCTCGAACAGGCGTCCGCGGCTTTCGGCCGGGTCCGCGGTCTGCTGGCGGCCGCATGACCGCCGTCGAGGATCTCCGCGCTCCTACCAGCACGGACAGCCGGGAACTCGCCGGACGGGTCGCGATCGTGACCGGCGGCGCGAGCGGCATGGGTCTGGCCACAGTGCACGCGCTGGCCAGCCGGGGCGCGACCGTCACGGTGTTCGACCCCGCCGCGCCAGCCGCCGAGGAACTGGCGGCGACGCTGGCGGTTCCGGCGGAGCGGATCCGGTCGATCGCGGTGGACGTCACGGATGCCGCTCGGGTCGGCCGTGCGTTCGACGCGGTGCTGGCCGAACAAACCCGGCTCGACATCCTCGTCAACGCGGCGGGTATCGCACCACCGACGGCATTTGAAGATATCACCGAGGCCGAGTGGAATCGGGTGCTCGCGGTCAGCGTGCACGGCACGTTCCTGTGCTGCCAGCGCGCGCTGCCCGCGATGCGAGCCAGCGGCTGGGGCCGGATCGTCAATTTCTCCTCCACCGCGGGAAAAACCATCAGCACCGCGGGCGGCGCGCACTACACGACAGCCAAGCACGGCGTCCTCGGCCTCACCCGGCACCTCGCGAAGAACTACGGACCGGACGGGATCACGGTCAACGCCGTCTGTCCCGGCCTGATCGACACCCCGATGGTCCGCGGCCTGCTTTCCGCCGCCGCGCTCGGCGAAGCCACCCGCTCGTTCCCGGTGCCGCGCGCCGGGATGCCCTGGGAGGTCGCGGAACTCGTCGCGTTCCTCGCCTCCGACCGAGCGGCCTACATCACCGGCGCCGCGATCGACATCAACGGCGGCGACCTCATCGTCTGAGCTTCACCTCGGCGAAAACCCTTGCCAGATCACAGCACCGGGGTCCGGTGCTGCCCGAAACCCTGACCAGAAGGCGAGTTCCCTCGTGCACCCCACCATCCGACACCGCATCGGCGGCCGGGAAACCACCGGTCATTCGACCCGGACCGCGCCGGTGTGGAACCCGGCTACCGGCGAGCGCCAAGCCGACGTCCTGCTCGCCGAGCCGGCCGACGTCAACGCCGCGGTGCGAGCCGCGCGCATCGCGGCGCCGGACTGGGCCGACACCTCGGTCATGCGCCGGGCGCGGCTCATGTTCGCGTTCCGCACGTTGGTCGAAAGCCGACTCGACGACCTGGCACGGATCGTTTCCGCCGAACACGGCAAGGTTTTCGAGGACGCGAAGGGCGAACTCGTCCGCGGCCTGGAGGTGATCGATTTCGCCTGCGGGATCCCGCAGCTGCTCAAAGGCGAGTACTCCGACCAGGTCTCGACCGGCGTCGACCTGTTTTCCTTCCGGCAGCCGCTCGGCGTGTGCGCGGGCATCACGCCCTTCAACTTTCCCGCCATGGTCCCGATGTGGATGCATCCGATCGCCATCGCGACCGGCAATACGTTCGTGCTCAAACCGTCCGAACGCGACCCTTCCGCGGCCAACTTCGTCGCCGAACTCTACGCCGAGGCCGGTTTGCCCGACGGCGTCTTCAACGTCGTGCACGGCGACAAGGTCGCGGTGGACGCGTTGCTGGACCATCCGGACGTCGCCGCGGTGTCGTTCGTCGGCTCGACCCCGATCGCGCGGTACGTGCACGAGCGCGCGACCGCGAACGGCAAGCGCGTGCAGGCGCTCGGCGGCGCGAAGAACCACGCCGTCGTCCTGCCCGACGCCGATCTCGAAAACGCGGCCGAGCACCTGGTTTCCGCCGCGTACGGATCTGCGGGCCAGCGGTGCATGGCGATTTCGGTGGCCGTCGCGGTCGGTGACGTGGCCGAGCCGCTGGTCAAGCTGATCGGCGAAAAGGCCCGTGCGATCAAGGTCGGTCCGGGGCTGGCACCAGGGTCTGAGATGGGACCTGTCGTGTCGCCGGAAGCACTCGAGCGCGTCCGGGGCTACCTCGACGCCGGGGTCGCGGCGGGTGCCGAACTCGTCGTCGACGGGAGAGATATCACCGTCGAGGACAGCGGATTCTTCGTCGGGCCAACGCTTTTCGACGGCGTGACCCCCGAGATGAGCGTCTACCGCGACGAGATCTTCGGCCCGGTGCTCGTGGTCGTGCGCGTCGATTCGCTGACCGAGGCGATCGACCTGATCAACGCGAGCGACTGGGCCAACGGCACCGCGATTTTCACCGGCAGCGGCCGGGCGGCGCGGCAGTTCCAGCGGTCGGTGCAGGTCGGGATGATCGGCGTGAACGTCCCGATCCCTGTGCCGATGGCGTTCTACTCGTTCGGCGGCTGGAAACAGTCCCTGTTCGGCGCGCACCACATGCACGGCCCCGAGGGCGTCGCCTTCTACACCCGCGCCAAGGCGGTGACCAGCCGCTGGCCGGAGGCGCCAGAGGAGGCGAGCCTGCACTTCCCGACCGCGGTCTGAGCGGAGCGGTCCGGGGAGACCGTGCTCCCCGGACCGCACCGGTCAATTCAGCGGTATTTCGATGTTCGCCCTGCTGACCGAAGTGCTCTTGGTCAGCACTTGGAGCACGTCACGGCGCACCCGCTCGCACCGGGCCCGCATCGAGAAGCGCGCACCCTCCGCGTCACGGTCGCGCAGGCTCTCGAAAATCGCGTGCAGTTCACCCGGCGGGCTCGCGACGTCCGGAGCGATCATCAACACCATCCGCAGCACCCGTTCCAGTTCGTCGAGGACGTCGACGAGCGATTTGACGAGCCGGCTGTTGCCGCTGAAGTGGGCCATGATGGCCTCGAATTCGATCCCGACCGGCAGCCAGTCGTCGAGCGCCGTCTCGCCCGGGACGTAGTCCGATGCGATTTTCGACAGCACTTCGAGCCGCTCGATCGCGGGCACCGAGATGCCGTTGCGGGCCGCTTCGGCAGCCGCCTCTGCGGCCAGCAGCGTACGCAGGCCGCAGAGATCGTCGGTGTCCTGCAACGTGATCGAGCTGACGAGGTAGCCCGCGCGCGGAAGCGCGCTGACCAGACCGTCTCGGCGCAGCCGGGCCAGCGCCTCGCGCACCGGCGTCTTGCTGATCTGCCACTGCTGCGCGAGCGAGGTCTCGGTGAAACTGCTGCCGGGACGCAGCGTCAGATCGATGATCTGCCGGCGGATCGCCCGGTACGCCTGGCTGGTCCGGTCGAGGCCGGATTCGTCCTGGCCGACCAGCAGCAGCGCGGGGATGTGCGGCGTGCCGGTGAGAACGTCGTGGATGTCGGACACCCACTCAGAATACCAGTATTGCTGGTTGATATGGCACGGGTACATCTTCAGAGACCTCCAAAGATATCTACCGTTGATACTGATATCTCAATGTGCGAAGCTGCTCGTATGCCGCGAAGCAGTTCGACCTCCTGGACTCTCCCCGCCTCTCGCGATGTCCCGGCACTGGGCGCGCTGAGCGCTCGCGACCGGGCCCGCCGCACCGGCGTCCGGATGCTCCCGCTCGTGGGAGCCCCGGTCCTGCCGATGCCCGAACACGTCCGCGAGGCCGTCCGGCTGGCGATGGACAAACCCGACCCGCGCGACAGCCGGGGCCTTCCCGAACTCCGGTCGGCCATCGCCGCGGAACTCGGTCCCGGCATCGATCCCGAACGAAGGCTGCTGGTGACACACGGCGCGCAGCACGGGCTTTCCCTTGTGCTGCGCACCGTCCTCGAGCCGGGCGACGAGGTGATCGTGCCGACCCCGGCGTACTTCTTCGACGGGGCGATCCGCGAATCCGGCGCCGTGCCCGCGTACGTCCCCTCCCGAGAGGACTGGACCTTCGATCTCGACCGCATGGCCGCCGCGGTCACCCCGCGCAGCCGCGCCATTCTCCTGTGCAATCCGGTCAATCCCACCGGCTACCTCCCCAATGCCGCAACCATCGCCGCGGTGGTCGGCCTCGCCGCCCGCCACGGCCTTGTCGTGATCTCCGACGATTCGTGGCGGCACTTCGCCTATGACCGGAACGAACACCATCCGATCGAGGGAGCGGCCGGGGAGTGGCCGCACCTGATCACCGTCACCAGCCTCAGCAAGTACTACGCGCTGGCGACCTGGCGGATCGGCTATGTGCTGGCCCCGCCGGAAATCATCGACGCGATGGAACGCCGCCTGCAATGGGAAGCCGTCTGCTGCGGCGCGGTCGCACAGCACGCGGCGGCCGCCGCCCTCACCGGACCGCGCGAGTGGCTCGACCGCGAACTCGTGACGTACCAGCGGAAGCGCGACCTCGTGTGCGACGGCATCGCGGCCAGCGGGCTCCCCGCACCAGTGCGCCCCGGCGGCGGCGCGTTCCTGCTCGCCGATTGCGGCCGGCTCGGCGCTGCCCCGGAAGACATCGACCGAGCCTTGCTGCGCAACGGAGTCACCGCGATCCGCGGCGCCGACCTGCATGCTCCGGACACGCACGTCCGGCTCACCTTCGGCGCGCCGGAACCCGTGCTGGAGGAGCTGGTCAGCGCGCTGAAACGAGCCCTGCTGGAGTCTTAGCCGCACCGGTTTCGCGGCGTCCCCGAAGTCCGCTACTCTCGGTGTGGCATCTATCACCGTGTCAACACGCGGGAGGTACGCGTCGTGACCGACGCTGTCAACGCACCGCCGGGGGTCAACCCGAACCAGTCGAGCGCCGCCCGCGTGTACGACTATCTGCTGGGCGGGAAAGACAATTACGAGATCGACCGGCAGGTCGCCAGGGAAATCGCCCGGGTGATGCCGGACGTCGCGGAAACCGCGCGGGTCAACCGGCACCTGCTGACCCGGATCTGCCGGTTCCTCGCCTTCCACGCCGGCATCCGCCAGTACATCGACTGCGGTTCCGGCATGCCGACCTCGGAAAACGTGCACCAGATCGTCCAGCGCGGGGATTCGGGCGCGAAGGTCGTCTACGTCGACTACGACCCGGTGGTGGCCAGCCACGGGCGAGCGCTGCTCGACGAGAACGAATTCACCGAATACATCCAGGCGGATTTCTTCGACCCGCCGAGCATTCTCGACCATCCGACGGTCACCGAGCACCTCGACTGGAACCAGCCGATCGCGGTGCTGTTCCTGCTCGCCCTGCACCACCAGACCGGCGACCGCGAGGTCCCGGCGAAGGTGACGAAGGAATTCATCGACCGGCTCCCGTCCGGTTCGTACGTGGCGATCTCGCACCTGCTCGACCCGCACGACGGTTCCGAGGACGACGAAGCCGTGCAGGGCATCATCGAATCGATCCACAACGGGTCGATGAAGGACGTCTCGTCCCGCACCCGCGCCGAGATCAAGGAACTGTTCCACGGCATGGAACTGATCCCGAGCGGGCCGAACAAGCCCGCGGAAATCGTGCCGGTGGTCGAATGGTGGCCGGACGGCCCGCTGCTCAGCGAGCCGACGGTCGCCCAGCGGATCGTGGCGGTCGGGGTCGCGCGGAAACCCTGAGATCTTACGACTGCGGGCCGGTGGTCCGGCCGGGCTGAACGCTCGGCTGGACCACCGGCCCTCTTGTCACAGGTAAACCCGTTACCGCACAACAGGTTAAGACGCGACCGGCACCGGTTCCGCTGCCTTCGCCGCCGCCGGCGAACGCCGCAGCGCGACCATCCCCACCACCGCGAACACCACCACGATCGCCGCGCCGATCCCGGCGACCGTGTGCAGTCCCGAGCTGAACGCGTCGCGTGCCGTGGCCAGCAGCTGTTCGCCGGTCGCGCCGGGCAGCGTCGCCGACGCCTCCATCGCACCGGCCATGCTGTCGGTCGCCTGGGCGGCCGCCGCGGCGGGCACGTGGGCTGGTACCGCGATCTGGTCGCGGTACACCGCCGTCGCGACGCTGCCGAACACCGCGATCCCCATGGCGATCCCGAATTCCGCGCTGGTCTCCGACATCGCCGAAGCCGCGCCGGCCCGCTGCGGCGGGACCGAGCCGACCACCATTTCGGTGCACAGCACGCCCTGCGGCCCCATGCCGAAGCTGGCGACCGACATGCCCAGCACCACGAAAGCCACCCCGCCTGCCCCATTGGCGAGCGTGAACAACAGGATTCCGCCCGCCGCGATCAGCATTCCGAAGCCCAGTACGAATTCCGGCCGGAACCGGCGCGCCAGCCGCGGCGCGATCATCGACCCGGCGACCACCGCGAGCGCCTGCGGAACCAGCAGCAGCCCCGCGTCGACCGTGCTCAGCCCGGCGACCATCTGCAGATACTGGCTGACCAGCATGAACACGCCGCCCATGGTGACCGCGCCGACGAGCATGATCGCCACCGCCGCACTGAACGCGCGCACCCGGAACAACTGCAGGTCCAGCAGCGGATGCTCGAGCCGCCGCTGCCGCCGGACGAACACCACGCCGACCGCGAGCCCCGCGACGAGCACGACGATTTCGGTCAGGGACAAGCCGTTCTTGGCGATTTCCTTGAGCGCGTAGATGACCGGCAGGATCGCGGCGAGCGACAGGGCGACGCTGGCGAGGTCGAGGCGCCCGGCGGCGTTGTCGCGGTATTCGGGAACCAGCTTCGGCGCGGTCGCGAGCAGCAGGACCATCACCGGCACGCCCATCAGGAACACCGAACCCCAGCGGAAATGCTCCAGCAGGAACCCGCCCGCGACCGGGCCGACCACCATGCCGCCCATGAAACAGCTCATCCACACCGCGATCGCGGTGCCGCGCTGTTTGGGGTTCGGGAACATGTTGCTGATCAACGCGAGCGTCGACGGCATGAGCGTCGCCCCGGCGATCCCGAGCACGGCCCGCGCCGCGATCAGCATCTCCGGAGTGGTCGAGAACGCCGCCGCGACCGACGCGAGCCCGAATGCGCCGCCGCCGATCATCAGCAGCTTCCGCCTGCCGATCCGGTCGCCGAGCGTGCCCATCGTGACGAGGAATCCGGCGATCATGAAGCCGTAAATATCGATGATCCACAGCAATTGCGTGCTGGACGGCCGCAGATCCGCGGCGAGGTGCGGAACCGCGAGGTGCAGCACGCTCATGTCCAGCGACAACAGCACGGTCGGCAAGGCCAGTACTGCCAGGCCCAGCCACTCGCGTCGTCCGGCGCTCATTTCTGTCTCCCCTGCGTGTCTTTCCAGTCGTCTCACTGAAGCGACGATCGGGGTGCACGCGGATCGACATCACCGGGAAAACTTCTTCGGACGGCGGGGAGGCGGCTGCTCGAACACTGTCTGCGGAGGCTCCCCGGATCAGGCCACCGCGTAGTCCCCCAGCGCAGGTTCCAGCAGGTCGAACGCCCGCGCCGCCTCCGCCGCGACCGTCTCCGCGACCTCGTCGGCGGGCCGTCCGGCCAGCGTCAGCTCCTCGATCCGCTGGAACAGGCTGTGGTGCACGGCCCCCAGCACCGCGGCTGCCGTGCGGACGGTGATGTCCGTCCGGGGGCTGCCGACTGCGTCGGCCAGTGCCTGGGCCAGCGCCCGTTCCCGCTGTTCGTGCAGGCCGCGCAGGCAGGCGGACAGCGTCGGGCTCTCGGCGATCATCCGGCTGAACTCCAGCCCGGCGAACCCGACGACCGGGTCCCTCGTCGCGACCGCCGCCTCGAACGCCCGCCGCAGCGCCGCGAGCGCCGACTCCCCCGGTTCGCGCGCCCACACCGCCGCCGCCAGGGTCGCGACGAACTCGTCCTGATGGTCGAGGACCAGGTCTTCCTTGCGGGCGAAGTAGTTGGTCACCGTCTTCTTCGCGACCCGCGCGGCCGCCGCGACCTGCGCGATCGTCGTCTCCTCGAAGCCCTGCTCCAGGAACAGCCGCGTCGCGTGGTCGGAGATCAGCTGGCGCGTCTCCTGCTTCTTGGCTTCCCGCAGGCCCACATCCATCGAAAACTTACCTCCGACGTAAATTTACCTTGACACCCATGTGGAGACTCGGCATACTTTTACTACCGACGTAAATATAGCCCGAAGGAGAACCACTTGTCGATCGCTGCCCTCCCGTCGCTCGCGGACCAGGCAGACCACCTCATCGCGCTGGGAGTGCCCGAGATCGCCCAGCTTTCCGCCGACGACTTGCGTGCTTTCGCCGCGGAGCACCACGTCGCCGACGGCGCGCTGCTGGCGGTCCACCCGGACCGGGCACCCGCGTCGGCGCTCTCGCCGCTGCTCCGGCGCGAAGGAAAGGCCGGATTCGTCGTCACCGACATGCCGGACGTCGACCAGTTCGCGCCGCGCGACATCGACCTGCCCGACGCACCGCTGTACCTCGTCACCGGCCTCGACCGCGGCGACGAGATGGCCAACTGGAGCCCCGAGGAAGCCCTGCCCGCGATCACCAAGGCCGGGCGCAGTCCACTGCTGCTCACCGAGGGGATTCACTGGGTGCTGCAGCAACCGTCGGCGCTCGAGCGCAACCATTGCTTCATGACCATCGGCTCCCGGCTGCGCAAGGAGAACGGCAAATTCGACGCCCGCACGCCGGCACTGTGGATCAGCAACGGCACCGGCCGCGACGGCAGCGAACGCCGCAACGCCCCGAAGGTCGGCTGGTGCTGGTGGGGCAACCGGCACACGTGGCTGGGTTTCGGGTCTGCTGCCGCCCGTTGCTGAGCCCGTTGCCTCTTGCCGAGCCTTCCGCCGAACCCACCGCTGTTCGCTGCTAAGCCCTCCGCCGAGCCTCGCAGCGTCCGCCGCTGAACCCATCGTCCACCGCCGAACCCACTGCTGTTCGCCGCTGAACCCGCCGACCTCAGCCTGTCACCGCCCACGCCTAACCCGCCGCCCACCGCCGAGCCCCTCACCGTCCGCCGCCGAACCCACCGCTGTTCGCCGCTGAACCCGTCACCGCGCGCTGCCGAACCTGCCACCGTCCGCCGATGAATCCGCCGCTGCTCGCAGCTAAGCCAGCCCACCGCCGAACCCCGTCGCCGTTCGCCGCTAAGCGCGCCGTCGAACCTGCCACCGCCCACCGCCCGCCGCCGGGGCCGCCGCCCACTGCCGAGCCCCTCACCGTCCGCCGCTGAACCCGCCGCCCACCGCCGAATCCACCACCGTCCGCTGCCGAATCTGCCGCTGTCCGCCGTTGAATCCGCCGTTGCTCGCCGCTAAGCCAGCCCACCGCCCAGCGCCGAACCCGCCATCGCTCGCGGCTGAACCCGCCGCCCCCTGCCGAGCCCGCCGTTGAACCCGCCGCCGAGCCTGTCACCGCGAGGAGAGAACCCATTTCCCCCGATCCGAACGTCCTGCACCCGATGCCCGAGCAGCCGCGAGTGGTGCTGCTGAAACCGCTGGTCACGTCGCCGCTGATTGACGTCGGCGAGTTCTCCTACTACGACGACCCGGACGAGCCGACCGCCTTCGAGACTCGCAACGTGCTGTACCACTACGGGCCGGAGAGGCTCGTGATCGGCAAGTACTGCGCGCTCGGCGAGGGCGTGCGGTTCATCATGAACGGCGCGAACCACCGGATGGACGGGCCGTCGACGTTCCCGTTCCCGATCATGGGCGGCGACTGGGCCGAGCACTTCGACGCCATCACCGGCCTGCCCGGCCGCGGCGACACGGTGCTGGGCAACGACGTCTGGCTCGGCTACCGGGCGATGGTCATGCCGGGCGTCCGCATCGGACACGGCGCGATCGTCGCGTCCGGGGCGGTCGTGGTCGACGACGTGCCCGACTACGGCATCGTCGGCGGCAACCCGGCCAAGCTGATCCGCCGCCGGTATCGCGACGAGGACGTCGAACGACTGTTGGCGATCGCGTGGTGGGACTGGCCGTTGGACCACCTCACCAAGCACGTCCGCACGGTCATGTCCGGCAGCGTCGACGACCTGGCGAGGGCCGCCGCCGAACTCGCGTAACTCGGTAACGTGGCAGGCGTGCCGAGTGAGATACCTGAGGAAGTCCGCCGAAGCACCACACTGTTTCTGTCCACAGTGGACTTAGCCGCGCCCGGGTTGGTGACGGGTTTTTACCTGGTCGGTTCGGTCTGCTTCGGCGACTTCCACGCCCGCGGCGCCGGGCGCGGACGGCTGAGCACCGCCAGCGACATCGATTTCGTCGCGGTCACTGATCGACGTCCGGATCGGGTTGAGATTTCAGCGCTGGCGCAGGCTCATGCCACGACAGTCACCCGGTTTCCGAAGCCGCATTTCGACGGCTCCGTGCTCACCTGGGCCGATCTCGCCGCCGGGCCCGACGACTGCCCGGACGTTCCGTGCGCACAGGAAAGCCGTTTCACCGAGGCGGGACGAGACGGTCTCAACCCGGTGACGTTCTGCGAACTCGCCAGGCGCGGGATCGCGCTGCGCGGACCGGAGCCGTCCGATGTGGACGTTTGGGCGGATCAGGATGCCTTGCGCGCGTTCACTGTCGACAACCTGAGCAGCTACTGGCGGCCGTGGTGGGAGAAGAACCGGCGCACCAGTGCGTTGTCGCTCGCGCTCGGGATGAGCCCGCTGTTCCCGGTGTGGGCGGTGCTCGGGGTGAGCCGTCTGCACCATCTCGTCGCCACCGGGGAGCTGACTTCCAAAACTGGCGCAGGACGTTATGCAGCAAGGCAACTCGACCCTCGCTGGCAGCGCATCATCGCCGAGAGCTTGAGCCTGCGCACTGGTGGTGCGGAAGGTCGACGAAGCTACCGGAACCCCCTGGCCCGGCGACGCGACACGCTCGCGTTCCTGGACGCCACCATCGACGACGCACTCACCCTGGCCTAGCGCACGAATCGGGCCAGCAATGGCCGGATTTACTTCCTTGCGGCACCGTTCGAGTCCACTTAGCCTCGTCTCAAGCTAGTACAGAACCTGTTACGTGCTAGCACAATCTGGGGAGAGGGCTGATGACGAGCGAGCAGGACCGCGGCGGGGTGGCGACGGACGCGGAATCGGCGGCGAAGCTGCTGCACGGTGTCGTAGATCAGCTGGTCGAGGGGTGGCGCACGCGGCCGGAGCACCCGGCGAGCCCGGTGACCGCCGACGCCGCGGAGATCCGCGCCTGGCTCGACAAGTACCCGCTCGAGAGGCCGGAAGACCTTGAACAGGCCGTCCCGGAGGTGCTCGCCGCGCTCGATCGCTGGACCGTGCACACCGATCACCCGGGGTATTTCGGGCTGTTCAACCCGTCCGCGACCTGGGCAGCAGTCACCGGAGATCTCATCACCGCGGCGGTGAATCCGCAGCTTGCCGCGTGGAGCCACGCACCGTTCGCGGTCGAGGCGGAACAGCGGTGCATCGACCTGTTCTCCGCGCGGCTCGGCCTCCCGGCCACCGCGGGCGGCCATTTCACGAGCGGCGGCGCGGAGGCCAACGCGACCGCGGTGCTGACCGCGCTCACCCACGCGTTTCCCCAGTACAGCACCGGCGGCCTGCGTGCCCTCGACGCCGCGCCAGTGTTCTACGCCGGTGCGGATTCCCATCTGGCCTGGCTGAAAATCGCCCACGCCGCCGGTCTCGGCCGCGACGCGTGCCGACTGGTGCCGTCCGACGCAAGCGGCCGGATGGACGTCGCCGCACTCGAAGCCTTGCTCGCCGAAGACCGGCGGGACGGCAAGGCGCCGTTCCTCGTCGTCGCCACGGCCGGGACCACCGGGGCGGGAATGATCGACCCGCTGCCGCGCATCGCCGATCTCGCACACGACGCCGGGCTGCGGTTCCATGTAGACGCGGCCTGGGGCGGAGCCGTCTGCCTGTCGGATCGGCTGCGCGGCGTGCTGACCGGCATCGAACGCGCGGACACGATCACCGTCGACGCGCATAAGTGGCTGTCAGTGCCGATGGGCGCGGGGATGTTCTTCACCCGCGACCGAGCCGAGCTGAATTCGTCGTTCACCGTGTCGACCTCGTATATGCCGGGCCAAGTCGACGACACTGCCGACCCGTACACGACGAGCAATCAATGGTCGCGGCGGTTCATCGGACTGAAGCTGTGGCTGAGTCTGCTGGCATACGGAGTTTCCGGCTACGGCACCCAGATCGAACACGACGCGGCGCTCGGGCAGGAGTTGCGGGATCAGCTCACGGGCGCGGGTTGGCTCGCCATCAACGACACTCCGCTGCCGATCGTCTGCGTGACGCGCGCGGACGCACCCGCCGATCCGACGGAATCCTGGCAGTGGCACAGCGACCTCGCGGACCGGGTCAACGCCACCGGCTCCGCGTGGGTGAGCCCAGTCCGCGTCGCGGGACGACCGGCGTTGCGGGTGTGCGTCATCAGTTGGCGCACGCGAACCGAGGACATCGTGCGGCTGCGCGAGCTTCTGGACCGGGTCTGAGCGCGATCGGCGCCACCGTGCTGAAGGAGGCCGAAGGAAACCCACCCAGGACTACGCCGATCCGGCCAGGCATCCCCTCAGCCTGTGCTGGCTGGTCGCCGAGCAGCCAGACCGAGTAACCGCGCCCACCGGACAGCGCCGCCTCCTCGATCGGGCCAGTCACCCGTCTGCACTAGGACGATCCCGTGGTCACCGTGCTGCGGTTGACCTTCAAGCTGCTTGAACCCCGATGATGGGCGGGTGCCCGACCTGCTGACCATCGGAGCGTTCGCCCGCCGCTGCGGCCTCACCGCCAGCGCGCTGCGCTTCTACGCCGATTCCGGACTCGTGCGCCCGATCCGGGTCGACGAGGAATCCGGCTATCGCTACTACTCCCCCGGCCAGGTCTCGGCCGCCCTGCTCGTCCGGCGGTTGCGGGAGATCGGCCTGCCGCTGGAGCGAGTCAGCGCGGTCCTCGCCGCCGACCCGGCCGAAGCGTCGCGGATCATCGACGACCACGTCGCCGGGTTGGTATCTCAGGTGCACCAGGCCCGGGAAACCGCCGCGGCGGTAAAGGCGACGCTGTGCACCCCGGCACCGGCACCGTCGGTCCGGCTCACCGGCCCGGTCTTCACCGCCGCCGTCGAGCAGGTGCTGACCGCGACGACGCAGGACCTCCCCGTGCTGAATGGCGTGCACCTGGAGGTCTCCCCAGAGGCGATCGTGCTCACCGCCACCGACCGGTACCGCCTCTCGACCCGCACCCTCGTCCCAGCCGAACCAAGCACCTCCACCTGGACCGCGACCGTCGACGCCGACGACCTGCGGGTAGCAATGCCGTGGACGCGCCGGCAACACGAACTCCACCTGAGCCTCCACGCCGACGAGATCTCCTTCCAGGGCGACGCCGTACGAACGTGCCGCACGCTCACCGACGACTTCCCCGACTACCGCCTGATGCTCGCGTCATTGCCAGAAGTCCTTACGAGGGCGGTGATATCTCGCAACCCGCTCGTGGCATGTCTAGAGCGCCAATGCACCCCGCAGATCCAACTGGACCTCTCCGCCACCGCCGTCACAGTCGGCACCGAAGCAATCCCCGCGGACGTCACCGGCCCGCCGATCTCGCTCTCGTTCGCCGTGAGCACGCTGCACCCGGCGATCAGCACCGCCGTCGGCCCGGACGTGATGCTGGACGTCGCGGGCTCGCACCTGCCAGTCGTCGTGCGCTCCGCCGACGACGGCGACCTGACCACCCTCGCCATGCCAGTGAAAGGACCTGCCGAATGACGGACACGATGGCCGAGATCACCGCCGCAGTCACGCAAGGCCGAGCGGGCGCGCCGGATGCCGCGCGGGCGCGTCTGCAGGAACTGTGGGACGAACTCGGCCCGGGCGGCGATCCGTTCTACCGCTGCGTTCTCGCGCACTACCAAGCAGATCTGTTCGCTGACCCGGCAGAGGCACTGGTCTGGGATGTCAGAGCCCTGGACGCCGCCGCGACGGTCACCGACGAGCACGTCCAATCCCACGACGCCGGGCTCCGGATCGCGGGCTTCTACCCGTCACTGCACCTGAACTTGGCCGACAACTTCCGCCGCCTGGGCTCGTTCTCCGCAGCGGCGGAACAGCTCGCCGCGGCGCGCGCATGTCAGGACGCGCTGGCCGACGACGGATACGGCGCGATGATCCGACAGGCGATCGACGGCGTCGCGGAAGCGATTGAGCGCCGATCCACCGAACGACGCGCTACGGCACCGGGGGTCGGATAGGCGGGACAAGGCTCGACAGCGCCCGATCTTCGCCAGGACGCGGGAGCAGGCCGAACCAGTGCCTGTGCGAGCCCTAAACGACGTCGAGCCGAGGCGCTGCCGAAGCAGCCTCAGCCGCCTCGACCAGTGCAGCAGCATCCGAAACGTTGGCCACGCGGACAGACATCGCAGGAACCGCGCGTTTGGTGGGCTTCGTCGTGTACACCGCGAGGTTCTTCGTCGACCGGTTGTAAATCGCGGCTTTGGCTTCGTTCCAGCTCACTTCAAGGAGCTGGCGCCGCACTATCCCGACGAAGAGGAAGAGCAGCCGCTGGTTCGTGCAGGCAAGAACGCCGAGCCCGTCGCCCTGTGCCCCGCTCAGAGCCAGAACCTCTTCCTCCGGCCGGAGATAGTCCGCGAGGAGAGCGATCTCCTTCCTGGCTCCCGCGAGCAGGCCGCTGACTCTGCTGACCGCTCTGGCGATGTCCGGACGCAGTTCCGGTGCCCGCTCCGGGGCGATCGACGCCGCCTCGGGCTCGGGCTGGGCCGCTGCCTGGCGCACAGCGGTGTGGAAGGTCCAGTGCCAGCCGTCCCAGTATCGGACCAAGGCATCGTCGAGAGGATCCGGCAGCCAGGCCGGCGGGCGCGACGGTACCTGCGGGCGAGTCACGCCTCATTCACCACCGTCGTCGCTGAGATCGCCGTCGGCGGAAGCCCAAGGGCCGACCGGCACCAAATCGTCACGCGCATCGCGCCGTCCCGGATCCGATGCCCGCCACTCGATTGCCTCTGGGACATCGGTGTATTCCAGGACGTGCGCGTTGCCGACGGCGATCAAGTGTTCCTTCACTTCCGCCGGAGTCGCGTAGAAGAATTCCCGCCGCAGGTTGACCAGATTCACTCGCTTGTGGCTCAGCCGTTGGTGCAGAACGGTTTCCAGCGCGACGGCATCCTCGGAGAAGACCAGCGCGTGGACGTCGAACCGGAACGGCACTGAGGCATCGCCGAGTTCGCGGACGCGGTCGAGCGGTTCGAGCCGCCGGGTCATGCCGATTTTGACCACGCCCGGGCCGAACGCGCCGACGTTGGAAATCACGTAGACGTGCCCGACCCGGATGTTGGCCGCGCGCGCCTCGACTCCGGCGATGGCTTCGTCGACGGCCGTCATCTGTTCTCGCGCCCGGGCCAGGCCCTGCGAATCGCCCTTCGCCTCCAATTTGGCCAGAGCGGCCGCGTAGTGCGCGCGTTCCTTCGCGAGCCGGGTTCGTTCGCGCTCGATCTCCTTCATGACCTTGGCTTCTTCGCGAAGCCGTTCGCGTTCGGCCCGCGCCTGCTCGCGCTCGGCTTCGACCTTCGCCAGGTAATCCGCGGTCAGGTCGATCTCGCGGAGCCGGAGCCGGTGATAGCTGTCCGAAACGGCGATCCGCATGAGGACGCCCAGCCGCCCGATCGTATTCCGCGTGGTCGTCAGCCGTTTCTTCACTGACTCGCGGGTGTGCGGCTTCACCACGCGGACCGCGTTGTCCGCTTCGGCGTTGTACGCGCGCAACATCAGCTTGGCCATGTCGCGGCCGAGCCGCTGGCCTTCCTTGACCGAGCCGTTCACCGCCCAGTCGACCTGACAGGTGACCGCATCAGCCCGCGCTTCGAGCTTGATCCGGTCCCGGAGCAGTTTCAGTTCGTCCTTGTACTCGACCGAGTCGTCGAGCGGGTGCGCGTACTCGTAGACTCCGGCTTCCTGGAGCAGCGCCAGTTCCCGGGTCTCGACCAGAGTCGATTGCCACCTCACGGTCTCCGCGCTGACCTGATCGCGCGTCGCGGCCAATTGCGCTGCCTCGCGCTTCGTCCGCTCGACCGCCGACCGCAGGTCTCGCAATTCCGCTTCGAGGCCAGCCGTCCCCGCACCGCGCAAGTGGCCGACCCATCCGCGCAGTTCGGTGATCGTCGCGTGCGCCGCGGCCAGCTGCTGCTGCAGCGCAATCACCTCTGGGTTCTCCCGGTTGCCGAACAGAGCCACTTCCGATGCCTTCCCCCTGCGCGCGAGAGACCTTCCCGCGGCGTCCTCCTGACGATCGCTGTCCCGCATCGGGCCGTTACTGGCCATTTGCACGGATTGCCCGCAGCCTGGCCGGTGCCGTCCCGCAGCTCACGATTCGGTAACCGTCTGTCACGTTTCAGTCCGGAATCCGATTGAGGAGAGGCGCGGAATCACTGCGCACGGGGTACGGCTGGCAGGTGGAATGGATACGTCACTGGTGGATCGCGCACGCAGGCTTTTCGAGTTTCTGCGAGGTGCGCAGCACCTCAAGGCCAGTCCGGTCCGCACCACCGACACCTACCAGCGCGACGGCGACGTGGTCTGGCTGAGCCAAGCACCCCGCCATCCCGCCGTCTCCGTGCGGACAGCGGAGCCGGGCGACCCGGACGGCCCGGTGCTCGCGATCGAACGGGTCCCGGTCGTCCCGGCGCCCGAACCGGACGCCGATCTGGCCCGCTGGCTGAGCAGCCCGCTCGACGACCCGGAGCAGGCGCCCGCGCTGCGCAAGCGGATAGTCGAAACACCCGCCGAAGACTGGGCCCTCGACCAGGAAGGACCCGGTGCCGAGCGCGCGCCGGAGTACCTGTCCCTGAACGACTTCCCCTCCGTCGAAGCGGCGTTCCCGAGCTGGCTCGCCCGCTGGCAGCGCTGGGCCGACCAGGAACTCGTCGACCGGCCGGCACGAGACCTTTACCAACGCCTCTACCTCATGTACGTCCGGGCGACAGAAAGCCCGGAAGAGCTGGAATTGCTCGCCGGAACCGGATGCCTGAGCTGGCAGCCGGTCAACAGCCCCCGGATCCGGCGGCACGCGCTCACCAGCGAGGTCAGCATCCACTTCGACGACCGCACCGGCGTCATCGAGGTGCGGACCGTCGAGTCGGCCGAGCCAGCCCGGCTCGAACTCGACATGGTGGACCTCCGCCTGATCACGACACCGGACAAGGTCACCGAGGTCCGGGAGGACGTCAAAGCCCACGACGGGTCCGCACTGGACCGCGCGGCGGCGCGAGAATTCGTCCAGCGCATCGTGCACAGCATCGACCCGGACGGTGAATACCGCGACGAGGACGAAGCCGCGGTGCCGGCCCGCAACGCGGTCGCGACGTTCGCCCCCGCCGTGATCCTCCGGAAGCGCACCTTTCACGGTCTGATCGAGATTTTCGACGCGATCCTGCGCCAGATCGAGGAAACCGGCGAGGTCCCGGCCGGGCTGGTGCCGCTGCTCGATCCCGACTACGTCCCGGTCGCGGAGCAGGCCGGCGACGCAGGCGCGATTCTCGCCGTCGACGACGAGCCGTTCCTCCCCATGCCGGTCAACGAGAAACAGCTCGAGGTCATCCGGCGCGTTGACTCCAGCTCGCAGGTGCTCGTTCAAGGCCCGCCCGGCACCGGCAAGACCCACACCGCGGCCGCGCTGATCTCCCATCTGCTCGCCCAGGGCAAGCGGGTTCTGGTGACCGCCCAGACCGACCGCGCGCTTCGCGAGGTGCGGGACAAGCTCCCGGAGCAGATCAAACCGCTCGCGGTCGCCGTCGTCGGCACCTCGCGCGAGGACATGGCCGATCTCAAGATCGCGGTGCAGGAGATCGCCGCCGCGGCCGGAGACCACGACGGAGCGGAGAACGCCCGGGCCGTCCAGCGCAACCTCGACGCGGTCGACCGGTTGAGCCGGGAGCGCTCGGCCCTGCACAGCCGCCTGATCGAGGCGCGGGAAGCCGAAGTCCGGGAACGAACCCATCAGGGCTATCGCGGCACGCTGTCGCGCATTGCGCAGCAGCTGGCCGCGGAGGAAGAGCTCAGCTGGCTGTCCATGTTGGACACTATCGCTCCCGACGCACCGGTACCGCTGTCCGCCGCGGAGGTGCGAAGCTGGCACCGAGACCTGCTTGACGACCAGCTCCTCGCCGACGAGGCGGAGTCCCGGCTGCGTTTGCTCGCCCTTGACTCGGTGAGCGACGCAGCGGCCTTCGCGAACCTCGCCGCCAGGGAACGTGCCGCGTTCGAGGCAGACTCGCGATACGCGCCGCTCAAGCAGCACCCGGCTTTCGGGGCCGTGCTCCGCCTCGCGCCGCAGCAACG
This sequence comes from Amycolatopsis sp. CFH S0740, assembly GCF_004522315.1. NCBI lineage: Bacteria > Bacillati > Actinomycetota > Actinomycetes > Pseudonocardiales > Pseudonocardiaceae > Amycolatopsis > Amycolatopsis sp. CFH S0740. Next base: position 312,926 of record NZ_SDLS01000005.1, on the reverse strand, counting down.
GGCAGAGTTGCGGCAGCGCTTGCAGCACATCGCCGACGAGACCGATCAGCTCGTGAGCCGCCGGGAACAGTGGCTCGACGCCGCGCTGCGCGACGTCCGGTCCGGACGAGCCGATCAGTGGCGGGCCCGTGCCGGCACGATCGCCGGTCTCGTCGAAGCGTGCGCCCGTCCGGTCGCCCACCTTGGCGCGCTGACGGAAGTCGTGGTCCGCGAGGGCGATCTCGGAACCTTGGCCACGCTCGCCGGCGAGGTCGCCCGCTATCTCGGCGACGGCGGCGTGATCAAGACGCAGGCCGACGGAACCCCGAAGATCGGCGCGTTCGCGGGCAAAGTGCTGAAGCAGGCGCAGCCGTTGTTCGAGAGGGTCCGGGTCGACGGCGTCCCTCCGACCTCCTCCGCGCAGCTCCAGACATTCCTGGCGTGGGCCGAGGGAATGCGGGTGCTGGCCGCGCTCGACCGGGCTTGGCCGGAGGACGTGGAGATCCCGCCCGAGGACACGCTGCAGGAACGGCTCCAATGGCACACGACCGAGCTCGCGCAACTGCAGCATGTGCTGACGCTGGCAGACCTGTTGGTCCAGGAAGAAAACCAGCTGCGCTGGCTCCAGCTGCCAGTGCCGAACTGGCAAGATCTCAGCGACGTCCGCAGGTATGCCAACTTGGCGGACGCATGCGGCGCCGAGGAAGCGCGAGTCGCGGCGACGCAGCCGCTCAGCGACCTCGAAGCCGTCCTTCGCGAGACTGCGCAATGGACAGACGCGGCACCGTGTGTCGCGGATCTGATGTCCGGCGCGAAGACCCGCGATCACGAGCTCTACGCGAGCGCACGCCAGCGGCTCGAACGGCTGTGGGAGGTCCGGCAGCGCATCGCTCGACGAGACCACGTCAGCTCCGTGCTCGGCACTGCGGCGCCGGGCTTCCGCGCGGCGGTCGAGGCTGACCCTGGAGCTCCGTTCTGGCAGGAGCGGGTCAATCGGTTTCAGGAAGCGTGGAGCTGGGCGGCGACCCGGGCGTGGGTGGTCGATCAGGAGGCAATCGACGTCAACGACGTCCAGCGCCGGATTTCCCGGATCGAAGCGGATATCCGCAAGGAAGCCGAGGCCGTCGCCGCGCGCCGGGCTTGGGATCACGCGGCGTCTCCGAGCCGGCTCACCGGGACCGCTCGCGCAGACCTCACCCAGTACGCACAACTGGTGCAGCGCGCGGGCAAGAACACCGGCATCTACCGCAACCAGCGGCGCGCCGAGATCCGCAAGGCGATGGACCGGTGCCGGCCGTCGGTTCCGGTGTGGATCATGCCGATCTACCGGATCGCCGAGCAGTTGCGGGTCCGTCCCGACATGTTCGACGTCGTGGTGATCGACGAGGCATCACAAGCCGGAACCGAAGCGGTCTTCCTCCAGTACCTGGCGCGCAAGATCGTGGTCATCGGCGACGACAAGCAGGTCTCCCCGTCCGCGGTCGGCACCGACCAGCAGGAACTGCGGGACCTGGCCCGGCAGTACCTTGCCGACGACCGCTATCGCGACTCGTGGCACGACCCGAAGCGCAGTTTGTTCGACGAGGCCAAGATGCGCTACGGCCGGCCGATCACCCTGGTAGAACACCGCCGCTGCGTCCCGGAGATCATCGGTTTCTCCAACCGGATCGCCTACGAACCGGACGGCATCAGGCTGCTGCCGGTCCGGCAGTACGGCGCGGACCGGCTCGATCCGGTCAAAGCCGTCTACCTCGAGGACGGCTACGAGCGGGGCGCCACCAACAAGATCAATCCCGTCGAAGCCGACGCGATCGTCGAGCAGATCGAGAAATGCCTTTCGGACCCTGCCTACGACGGGAAGACCTTCGGCGTCGTGTCCCTCCTCGGCAAGGCCCAGGCGAAACGCATCGAAGACGAGTTGCTCGCCCGGCTCTCCCGGGAGGACTGGCAGAGCCGCGACCTCCGGTGCGGCGACGCCGCCGACTTCCAGGGTTCGGAGCGCGACGTCATCTTCCTGTCCATGGTCGCCGCGCCCGACCCGGAGCGGCGCATGATCGCGCTGACCCAGGACCAGTACGTGCAGCGGTTCAACGTCGCGGTCTCCCGGGCCAAAGACCAGGTCTGGGTGTTCCACTCGGTCCGGCAAGACGAATTGCCCAACAGCGAGTGCATGCGGTACCAGCTGCTCGATTACTGCTATGGCCTGCGCGACCAGCCCGCGGGCGCGACCGGACGCTCGTCGGCGGTACCGGACAACGAGCGCGTCGAACCGTTCGATTCCCTTTTCGAGCAACGGGTGTACAACCGCGTCGTCGCACGCGGCTACACCGTCGAACCGCAATTCGAAGCACTTGGTTACCGGATCGACCTCGTGGTGGTCGGCGGCCGGGCCAGGCTTGCCGTGGAATGCGACGGCGACCGCTGGCACGGACCGGACGTCTACGAGCGCGACCTCGCCCGGCAGCGCGACCTTGAACGATGCGGCTGGCGGTTCTTCCGGATCAGCGGCTCCTCGTTCGACGTCGATCCGGACGAGGCCCTCGCGCAGCTGTGGGAGATCCTGAACGAGGAGGAGATCTATCCGGCAGGCTGGTCTCCGGCGCGGACAGCTCCGGCACCGATGCCGGAGACTCCTGCACAGGAACCCGCGTCTTCGCCTCAGGAGACGGCCGCTGTCGCCGCCGTCGTCGCTGTCGAAGAGGAGTTCCGTCCGGCAACCGGCGAGCTGGTGCTGGAACCTGAGCCCAGCGAGCCGGGGTTTGCCTCGACGGCCGGCGCCTTGTCTTCCTATACGACCTTCGCCGGTGCGCTCATTCCGACTTCCGAGGCCTCCCGAAAGCAAATGACGGAGGGCGTGCTCGCGATCGTTCAGGCTGAAGGACCGGTACTGGGACAACGAGTCCACCGAGCCTACGTGGAGGCTGCCAAGGGCAGTCGAGTCGGCCGGCTGATCGCGAACGAGCTCGATGCGGTGCTGACCCAAGCGGTGCGCCGCGGCGACCTGCTCGTCGACAACCCGACAGAACAGGGCCGGATCAAGGAACGGACGTACCATCTGCCAGACCAGCCGCGGGTGCGGATCCGCGAGCTGGGGCCGCGTCAGCTCTCCGACGTTCCTCCTCGCGAACTCGCTTCTCTTCTCGCCGCGGTAGCGGAAAGCGAAGGATGGGACGAGCGGATTCTCTACCGGGCAGTGCTCGCCGAGTTGGGGTTGAAGACCCTCACGAAGCGGGTGCAGGAGCTCTTCGACTCGATCGCTCCACTCGCCCGCAGGATCGCGGAAGGCGAGTAAGCACGACACGCTGCTCGTGGGGTCCGGGCGGTTGCCGCGCTGGGGGACGCCGCAACCGCCCGGAGGTTTAGCGGAGGTCGCGGACCAATGCGCCCACGATCGCGTCCATCCGGTCTGACTGGGCCTTCGAATAGCCTGCCGTGTCGATGAACACGGTGACCGAGCGTTTTCCGTTCCCTGCCACCGCGTTGCGGAAGTCGTGGCCGCTGGCCATGCTGCCGCTGTGGCCCCATGTTGGGGAAGTTCGGGGTCAGTTCGTATCGTTGGACGCCAAGGCCGTATCCCTTACCACAGTCATCCAGGACGGTCTTTTTCCGTCATCAGTGCGAGTGGCAGCAGTTTCCCGCTCAGCAACGAAGTCCAGAACTCTGTGTGTCCGTGCCGGTGGAGATCAGTTCGCCGGATGCATCGGCTTCGGCGACGTTCCATTCCGTTGTGTCGACGCCGCCGGTGCAGGACCGCAGATCCGGTTCTTCGATGATGGTTTCCCCCGCCGGGTCAGTAGGTTTCGCACAGGGAGAGCGGGTTGATGATCCGTTCGGTGAAACCGGACTGGGCGCGGTCCGGTGGGGCGACGGAAAGGGCCTGTTAGACGGCCTGCTGGAATCGTCAGCCCGCGAAGAGGGTTTGCGAAGCGACGGTGTGCTTGCGCAGCGCGAGCGGATCGACAGCGACGCCGCCGCCCGGTCCGTCTGGAATGGACAGGCAACCGTCTTCTAGCTCGAACGGCGCGGTGAGATCGGTGGCATAGTAACGGCTCGACGCTGAGATATCATTCGGCAGCACAAAGCCCGGCAGTGCGGCTAGGGCGAGGTTCTGCGCGCGGCCGATGCCGGTTTCCAGCATTCCGCCGCACCACACCGGGATTCCGTGTGCGGCACACACGTCGTGGATTCGTCGTGCTTCGAGGTATCCGCCGACGCGGCTGGGTTTGATGTTGATGATCCGGCACGCGCCCAACCGGATCGCGAACGCGGCGTCGCGGGCGGAGCAGATCGACTCGTCCAGGCAGATCGGGGTCCGCAGGAGTTTCGCGAGTTCGACGTGTCCGCCGAGGTCGTCCGCGGCGAGTGGTTGTTCTAGCTGGACCAGGCTGAACTCGTCCAGGCGGCGCAGATGGTCGGCGTCGGACAGGGAGTAGGCGGTGTTCGCGTCGGCCTGTAGCAGCAGGTCTGGGCCGAACTCGGCGCGCACGGCGCGTACTGGTTCTAGGTCCCAGCCGGGTTCGATCTTCAGCTTGATCCGGACGTATCCCTCGGCCAGATAACCGGCAACGGTGTCGATCAATTCCGGTACGGTGTCGGTGATTCCGACGGAAACTCCGGCCGGGATCCGGTCGCGCACGCCGCCGAGGTAGGTCGACAACGGCATCGCATAGGCGCGGCATTCCGCGTCGAGGATGGCGGTTTCGAGCAGGGCTTTCGCCAGCGGGTTTCCCTTGACCGGAGCCATCGCGCCCGCGACCCGGGATGCGGTCAGCTGCGGCAAGGCGGTGACGCGCGGGACGAGATGGTCGCGCAGGATCCGTTCGGCTCCGGCGGCGAACTCCGGGCTGTACACCGGTTCCGGGTCGCCGCCGAATTCTGCCCAGCCCTCGCTGACGTCGGTCACCACGTGCAACAGAAGGGTGTTGCGTTCGGTGTCCACTGAGCACGAAGTCCGGAATGGACGGACAAGCGGGAGGCTGACTTCGATCAGGTCGATCCGTTCGATTTTCACGCCCGCTTCCCTTCGGTCAGGTGGTACCACCCGGACCGGCTGAACCCGGTGGCTGTGTAGCCGTCGGCGAACAATGGGACGAGCACGTCGCGGATCGCGTAGCGCCACTCCGCGCCCAGGCGCGCGTTCAACCGGCGAAGGCCCACGATGTCGGACGGGACCCGGCACCAATAGCCGGAACCGTCGCGGGCCAGGAACGGTTCGCCGTCGGGGGCGCGGCGCGGGTCGACGTCCACAGTGGTCAAGTCCGGACCTGGAAGCTGGACTGGATTCGGGTCCCGGAGCGGCCACACCGCGGTGAAGCGGTCGGTTTCGTCCGCGCCGTTGACGCCGTCTTCGATCTGGCCGTAGAAGTCCACTGTGTACTCGGTTCCGCGCGCGCCTAGTTTCGCCAGGTTGAAATGCGCGTTGCGGCTCACCAGCGGATCGAAGGTCCAGACCATGGTTTCCGCGCCCTGATCCAGTGCCCACACCCGCTGCGCCTGCTTCAGCGCGAAGCCCACTCCGCGGTCGCTCGCGCGCGCGGCGGCGATCAGCGAATAGACCGCGCGGGTCACCGGCGGACAGAAAATCAGGCCGGAGGCGGCGACAATGCCGTCGTCGTCCGCCGCGTAATGCACCGCGCCGCCCGCGTGGACGACGGCGCGCAGGGCGTCCGCGCCGAACGGGGCGTGGGATTCCGGCGTCTGCCAGACCTGGGCGAGGAACCGCGACACCGCTTCGAGCGTCCGGACGTCGTCGGCCAGCCGGATCCGGACGCCCGCCCGGTTCGCGGCGCGCAGGGCGGTCGAGACGGCTGTGTCCGGGGCCGGAGGGAGTACGGTCGCTGATACGCCTGGTGGAACGTGCATGCTGACAGCCTCGCGGCCGGATCGTCCGGGTGCGTGCAGTGCTGGTCCAGAGATTCCGCGGATGTTTTGTGCGTCTGGCTAAAGAGGTGACGATGCTCGATCCGGTGGCGCCCGATCTCGGGCAGGTCCTCGCCGCGCTCGGCGCGTCGCTGCTGCGGCCGGTCACCCCGCTGCCGGACCGGCCGGTGCCGGTGTCCGGCGTGCTCATCCACGAGCGCCGCGGCGGTGCGCCGCCGGGGCAGGACACGATCCTGCTCGCGGTCGGGGCGGATCCAGCCGAGGCGAAAGATCTCATCAACGCGGCGGTGGGATATGCGGCGCTGGTGGTGAAAAGCTTCGGCGAACCCCTCACCGAGCTTTCGGACGCCGCGCAGGACGCCGGGGTGGTGCTGCTCGCCGCCGACGAAGCCGTGCCGTGGCACCACCTCGAAGCGATGATCTCCTCGGCGCTCGCACCCGCCGTCCGCACGCCCGGCGCACCCGCGGCCGGCGATCTGTTCGCGCTGGCCAACGCCATCGGCGGGATGGTCGGCGGCGCGACCACGATCGAGGACCTCAACCGGCGGATCCTGGCGTATTCGACGCTGCCCGGCCAGCCCATCGACGACGGCCGCCGCCAGGGCATCCTCGGCCTGCAGGTGCCGGAGGGGCCGGTGTTCTACGACGACCAGTACCGCGAACTCGCGCGGACACGGCGGACCTGCCGGTTCCCGTCGCTGCCGGGCGGGCTGCCCCGGCTGGGCGTCGCGGTGCGGGCGGGCAGCGAGATGCTCGGGTCGATCTGGGTGGTCGACGCCGACGACAGCCTCGACGAGACCGCCGAGCAAGCCCTGTTCGACGCCGCCGAGATCGCCGCACTGCACCTGCTGGCCGCGCGCACCGCGGTCGACGTGGTCCGTCGGCGGCGCGCTGACCTGCTGCAACGCCTGCTCGCCGACCCGAGCAGCGTCACCGCCGTCGCCCCGCAGCTCGGTTTGGACCCGGACGCGCCCGTCGCGGTCGCCGCGTTCACCGTCGCCGATCCAGAAGACGTCCTGGCCGCCCACGCGGCAACGCGGCTGGCCGATTTGGTGAGCCTGCACTGCGAGGCGCACTACGGCAGGCACGGCTGCGCGCTGATCGACGGGACGGTCTACGCGCTGCTCCCCAAGGGCCCCGCACACCGCGAACTGGTCGCCGACATCGCCCGCCGAGCCCACGGCGCGCTGCGGATGCCGGTGCAGGCCGGGCTCGGGTCGACGGTCCCCGGGCTCCGGTCGATCGCTTCCTCGCGGGCCGACGCGGACCTCGTCCTGCGGACGCTGGCGGAACAGCGCACCTCGCCGGAACTGTGCCAGGTGGCGGCCATCGAGGAGGTGTGGGCCGGGGCGACGTTGTCCGTGCTGGCGCAGTTGCTGGCCGATGACACGTCTTTGCCGCGGCGTTTGGGTCCGGCGGTGCGGGCGCACGACGTCGAGCACGGGACGACGTACGCGCCGACGATCCTCGCTTACCTCGACACGAACGGCGACATCGCGGCCGCGTCGGCGCGGTTGTCGGTGCACCCGAACACGATCCGGTACCGGCTTTCGCGGGCGGAGGAGATCTTCGGGTTCGATCTGGCGGATCCGGACGAGCGGCTGGTGCTGTGGCTGCGGTTGCGGCTCGGGGACCAGCTCGGCTGGTGAACGACTTCTCGGCGTTCACCGACGGCGGACGGCTCGGGTCGCGGCGATGAGGTGGACGGCGGTCTCCTGCCACGGCCCGGTTCCGGCCGGATCGCGGCGGCCCTGGACGAGAGCCCGGAGGTTCGGGCCGGGCATTGTGGCGGTCGCCAAAGCAGCGCCCGAGCGGTCGGCGTCGGCCGCGGATCACCAATGATGACCTGGCGTCGTCTTCACTGTCTTCATCGCGAACTGCGAATTCGTCCTTGCCACGCCCGGCATCCGCGTCAGCTCCGTCATATACAGCTGCTCATACGCTGCCATATCAGGCACCGCGATCTGCATCAGATAGTCCGGAGCGCCGAACATCCGGCGACATGACACCACGTCGTCCAGCCCCAGAGCGGTGTTCTCGAAAGCCTCGATGACCTCGCTGCGCTGATCCGCCATCTCGACATGCAGCAGCACTCCGAGCCCGCGGCCGAGCGCGGCTGGGTCGACTGACGCGTGGTACCCGGTGATCACCCCGGCCGCTTCGAGGGCGCGGACCCGGCGGAGGCACGGCGACGGGGACAGCCCGACACGGTCGGCGAGTTCATTGTTCGGTAGCCGGCCGTCGGCCATCAGCTGGCGGACGATTGCGTGATCAGTCTTATCCATGGCACAGGATGCTAATCAGACCCCCGGAAAACGCAATATTCAGCATCGGCTGCCCTGCCGTCCGCACTACCGTCGGTTCCGGCACTCGATCTCCCGGAAGGCAGCACCGTGCACCCTCTCGTCCTCTCCCCCGCGGAACGCGCGCAAGCCGCCGACGCACTGGCCCGGTTCGTCGACAGCTACGAGGAATCCCTGCCCACGAGGCCGATCCTGCCGGACGTCGACCGCGACACGCTGGCGAAGCTTCTTGCCGAGCCGTTTCCCGCGGAAGGCATTGGCGTGGAAGGGTTTTTCGCCGACCTCCGCGACCGCATCGCGCCCAACTCGACCACCATCGCGCACCCGCGGTTCCTCGCATACGTGCAGGGGCCGCCCAACGGGATCGCGCCCTACGCCGACGCGATTTCCGCGGTGCTCAACCAAAACTGCAACTTCTGGCAACTCTCCCCCGCGGCGAGCGTTGTCGAACGGTCGGTGGTGCAGTGGCTCGCCGGTCTTTTCCACCTCGGCCCCAGCGCGGGCGGCATTCTCACGAACGGCGGTTCCGGCGCGACCAAGGACGCGATCACCACCGCCCTCACCGACCGCCGGCCGGATTTCCGCGGGCGCGGCCTGCAATCCGGTGCTCCGCCGCTGGTGCTGTACACCTCGGAGGAGGCGCACCGGTGCGTCGACAAGGCCGCTGCCACTCTCGGCATCGGACTCGACCACGTCCGGCACATCCCGACTGACGACGAATTCCGGCTGCGAGTCGACCTCCTCGCCGACGCGATCGCCGCTGACCGGGCCGCTGGGCTCGAGCCGTTCTGCGTCGTCGCCACCGCTGGCACGGTCACCAGCGGCTCGATCGATCCCGTCGGCCCCATTGCTGACCTGTGCGAGCGAGAAAACCTTTGGCTGCACGTGGATGGCGCGTACGGGGCGCTGTTCGTCCTCGCCGACTCCGCGCGGGAGACGTTCGCCCCGCTGTCCCGCGCGGATTCCATCGCGCTGGATCCGCACAAGATGCTGTTCACTCCGCTCGAAGCCGGGGCACTGGTGGTAAAAGACGCTGCGAAACTGCGGGCGGCCTTCGCGTTCTCGTCGTCGTATCTCACCGTCGCCGAGGACGACCTGATGCTCGACTTCATGGACTACGGCCCGCAGCTTTCCCGTAGTTTCAAGGCATTGAAGGTGTGGGCCGCTCTGCGGACCTTCGGCGTAGACGCCTTCCGCGAAGCCGCCGAACGCTGTCTGCGGCTGGCCGCGCGGCTCGGGGAACGCGTCGCCGCCGAACCCGGTTTGGATCTGCTGAACCCGGTCACGCTGACCGCCGTCTGCGTGCGTATCGATGGCCGTCGCGACAAGGAATACCCGGCGCTGCTGGCCCAACTCGCCGACGAAGGCACTGCACTGCTGGGTCCGGCACGGTTGCACGGGCAGACGGCGATCCGCGCGTGCGTCGCGAACTACCGCACCACCGAAGCCGACATCGACCGCATCGCCGACCGGCTGGCCGAGTTCGCCGGAAAGTCGTGACGAGCGTGGAATGCGCGGAATGCGCGGAACGGTCCCGAAACCTGCGAACCCCGGTCCTGGTGCGGAAACCAGCGGCGAACCTAACGTCGCTGCTGTGTCGAAAATAGCTCAACCGGAACGGATCGACGGCCAGGTCGTCGCGATCACCGGGGCCACCTCCGGGATCGGTTTCTTCGCCGCCGCGCAGCTCGCCGAACTGGGCGCACGAGTGCTGCTGCTCGGGCGATCGGAATCCCGGGGCCGCGCGGCGGTTTCCGCGCTCCCCGACCCGCAACTGCACGAGTTCGTCCCGCTGGATCTCGCCGACCGCACGTCGATCGGCCGGGCCGGCGACCGGCTCGGCGCGTTGCCGCGGCTGGACGCGCTCGTGCTGAACGCGGGTGTCGTCGCCGGAGCGTTCGGTCCGGGACCAGCGCACCGGATCGGGGCGTTCGGCGTGGAGGAGATCGTCGGGATCAACCATCTCGCGCACGCGGAACTGCTGCGCCGCGCGCTGCCCGCGGTCCGGCGAGTGGTCAGTCTCGGAAGCGCACTGACCCGCAAGATCCCGTTCGACCGCGAGAATTGGCTGTCCGAAAGGGATTACCGGGCGCGGGTCGCGTATGCGATGTCCAAGCACGCGGTGGAGATCTTCGGGTTCGAACTGCAGCGTCGGCGCGCGGAGACGCAATCGATCGTCGTCCACCCCGGCTCGGCGATCGACGCGCTCACGCCGGGACGGCCCGGCGCGCGGATGCTGCGCGCGGCGGCCTGCGGGACCGTGCTGGGGAAGGATCAGGCGGCCCGGCCGGTCGTGGCCGCGGTCGCCTCGCCGGGCCTGCATGGCGGCGAGTACCTCGGTCCGCATCGGAGCGCCGCCGCGGAGGTGCAGCAGCCGGTGCCGACAAGCCGGGATCCGGAGCTGGGCGCGTGGCTGTGGACGGAGACCGAGCGGCTGCTCGGCGCGCGATTCACGACCGAGCCCCGTCACCCGATCGGGTAGAAAATCGCCCGTTAACCGCCCGCTAGCCTTGAACCGTGGACGACCCGGCGGTTCTGGACACCTTGGCCCGGCGGCTGGCGCGGATCGGCGAACGCCGGAACCTCGACGTCCCCGCGCTGCTGCACCGCCTCGGGATCCGGCCGGACCGCACCGGCGTCACCCGCAGGCAGGTCTCGGAACTCACCCGCGAGCTGTGGCTTCAGAACGACGACGAACTCTTCGCTCTCGGCCCGCGAGCCCCGCGCGGACTGTTCCGGCTGGTGATCCGATCGGTCGCCCCCGCGCCCGACCTGCGCACCGCGCTGCGTCGCCTGGAGGAAGCCGCCGAGGTCCTGCCCGGGATGCCCGCGGTGGCGGTTCGGGCGGCAGATCCGCTGGTCGAGGTGGACATCGACGTCCGCCAGCTCAACGACCCGGAGCACGTCGCGGCGGAACTGGTCGCCATCGTCGTCCACCGGCTGCTGAGCTGGCTCACCGGACAGCGCATCGCCCTGCGCGAACTTCGGCTGCCGTGGCCGGAACCGGACCACGCGCCGCACTACGAGGCGGTTTTCGGCCGCCATCCGCGGTTCGACGCGGACTCGCTGGTCCTCGTCTTCGACCGCGGGCTCCTGTCCGCCCCGGTGATCCGCGGCGAAGCCGAACTGGCCGCGTTCCTGGAAGACCAGCCGGACGTCTGGCTCGCCACCCGCGACTACGGCTCGGCCCACACCGACCGGGTCCGCGCCGTCGTCGAGCAAGGCGTTACCGCGCCGGACGACATCGCCGGACGGCTCGGGATCAGCGCCCAGCACCTGCGGCGGTTGTTGCGCGCGGAGAAAACGTCCATCGGCGAAATCCGGGACGCGGTCCGCCGGGGCGCCGCGATAGCCAGTCTCGGCCGCGGCGACGAACCCATCGAGAAATTGGCGCAGCGACTGGGTTTCTCCGAAGCCAGCGCCTTCCGGCGAGCGTTTCGCCGGTGGACCGGGCGATCGCCCGGAGACTTCCGCTAACCCGGCACCTTCAACGCCCGCATCCGCGCGTACAACGTCGTCCGCGAAATCCCGAGCGTGCTCGCCGCCCGCACCTTGTTCCCGCCGGCCGACCGCAACGCCGCGACGATCGCGTTCCGTTCCGCCCGTTCGATCGGAGCGAGCTCGTGCCCCGAAGCGTCCGCCACCAGCGCGGGCGGCAAATCCCCCGGGCCGATCGCGCCCACCGACCGTTTGCGGATCGCCTGGCTCAGCACGCCGCGCAGTTCAGGCAGGTTCCCCGGCCAGTCGTACGAGCCGAGGATGCGCAGCGCGCCCGGCGTGATGTTGTGCGTGCGCGCGGCCCCGAGTTCGGCCAGCATCCGGGCCGCGACCTCGGGAAAGTCCGGCCGGTGCGCCAGCGGCAGCAGTTCGACGTTCTCCCCGCACGACGCGATCAGCGCCCGCTCCGGACCGGTCAGCCCCTCGCGCGGGCCGGTCGTCAGCACGAGGTGCGGGCCGACGCCGCGGGCGGCATGCCTCGCGACGAGGTCGACCAGTTCAGCGGGCAAGAGATCCGCACCGTCCACGCAAATGCTGCCGGAGCCGGTCTCGACGGCGGCGGTGAACCTCGCGGCCCAGGCTGCGGATCCGCCGAGCACGGCTTCCGAGCCGGTCAACGTGGTGCACGGTTCCTCGGGCACGCGCAGCCGGGCTTCAGTGGTGCGGCCGGTCCCGGGCGGGCCCGAGATGTGCACGTGCCCGACCACCGGACCGGGCGCGACAGCACCACGGCGGCGCGTCCGCCGGGCCTCGGACGGGCTCAGCGGGCGGATCTCGACCAGCATCCCGCCCCGGGCGCCGGGCACCGGTTCGGCCCGGACCCTGGCGCGCTGGCCGGAGCGCAGTTCGGTCTCCATTTCGGACGGTCCGGCCGCCTCTCCCGCCAGGTTCCACAGCAGCGCGACGTCCGCGCCTTCCAGCAGGTCCGCGGCGGCTTGGTTGCACAGCAACAGGTCCGGGCCGATCGCGACCACCGGCCGGGTCGGGCGGGACGCCGACTGGAACGCGGCGAGCAGCGACCGCTCCGACACCCGGCTGCCTTCCAGCAGCTGCCGTTCGATCTCCTCCACCGCCTTCGCGACCAGCGGCGCGAGCAGCGGATTCGCCTCGGCGGCCAGCAAGGTGATGTCGAGCGCGCCCTCCAGCCTGCGCGTGACCGGGTGGAAAATCGGGTGCCCGTAACAGCTGAACCCGCGCAGCGCCTCGGCGTAGTGCTCCTCCCCGTGCACCACGATGCTCGACCGGGTTTCCAGCGCGGTGCCCGGGCCGGTGGTCCCGACCTCGTCCTCCAGCAGGCAGGTGCCGACGCCGATGCCCAGCTGGTCCAGGCAGTCTTCGACGGCGCGGTCGGCGCTCCAGCGGTGCACGAGCCTGCCGTCGTGGTCGACGAGCACAGTGGACATCGCGGTCCCGGCGAGACGCTCGTCGAGGTCCTCCAGCACCGGCGCCGCCGCCGACAGGAGCCTGCTGGCCGGGTCGACCTCGTCGAACCGCAGGTCGAGCAGCGCGGTTTCGGGGCGCACACCGGCGAGCGAGGCGCGCCGCCAGGACTGGGCGATCGGTTCCCGCAGCACCACGCTGCGCGAGGACGTCATCGAGCTCACGCGATCTCCACCTTCGTTGGTGACGCGCAGCAGGATAACCATCGCTCTCCGCTGACGCTGTACAGAACTTGAACACTCAAGCCCCGATTCACCCGGCAAGGTGGTCCATCACCACCACCCGCGTGCACGTGTTGCCATCCGGCACGCGGTCCTTACCTCGAAAGGGGAATCAGCGTGACTCTCAGTCACTCCGAGCCGGACACCGGGAAGGAGCGCCCGGGCGTTTCCCGGCGCGGTTTCCTCGGGTACGTCGTCGCGGCCGGGACCCTCGTCGTGGCCGCGGACGTCGGGCTCGCCTCCTCCGCGTCCGCCGCCGTGCCCTCCGCTCCGCAGCCGCCCGAGCTGTACGACCTCAACGACGCGCTCACCGACGCGGCGCTCCCGACGTCGCAGCTCATCACCGTCACCATCAACAAGGACGGCAGCGCCTCGTTCGAGATCCCGCGCGCCGAGGTCGGCCAGGGCATCACCACCTCGACCGCGATGATCATCGCCGAGGAACTGGACCTCCCGGTCGAGAAGGTGCACGTCACGCTCGCCCCGGCGCGTCCGGAACTGCTGTTCAACCAGCTCACCGGCGGGTCGAACACCACGGTCTCGACCTACACGCCGATCCGCGTCGCCGCCGCGATCGCCAAGCAGCAGCTGCTCGAGGCCGCGGCCATCCTGCTCGGCGGGACCGCGGAACGGTTCATCGTCAAGGGCGGCGTCGTGACCGCGCCGAACGGCAAGACCGCGACGTACGGCGAACTGGCGACGAAGGCCGCGTCCAGCACCACCAAGCAGGTGCAGCTGGACCCGAGCAAGCTCAAGGGCTCCAGCGAGTTCAAGGTGCTCGGCAAGCCGCAGAACCGCCTCGACGCCCACGACATCGTGACCGGCAAGAAGCAGTTCGCGATGGACCTGGACATCCCCGGCGCGCTGCCGACGATGATCTGCCGTCCGCCGACGCTCAACGGCACGCCGAAGGCCGTCCGCAACAAGGCCGATGTGATGAAGCTGCCCGGCGTCACCGACATCGCGATCATCCCGACCGGCGTCGCGGTCCGCGCGGAGACGTTCGGCCAGTGCATCGACGGCGTGCGCGCGCTGCAGGTCGACTGGGGCCCCGGCAGCGTCGAGGGCCAGAACGACGAATCCGTGCTCGCCAACCTGCGCCGCGCCGAGCTTCCGCTGGCGGTGCCGAAGGTTCCGGTGCTGGCCAAGACGGTCGAAGCGGATTTCGAGTTCATGTTCCGCTCGAGCGCCGCGCTGGAGCCGTACTGCGCGGTCGCCGACGTCCGCGACGGCAGCGCAGAGATCTGGGCCGGGCTGAAGTCGCCGATCGTGGCGCAGGGCGAGGTCGCGCAGGCGATCGGATTGCCGCAGGGCAAGGTGAAGGTCCACGTCGTCACCGGCGGCGGTTCCTTCGGCCACAAGCTGTTCGGCAACCACGCCGTCGAAGCGGCGCAGGCGTCGAAGGCGTTCGGCAAGCCGGTGCGGCTGATGTGGCACCGCGCCGACGAGCCGCGGCAAGGCAGGCTGCACCCGATGGCGACGTCGCGGATCCGGGCGACCGTGCTCGCCGGGAACGTGCTCACCTTCGAGCAGCGGCACACCTCGGTCGAAACGTCGTTCCGGCACGGGCTCGGCGAAATGCTCACCTCGGTCGCGACGAAACTCCCGACCGGGCTGGGCAACCTCGGCGTCGCCGAGGCGGTTTTCGTGCTGAGCCAGGAAATGCCGTACAACTTCGGCGTCGTCGACCAGACGCTCACCGAAACCGACCAGCGGTTCAACACCGGGTCGATGCGCAACGTCTACTCGCCCGACGTCGGCTGCGCCAACGAGCTCGTCGTGGACATGCTCGCCAAGGCGATGGGCAAGGACCCGTACGACTTCCGGATGGAGTTCCTCAAGAACGACAAGGTGAAGGGCGTGCTGCGCAAGGTCGCCGAGGTCGGCGGCTGGGGCAAGAAGATGGCCCCGGGCACCGCGCAGGGCATCGCGATCCACAAGGAATACAAGGGCGCGAGCGCCTGCCTGGTGGAAATCGACTGCCGCCCGGAGACGGTGAACCGCAAAATCCGCGACGGCGTCGCCGGCCCGCGCGTGACCAAGGCGGTCATCGCCCTCGACGCCGGGCTCGTGATCAACCCGCGCGGCATCGAGGCGCAGATCATGGGCGGTTTCGCCGACGGGCTGGCGCTCGCGCTGACCAGCAGTGTCCACCTGAAGGACGGGCACTTCCTGGAAGCCAGCTGGGACAACTACTTCTACACCCGGCAGTGGAACATCCCGCAGGACTTCACCGCGATCGCGATGCCGTCCAACGGGGAGCAGCCGGGCGGCGCCGGCGAGGCGGGCGTCGCCTGCTCCGTCGCGGCCGTCGCGTGCGCGTACGCCCGCGCGACCGGGAAGGTCCCGAAGCGGTTCCCGATCAACCACGACGACCCGATCGCCTTCGAGGTCAAGTCGTTCGTCCCGCCCGTTCCCGAATCGCCGACCGACGGCCTGAGCCACACCTACTGAGGAGCACGATGAGCAAGCACACCTTCATCCTCAACGGGAAGCCGGTGTCCGTCGACGTCGACGACAATGTGCGGCTCCTGTGGGTCCTGCGCGACGTGCTCGGCGTCCGCGGCCCGAAGTACGGCTGCGGCATCAACGTGTGCAAGGCCTGCACGTCGCACTTCAACGGCAAGGCGTTCAACCCGTGTTCGGTGCGGGTGGCCGACATCAAGGCCACGGACGAGATCACCACGATCGAGGGCCTGCCGGACACCGTGAAGGCCGACCTGCACCCGATGCAGGAAGCCTGGCTGGAGAACGACGTCGCGCAATGCGGCTACTGCCAGCCCGGCCAGATCATGGCGGCGGTCGCGAAGGTCAAGGAGGCCAAGGCGAAGGGCCGCGAGATCAACGACGCCGACCTGGACGAGATCCGCAACGTCTGCCGCTGCGGCACGTACTCGCGGATCCGCGAGGCGATCAAGGCCGGCGCCGCGAAGATGTGACCGGGTTCGCTTGCCCCGCAGCCGATTCCGGTTGCGGGGCAAGCTTTCCCGTCTGTACCAACACTCCGCCGCCGAGCAGCACCGCCACTCCGATGAGCTGCACCGGACCCAAGGCCTGGCCCAGCAGCAGCCACGCGAGCACGGCAGCGACCAAAGGTTCGGCCAGCGCCAGGACTCCGGCCAGGGCGACCGGCAATCCGCTTAACGCGTGCAGCCCGGCCAGGTACGGCAGCACGGTGCCGAAGACGGCCAGAATCAGCAGGGCCAGCCAGACCGGGATCGTCGCGCCGCCCAGCGATACCGGATTCGCGGCGGTCGCTAGAGTCCACAATGGACTTACCGCTAGAGTCGCCACCGCCCCGATCGCCAGTCCCGCGGCGGTCATTCCGAGCGGATCGTGCTGTCGCGCACCGCGTTCGCCGAGCAGGAAGTATCCGGCGGAGCAGACCGCCGACGCCAATCCGGCTGCGACGCCGAGGAAATCCAGCTGCGCCCCGGGTCCGAGACCGGCGATCAGCACCAGTCCGGCGATCGCCAGCGCGATGCCCAGCCACACCGCCGCGGGCAGCCGCGTCCGCCGGACGACGCGCACCCACAGTGCGACCAGCACCGGCGACAGGTTCACCAGCACCATCGCCACCGCGACCGGAATCCGGGACACCGCAACGAAAAAGAACAGTTGCACGCCCGCGACGCCGAGCAGTCCGTAGCCGAGCGGCAGCCACAGTTCAGCACGCCGGAACCGCAACGCCCGCGGCCGCAGCAGCGCGACGCCGGGCGCCAGCAGAACCGCGGCGAGACCGATCCGTACCGCGGTGACCACGGCCGGGCTCCAGCCCGCGTCCAGCACCGCCTTGGCGAGCGGACCGGAACTCGCGAACAGCGCCCAGGAGACCAGGCTCAGCCCGGTCGCCCGCGCGGTACCGCCCTGGTCGGCCATCTCCGCATTCTGCGGCCCGGCGCGGCGGCCGGGCCACCGGTTTTCCGCGGCCCCATCTCGGCAGCGCCCTCCCGGACCTCTCGCGCAGCAGACTGGCCGGGTGCGACGCGGGTCACATCCAGAGTTGTCACATCCGGCGGATGGCCGGCATCTCATGGGCATCCGCTACACACCACTGGAGGATCTGATGAGCGCACGATTCGACCTGATGAACAACGACCTCGGCAAGTCGCTCGGCAAGCGGTTCGCGGGGCTGGCGATGCTGCTGAACAACACGGCGCTGCCGAAGGCGACGCAGGAGCTGGTTTCGCTGCGGGCCAGCCAGATCAACGGCTGCGGCTTCTGCGTCGACATGCACACCAAGGACGCCACCGCGGCCGGCGAGACCGCGGAACGGCTCCACCTGGTCGCCGTCTGGCGCGAGGCGACCGTGTTCACCCCCGCCGAGCGGGCCGCGCTCGCGCTGGCCGAGGAAGGCACCCGGATCGCGGACGGCGGCGGCGTTTCCGACGAAACGTGGGCGCAGGCTCGCGAACACTACGACGACGACCAGCTCGCCGCGTTGGTATGCCTGATCGGACTGATCAACGCGGCGAACCGGATGAACGTCATCGTCCGCATGCCAGCCGGGCTGTACCAGCCGGGGCAGTTCGCGACGGTCAGCTGACACGAGCGCGGCCCGCCGCCGGGCATACGACGACGACCAGCTCGCCGCGTTGGTATGCCTGATCGGACTGATCAACGCGGCGAACCGGATGAACGTCATCGTCCGCATGCCAGCCGGGCTGTACCAGCCGGGGCAGTTCGCGACGGTCAGCTGACACCAGCGCGGCCCGCCGCCGGGCATACGACGACGACCAGCTCGCCGCGTTGGTATGCCTGATCGGACTGATCAACGCGGCGAACCGGATGAACGTCATCGTCCGCATGCCAGCCGGGCTGTACCAGCCGGGGCAGTTCGCGACGGTCAGCTGACACCAGCGCGGCCCGCCGCCGGGCATACGACGACGACCAGCTCGCCGCGTTGGTATGCCTGATCGGACTGATCAACGCGGCGAACCGGATGAACGTCATCGTCCGCATGCCAGCCGGGCTGTACCAGCCGGGGCAGTTCGCGACGGTCAGCTGACACCAGCGCGGCCCGCCGCCGGGCATACGACGACGACCAGCTCGCCGCGTTGGTATGCCTGATCGGACTGATCAACGCGGCGAACCGGATGAACGTCATCGTCCGCATGCCAGCCGGGCTGTACCAGCCGGGGCAGTTCGCGACGGTCAGCTGACACCAGCGCGGCCCGCCGCCGGGCATACGACGACGACCAGCTCGCCGCGTTGGTATGCCTGATCGGACTGATCAACGCGGCGAACCGGATGAACGTCATCGTCCGCATGCCAGCCGGGCTGTACCAGCCGGGGCAGTTCGCGACGGTCAGCTGAGGCGAGCGCGGGCCGCCGCCGGGCAACGGTGGGGCCCGGCGGCGGCCCGTTCCAGCACGGGGCGACCCGTGCGTCTACTCGATGCGGGCGATCGGCGCGCCCTGCTTCACCACCTCGCCCTCCCCCACCAGGAACCGCACCACGCCGGTCGCGGGGGCCGGGACCTCCGCGTCGACCTTGTCCACCGCGACCTCCGCGATCAGCTCGCCCTCGCGGACGGTCGCGCCGTCCGTCGCGAACCAGGTGGCGAGGACTCCCTCGCCGTCCGGGTCGTTCTCGGACAGGACGGGGAACGGGACGTCGGTCATGCGCCCACCAGGGTGAGGACGGCTTGGCGGATCCGCGCCGGTGTCGGCAGCACCGCGTACTCCAGCGGACGCGCGTACGGAATCGGCACGTCCGGCACCGCTACGCGCGCGGCCGGGGCGCGCAGCAGGCTGGGGTCCCGCTCCACCACGCGGGCGATCACCTCGCCGGACAGGCCGAACGACAGGTAGTCCTCGTCGACCACGAGCAACCGGCCGGTTTTGCCGACCGAATCGAGGATCGTGTCGGTGTCCAGCGGCACCAGGCTGCGCAGGTCCACGACCTCGCAGTCGACGCCCTGTCCGGCGAGATCGTCGGCGACGTCGAGGGCGTGGTGCACCGACAGCGACAGCGTCACGACGGTGACGTCGCTGCCCGGGCGCACGACGTTCGCCTTGCCGATCGGGACCTCGTGGTCGCCTTCCGGCACCGGGCCGATCGACCGGCGGTTCTTCGCCATCCACGGCAGGCCCATGACTCCCTTGTGGAACAGGTACACCACCGGGTTGTCGTCGCGGATCGCGGAGGTCATCAATCCCTTGGCGTCAGCGGGATTGCTCGGCACGACGACCTTCATGCCGGGCAGGTGCGCGAACGTTCCCCACAGGCACTGGGAATGCTGTGCCCCGTCCGAGTACCCGCCGCCGACCGCCGCGGTCAGCACCATCGGCACCGACACGTTGCCGCCGGATTCGTAGTGGATTTTCGCCATGTGGTTGTAAATCTGGTCCATGCAGACGCCGAAGAAGTCGACGAACATCAGCTCGACCACCGGCCGCATGCCCTCGACCGCCGCTCCGATCGCGGTGCCGATGAAGGCGGTCTCGGAAATCGGCGTGTCGAGCACCCGGCGCGGGCCGAACCGGTCGAGCAATCCGGTGGTGGAGCTGAAGATCCCGCCGTAGGACCCGACGTCCTCGCCGAGCACGAACACCCGCTCGTCGCGGTCCATTTCCTGCGCGATGGCCTCGACCATGGCCTTCGCGGTGCTGAGTTTCCGCCCGGCGGGCGCGGAGGGTTCGGTGAGCGTCATTGCTGCTTCTCCTCGCTGTGTCGTCAGGCTCGCGCGAACACGAAATCCAGCGCGGTGGCGGGATCCGGCTCGGGGCTCTCTTTGGCGAACGCGATCGCCGCTTCGACCCGCTCACTGGCCGCGGTTTTGCATTCCGCGACCTTCGCGTCGTCGAGGTCGCCGTCGGCGCGCAGCTGGTTCTCGTAGGTGGGCAACGGATCCCGGCCCGACACACCGTCCAAATCGGACCGATAGCCCTGCGCGTCGCCCTCGAAATGCCCCCACAGCCGCAACGTGTGCACCTCGATCAGGCTCGGCCCTCCCCCGGCCCGAGCCCGCGCGACCGCCTGGCCCGCCGCTTCGTGGACCGCCTCGACCGAGTTGTCCTCGACGCGCACGCCCGGGATCCCGTACCCAGCGGCGCGGTCCGCGTTCGACGTGACGCAGGTGGACGCGCTGCGCGGCACAGAGATGCCCCAGTCGTTGTCCTCCACCAGAAAGATCACCGGGAGCTGCCACAACGCCGCGAGGTTGAGCGATTCGTGGAACGCCCCTTGGTTAGCCGCGCCCTCGCCGGTGACCGCGACGGCGACCCGGTCCGTCCCGCGCCGCTGGAACGCGAGCGCCTGCCCGAGCGCGGGCGGGTAGCCCTCGGCGATGATGCCGGAGCAGGAGAAGTGCACGGCGGGGTCGAACAGATGCATATGCCCGCCGCGTCCTCTGCCCAGTCCAGTTGTCCGGCCAAAGATCTCAGCGGTCATCCGGTTCAGGTCGACGCCGTGCGCGATGGCGAAATGGTGCGGCCGGTGCGTCGCGGTGACCGCGTCGTCGCCGGTGAGATGCGCACAGACGCCCGCCGCCACCGGTTCCTGCCCCGCGGACAGGTGCATCTCGCCGGGGACGAGGCCGGCCCCGATGTCGAAGACGGGTTTCTTGTCGGCGTGGTACTCGCGGAGGATGGCCTCCTCGTAGGTGCGGATCAGGACCATCGTGCGGTACAGGTCGAGCCTGTCCTGCGCTTCCATGGGACCTCCCGTTCGCTCTGGAGGCCACTTTCGCCGGGCGCGGACCGCCGGACAACGGGCGGGATTTCAGATGGTGATAACCGGCGGGTTCAGGGTGTGACGGCGAGGGCGCGAGACACCCGTTGGGCTGCCCGACGCAACGACTGCAACGGCGCCGAGCCCAGGCGGCGCGCAGGCAACGAGATCGCCACCGCGCCCAACGCGCCCGGCGTGCGGACCGTCGTCGCCAGGCATGCCGTGCCCAGCAGATACTCCTCACGATCGTTGAACACATCCCCGCTCTGCGACAGCCGCTGCTCCAGCACCCGGCTGTCGGTGATGGTGTGCGGGGTGAGGTCCGCCAGCTGATGCCGTGACAGGTAGTCGCGGCGGCCTTCGCTGTCGAGGCCGGACAGGATGCACTTGCCGAACGCCGTCGCGTGCGCCGATTCGTGCACGCCGACCCACAGGTCGACCGACGGGGCGGTCGGGCCGTCGGCGATGTCGATGAGTTTGATGTCGCCGTCGGAGTACAGCGAGAGGTACGCCGCGCCGTGCACCTCGTCTCGCAGGGCTCGCAGCACCGGGCGGATCTTCGGCAGCAGCGCGTGCAGCGACGTGTGCTGGCGCAGTTCGCTCACCTGGCTGCCGAGTGCGTAGCCGTCGTCGAGTTTGCACAGGTATCCCTCGTGGACGAGGGTGCGGAGCAGGTGATACGTCGTGGGCAGCGGCAGCCCGACCGTCCGCGCGAGCACCTTGGCGGGCACCGGCCGCTCGCTCGCGCCGACCGCGTCGAGCAGGTGCAGGGCGCGCTGCACGGACCCGATCAAGGTCGGCTCTGCCGCCATCCCCTCACCTCCGCGTCGCTGCGGACTCCAGCATGCGCTACCGCTCTGACCTGGGCAAGAGCAGTTCCACCGGACGGATCACGGGCTTCCGCAGAACGTTCGTTCCGCCTCGAACGGGTCCGGCGGGACGGTCACCCCGGTCCGGTGCACGGCTCCGGTCAGGTTGGCCCAGAACCGGCCCGGCGACATCGGTTCGCGGGTGGACCGCTGGATCTCCGCCAGGTCTCCGCAGCTCAGGGCGTGCCGGGCGGCGGCGACCTGGTCCGCGGTGATGTCGGCGCGCAGGGCGAAGTTGCCCGGGCTGAGGACGGGGGCCGCCGGGTCCGCGTAATCCGCCAGCAGCCAGGCGTTGCTGAGCGGTTTCGAATGTCCTGGCTTCACCGTCGGGAACTCGAACCGGGCGCCGATCGGGTTGGCGAGGCCCCAGAAGTCGACGACGCCGACGTCCACCGGCGACATGACGCCGACTGTCCCCAGGTACACCCCGATGATCATGGACTTCGACGGGACGTCCGCGCGCAGTGGTGTCGTCAGGATCTGCTGCCGCGGTCCTTCGTAGGTCAGGGTGCGCGGACTGACGGCGTCGTTGAGATATTTCATCCTCGGGGTGAAATCCGCCGACTCGGTGGGATACGACTGGCCGGTCCACGCGTGGTAGTAGCCGCGCTCGTCGTCGATGAGCTTGCCGTCTTGCGGGACGAACTGGCCGATGCCGGCGCAGAGAACCGCCCACGCCAGCAGGACGGCGCCGAGCACGCGCGTCTTCTTCGCCGCCGGGAGCACCAGCACCGGCAGCATCAGCAGGAAGAAGATCGGCAGCGCCATGCGCGCGTGCATGTAGTCGCCGCCGATCTTCAGCAGATATCCCAGCGACAGCACACCGGCGACCACCGGGGTGAGGGTGACGATCCGATCGGTGCTTTGCCGCCTGAGGACCCCGGCGAGCAGGACCGTGCAGAGCACCAGCGGCAACCACAGCAGGTACGGGTTCACGAAATCGCCGACGTACCCGAATCCGCGGCCCCAGAAGGATTCGCTCGCGTTTTTGGTGAGCGCGGGCATCGGCACGAGGATGCCGTAGAAACCCATGCGGAAGATCTCGTACCCGACCGGCAGCGCTCCGGCCGCCGCGACCGCGGCGCAGACGACCCGCCAGTTCGGCTTGGTCACCAGCCACAGCGCGACCAGGAATACCGCTGCGACCAGTGCCTGTTCTGGACGGACGAGCGGGCCCAATCCCATCACGAACGCCGCGGTGACAACATGTTTGGCCGAGGTGCTGCCTCGGAAGCGGACCAGCAGCCACCAGCAGAGCGCCATCCAGAACGTGTTCAGCCCGGTCTCCAGCCCGGACGTCGCGTACTGCCACGCCGGCCGCACCCCCAGCAGCACGAGGACGCCGCACGGCAGCATCGCCGCGACGCGCCCGCCGTGCAACCGGATCGTCGCGCTGACCGCGAAGCCGAACCCGGCGGCGGTGAGCAGGAGGCCGAGCATCCAGGACAGCGTCGAGGTGTCCGACTGGCCGAACACGAATCCGGCGAACGCCAGCAGCCATTGCCACAGCGTGCTCGTGGAAGCTTCGGCGCGTTCGCCGATGTTGTAGACCGGGCCGTTCCCGGCGAGGATTTGCTCGACGATTCTGGTGAAGATCAAGGCGTCGTCGCAGATCCAGCGGGTGACGTAGCCGAGAATGGCGATCAGGAGGACGGATCCCGCGATTATCCAGCTGTTTCTTCGTCTGTTCTTAAGCGTGGAATCGGGCTGATTCAAGGCGCACGGAAGCGCCCTTGGCATGGTGTTCAATTAAAACTCCTTGCGGAAAGAGCGCTATGCGGTTTGCCGCCGGTAATCAACGATTCCGGTCGCGGTCAGTGCTGCGATACCCGCGCCCACCAGGAAGACCTGCACGATAACCAGCGGATCGACGACGCCCGCGGCCATGGTTGAGAGGAGGACAAGCGGCTGAATCAGCACCAGCGAACAGCACACGGCAAGCGAGAACGACCACGCGGGCGTGCGTCGCCGGAAGGCGAAATAGACCAGAATGACAAGCGCGGCCGCCCACGTGAACCAGGAAAGTCCGCGCAGATCCGAATCAACGAAAGAGCCGAAGTAAAAAGCGGCAGCCACGACCCCAGTCAAGGCGAGCCACCATTTTCGCGCGGACGGCAGCGGTGCGCCGAGGTGGAATCCGGCAATCAGGAGCAGCAGCGGCAGCCATTGCGGGATGAAATAGCCGAGCAGATCAGGGCTGAAACTGAACGAATACTGGTACAGGAACGCGGCGAATCCGGCGACCAGCACGACCCCGGCGACGCAACGCGCGGCTCGGCGGCGTCCGGCGAAAAGGAGCGCGAGAGGGACGACCGCGGCGGCGACCAGCGCGACGTCCTGCCCCAATTGCTGGGCCGACGCGGCAGCGTAAAGCGACAGGCTGGCCTCGCCGGTCGAGGAATACAGACCGGTCGCTCGCGGATAGCCGAGCGCGTCGCACAAGTCGTGACCGAGGGAGAAAGCACCCTTCATCACTCCCCAGAAGAGCCCGAGCAGGGCTACCAGCCGGACAGTGTCGCCGAAAGCGACCACGCGAGCTGGGGCTGAGCCAGCAGCCAGCCGAGCGCGCAGGCCCAACCCCAGCATCGCGAGCAGTTCGCGCCCTTCCGCGAGACGACCGGCTTCCCGCGCGTCCAGCAGGGTGCCGACCATCTCGTCCTCGCGGTCGGTGCGGTACCAGCGGGGAAGAATCCGCACTATCCGGCGGTATCGCAGCTCCGGCGCGGTCATCCCGCGGCCTCCGCAAACAACTGCCCGGCCCACCGAGGGGCGCTCATGCCCCACCCCCGAGCGCCCAGCCCCGCGCACGCAACACCGACTCGGCGGCGGCGGCGTTCGCGGCCAGCCGCCGGGTCTGCTCGGCCAAAGTGCGGCCCCCGAGGTCGGTCAGCCGGTAGTACCGGCGGAGCCGCCCCTGGTGGATCTCCTCCTTGTCCCGCTCCGCCCATCCGTCCGCGACCAGCCGGTCCAGCACGCCGTACAACGTGCCGACCCGCAGCCGAACCCGGTTTTCGGACAGCTTTTCGACGGCCTGGACGATGCCGTAGCCGTGCTTCGGCTCGTCGGCGAGCGCGGTGAGGATCAGGAAGACCTGCTCCGACATGCCTCGTTCGGTCACCCGTCCATATATATCATGTCGCGATACATACGGGTGGCCGAAGCAAGGAACCTACTCGTCAGCGACCGCGGTCCCCTCCAGTTCGACCAGCAGCGTCGGGATCGCCAGCCGCGTCACGCCGAGCATCGTGGTCGACGGGGCGGCGCCGGCCGCGGCCAGGCGGCCGGCGAGGACGCCGTAGTGCTGGAAAAGCAGGTCGACGTCGGTCGTGTAGACGTTGAGCCGGACCAGGTTCTCCAGCGACATGCCCGCTTCGGCGAGGACCGCCTCCAAGTTGTCGAGGCTCAGCGCCACCTGCTTCGCCATGTCCCCGGCGTGCTGGGGTTCGCCGTCGGCGCTCATTGCGGTCTGCCCCGAGCAGTACAGGGTCCGAACCGGCCCGGACACCAGTTCGCCCTGGTGGTAACCCATCGCCGTCGACCACGCCCACGGGTTGACCGTCGTTCTCTCCACCATTTGCTCCTGTTCGCGTTTTCAGCAGTACGCGGAGCAGCCTCGCAAGCAATACACGACATCCTGTGTCGTGTATTCGGTAGGGTTTTCGGCATGCGCGCCGACCGGTTGGTCTCGCTGGTCCTGCTGCTGCGCCAGCGCGGCCGGCTGTCCGCGGCCACCCTCGCCCGCGAACTCGAGGTGTCCACGCGCACCGTGTTGCGCGACATCGACGCGCTGTCCGCGGCGGGCGTCCCGGTCTACGCCGAGCGCGGACGGAACGGCGGTTTCGCGCTGCTGCCCGGATTTCAGACCGAACTCACCGGGTTGAACCACGACGAAGCGCTCGCGCTGCTGGTCGCCGGATCGCGGCGCGGCGCGCAGGCGTTCGGTCTCGGTTCGGCGCTCGCTTCGGCCATGCTCAAGGTGGTCGACGCGCTGCCGGAAAGCCATCGGACCACGGCCGCGGGCGTGGCCGAGCGGTTGCTCATCGACCCCGAGACCGACCTCCTCTCGCGCCGCTCGGTCGCCGAGGAGGCGCCCGACGCCGTGGTCGCCGAGATCCGGCGCGCGGTGTTCGCCGGACACCAGGTGCGCATCCGCTACCAAGCGGTCGGCCAAGCCCCGAAGTGGCGCACAGTGCACCCGATTGGACTGGTCACCGCGCGGGAGCTGGGATATTTGCTGGCGACCCGCGAAGGCGAGGACCGGACTTACCGGCTGTCCCGGGTGCTGGCCGCCGAGGAACTCGACGAGCCCGCGCAGCGGCCGGATCGCGTGGACCTGGGCCGAGCCTGGCAGGAACGCAGCACGCGGTTCCGGACCGGTGGCGACCAGATCGTCGCGCTAGTCCGAATTCGCCCGGAACGGCGGGAAGAATTGGCTCGCACCGCGCTCGCCATTCGCGCTGAAGAAATCAGGACGAACGGATGGTTACAGCTGGAGGCGGCTTTCCAGGATTCCCGGCACGCCGAATGGGCGCTGTGGCAGCTCGCCACAGCCGCG
Organism: Amycolatopsis sp. CFH S0740; assembly: GCF_004522315.1. Taxonomy (NCBI): domain Bacteria; kingdom Bacillati; phylum Actinomycetota; class Actinomycetes; order Pseudonocardiales; family Pseudonocardiaceae; genus Amycolatopsis; species Amycolatopsis sp. CFH S0740. The sequence continues at coordinate 286,507 of NZ_SDLS01000005.1, read as the reverse complement.
GAAGTCCTTGCGCCGCAAGCGTTGCGTACCGCCTTGCACCAGCGCGCCACGGCGATCGCCGCGACCTACGCCGGGCCCGCCTGAGCCCTCCGCACCGGCACTGCCTGCACCTTCCGTAGTTGTGCGGATACCTACTCGCTGGTAAGTTACCCGCCAGTCGTGATCCACTTCATGGTTCAAAGGGGAGTCATGATCCGGAAACCCGTCCGTGCGCTGATCGCCGCCGCCGCTCTCGCGATCACGTCCGCCGTCGCGCTGCCCGCCGCGGCTTCGGCCGATTCCTTCTACAGTTACGACGGCAGCACGCCGCTTTCGTCGTACGCTCCGGGCACCGTCCTGAAAAGCCGGACGTTGAGCTATCACGTCTTCGGCTTCCCGACTCCAGTGCAGGCCACCCAGCTGCTCTACCGGACTACCGACGCACAGGGCAATCCCACCGCGAACGTCACCTCGGTCGTCCGAAATCCGTTGGGCGGCAACGGGAAAGCCATCTCGTACCAGTCCGCGTACGACTCGCTCGATCCCGCCGACGCACCGTCCCGCGCGATCGCGGGCGACGTCCGGCTCGGCGGCGTGCTGCCGAACGCCGAGTCGGTGCTCATCGCGCCGGCGCTCGCCCTCGGGTACAGCGTCGTCATCCCGGACACCGAAGGCCCGACCGCCGATTTCGCGGCCGGTCCGGAATACGGCAAGACCACTTTGGACTCGATTCGCGCCGCGACGCACGCGTCCGGGACCGGAATGACGGATTCCACGAAATTCGGCCTTCTCGGCTATTCCGGCGGTGCGATCGCGACCGGCTGGGCGTCGGCGATCGCCGGGAGTTACGCGCCGGAGGTCGAGAAGAACCTCGTCGGGTTCGCCGAGGGCGGGGTGCTCGTCGACCCCGCGCACAACCTCAAATACGTCGGCGGCAGCCCAGTCTGGTCCGGCGTGATCCCGATGGCGCTGATCGGCGTCTCGCGCAGCTACGGCATCGACCTCAAGCCGTACGCCAGCGAGTACGGCCTCAAGGTGCTCGCCGAGCTCGAGCACGCGTCGATCGCCAACGCGCTCGGCCGCTACCCCGGGCTGACCTGGCAGAAGCTGGTCAAACCGGAGTACGCGAACCCGAACTCGGTGGCCCCGTACGTCGACGCGGTCAACAAGGTGAACATCGGCTCGGCGGCGACGCCCTCGATCCCCGGGTTCATCGGGCAGGCCAGCAACGGCGCGCTCGAAGGCACTGTCAGCAACGAACCGGGCATCGGCGGCGGAGACGGCGTGATGGTGGCCGGGGACGTCCGCGCGCTCGCGAATCAGTACTGCGACACCGGAAACACCTCGATCAAGTACACGCAGTACGACGCGCTCAGCCACGCCACCGCCCTCCCGGTGTGGGCGCCGACCGCGATCGCCTGGCTCAACGACCGGTTCGCGGGCAAGGCCGCGCCGTCCAGCTGCGGGCACATCGCGGCGGGGAACTCGCTGGCGCCGGAGCAGCACGCCGGGTCTTGAGAAGCTGATGCCGCAACGCCTGGGCGGGCCCGAAAGGGGCTTGCCCAGGCGTGCCCAGTGTGCATAGGGGCGTCGCGTTAGGGGTGCTCTCCTCCCGGAGGACTCGATACACACGAAGAATGACCAGTGATGTGCAGATCGAGCCCATCAGATATCCCTTCGGCTCAGCGGAGGGGGTCTACCTCGACCCGGCCTACACGGAGGCACGCGACGCGCCGGGGATGATCCGGATCAAACTGCTCTACGGCGAGCCGGCGTGGCTGGCCACTCGCTACGACGACGTTCGCATGGTGTTCAGCGACCGGCGGTTCAGCCGGGCCATGGCCGCCGATGCCGACGTGCCGAGGATGACGCCGCACAAGCTCGACGGCGGGATCGTCATGATGGACCCGCCGGAACACAGCCGGCTGCGCAAGCTGGTGGCCCAAGCCTTCACCCAGAACCGGGTGCAGCGGTTGCGCGGGCGGGTCCGGCAGCTGGCCGAGGACCTCGTGGACGCGATGGCGGCCGGCGGCGGGCCGGCGGACCTGGTGGAGAATTTCTCGTTGCCGCTGCCGGTGTCGGTGATCTGCGAGCTGCTCGGGGTGCCCATGGCCGACTGGCCGAAGTTCCGGGTCTGGAGCGACGGGATCCTGTCCACGAGCGAGACCACCGCCGAGGAGTACGAGGCCAACGAGGCGGAACTCCAGGAGTACATGCGCGGGCTGATCGCCGCCCGGCGCGCGGAGCCCGCCGACGACCTGATGACCGCGCTGGTCGAGGCCCGCCACGAGCACGACCGGCTCTCCGAGGCGGAGCTGATCGATTTGTGCGACGGGCTGCTGGTGGCCGGCCACGAAACCTCCGCGTCCCTGATCGCCAGCTCGGTCTTCGTCCTCCTGGAGCACCCCGAGCGGCTGGCCGAGCTGCGGGCCGACCTCAGCCTGTTGCCCGCCGCGGCCGAGGAACTCCTGCGGTTCGTCCCGCTGAGCCATTGGGAGGGCTTTCCTCGCTACGCGACGGAGGACGTCGAGGTGGGTGGTTCGCTGGTGCGCGCGGGGGAGCCCGTGGTGACCGACTTCGCCTCCGCCAACCGGGATCCCCGGCGGTTCGAGAATCCGGACGTGCTGCGCTTCGACCGGAAGGCGAACTCGCACCTGGCTTTCGGGCACGGCGTACACCACTGCCTCGGCGCGAACCTCGCCAGGGTCGAACTGCAGGAAGGCCTGCGCGCGCTGCTGACCAAGCTGCCGGGGCTGCGGATCGCCGGAGAGATCGAGTGGAAGGTCGACATGCCGGTGCGCGGCCCGCGCCGGATGCCGATCGGCTGGTGATCGCAGGTCACTGAAAAGCCCCTGCCCGCACAACGGCGGGCAGGGGCTTTCCCTTGCCGGTTAATGGATCAGCCGTCCGAATCGGCCGACGGGATGAACGCGCCCGGCACCTGGTCCGGGGCGAAGACCTTGTCCTCGCCCGGATACGGCTGGGTCCATCCGTGCACCTGGTACCACGTGAAGTGGTCCATCTGCGCGGGGTTGGCGTAGTCCGCCGTGGCGTTCGGGCCGGTCAGCTTCTGCTGGGACTGCCATTGCTGCCACTGCTGGGCCAGCTGCTGCTTGTCCGCGGGCACCGCCGCCGACGCCGCCGCGGTGGCGGCCGTCGGGACGTTGTCCGTGCCGCACGACGGCGGAGTCTTCAGGCCCGCGGTCAGCGACGTCTGGTTCGGCACCGCGGTGAACGGCGTGTTGTCCGGCTTCGGCGTGAACGCGGTCGCCATCGGGGTGGCCGCGCTGTCCTTCTGGTTCATCGGGTGGATCCCGAGGATCTGCTCGATGGTGCGGATCATGGTGATCTGCGAGTAGTACCGGCTGTCGGTCACGCCGCGCTGCGCGTACGGGCTGATGATCTGGACCGGGGCCCGGTGCCCGTCGACGTGGTCCAGCCCGGCCTGGGAGTCGTCCTCGACCACGAAGATCGCCGAGTCCTTCCAGTACTGGCTGTGCGAGATCTTGTCGACGATCTTGCCCACGGCCAGGTCGTTGTCGGCGACCTGCGCGGCCGGGCTCGGCGGCCCGCCGGTGTGGTCGCTCGACAGCCAGAACATGTTCAGGTCCGCCGGGCCGTTCTTCTCGAAGTCGTTCTTCCAGATCTCGTACCGGTACTGGTCCGGGACCGCGGTGTCGAACTTCGGGAAGCCCGGCACCGAAACGCTGTTCAGCGACGGGATCGGCGACGACGAGACCAGCGGGTACGCGGTCGGCTCGCCGGTCGCGGCCATGTTCTTCGAGTCGCAGTACAGGTTCTGCCAGCTCGCGTCCGCGGGCTTGGTCAGGAACTGGTGGAACTCGCCGAAGTCGCGCACGGTCTTGCCCGCCGCCTGCGCCCCGGTCCACAGGAAGCCGCTGCGCTGGTGGCCCAGCGCGTCGTCCTCGGTGTCGTAGCTGCGCTTGTACTCGCCTGCCGACGACTCGGTGTACTCCGGGTTGTCCGCCTGCATCAGCCAGTTGTGGCCCTCGGCCGAGTTCGTGCCGATGTCGTAAGTGTTGTCGTACAAGCCGAATTGAGTGGCCAACGCGTGCTGGTTCGGCGTGACTGCCTGGCCGAACTGCGCGAGCGCCGGGTTGCCGTTGCCCTTCTTCATGTCGCCGAAGAGCTGGTCGTAGGTCCGGTTTTCCTTCACCAGCAGGAAAACATGCTTGATCGTTGACGGGTCGCCGAGCCGACGGGGCACCGGCACCGGCTTGACGTTGCGGTTGCCCGTCTGCACCGAACCCGGCGTCCAGCCGTTCTGCTTGAACACCTGACGCGTCTGCGCCCAGGTCTGCCAGTCGGTCGGCAGGGTGAACCGCTGGAGGCTCGACGTGGTGTCGTGCGTGGCGTGCCCGGCCGCGGCGGTCGGGCGGCGGGCGTCGATGCCTCGGGTGTTCGCGACCAGGATGTTGTTGCCCGACGCTGAGATACCAGACGGGAAGTAGTCCGTCGGCAGCAGTCCGATGAAGGCGGCGGGGGCCTGCGGGAACCAGTAGCGGTAGACCGCGACCGCGTTGGCCCGGCCGAGGGTCACCAGCAGGTGGCCGTCGTCGGTGAGCGCGATGTCGGTCGGCTCGTAGCCGACCTGCGCTTCCGGCCACGGCTGCGTCGCGATGGTCTGCACCACGACGTTGCGCTGGGCGTCGATCACCGAAACGCTGTCGCCGCCGGTGTTCGCCACGAACAAGGTGTTGTTCTTGGCGCGCAACGCGGTCGGGTGCAGGCCGACGTCGATGTTCTTGACCGGAGCGGACGGGTTCGCCAGGTCGATCACGCTGACCGTGCCGGTGGTCGCGGCCCCGGTCTTCGGGTCGGCGACGATGTCGGTGCCGTACGAGTTGATCGTGGTGTCGCCCGGTTTGGCCGCGCGGCCGCCCTCGTTGCTGACGTAGATCCGGTTGCCGATCCGCACCAGTGCACGCGGTGCGTTGCCGACGGTCCAGCTCTGCTTGATCTGTCCGCTGGCCGCGTCGATCGCGACGACCCGGTTCTGGCCGTTCACCGCGGAGTACACAGTGGACCCGTCCGCGGAGAAGATCGCGCCCGCGGCGAGGGAATGCTTGGAGCCGTCGGCCGGGATCGGGACCCACGTGGGGTTGGCGACGGTGCCGTCCGGGTTCACGGTGAACTTGCGGTAGCCGTCGATCTGGCCCAGCCACAGCGTTTTGCCGTCCGGCGAGTACGACGGGCCTTCCTGGCCGACGTCGTTGCCCGGCAGTTGCAGGTCGGCCCTCTTGTCCTTGCCGACGAGCTGCTGGACCTTCCAGGTCTTCAGGTCGACGATGGTCAGCGCGATGCCGCCGTCGGTGGTCAGCGCGGCGAGGTGACTGCCGTCCGGGCTGACCGTCGAGGACATGATCTTGCCGTTCGGCAGGACCAGCCGCTCGCCGATCGGCTTGAGGTACTGGTCGCTGGAGATGGTCAGGCCGTTCTCGGTTTCCTGGCCGACCTGGTCGGTGCCGAACTGCTTGGTGGAGGCGAGGCCGATGCCCGAGCCCGTGGCGACGAGAGCGACCGCGGTCGCCCCGGCCGTGACGAAGCGCAGCCTGCGGGATTCTTTCTTCCCGCCACGCCTGCGACGGCGCGTTACTTGCATGTCCTCATCCCTTCGTGGAGGAGAGCAGCTCGACGTTGCCGTCGAACTGCCACAGCGGGTTCGGCTGGTCCCCCTGCGGGGTCCGCACCTGGAAGTAGCCGTTCACTTCCTTCGGTCCGTCGCCGTCGGCGACATACCGCCCGTCCGAGGTGACATCGAGCTGGTAGATCGCCTGCCCGGTCGCTGAGATACCAGGGAGATGCCAGGAGACGACGCAGCGCCAGTCGTTGCCCGGGCCTTCGGCCTCGACGAGACCACCGCCCTTGGTGCATTCCGTGCTGGCGGCGAGCTGCTCCTCCGTGACGTCCGGACGGTGCAGCTGCGCGGCCTGGATCCGGTAGAGATGCGCGAACTCTGTGGACAGCGACTGCTGCAGTTTCGCCTGGTCGATGCCCGAACCCGACGCCGGTGTCGCGACCGCGACGACTGCCACCGTGACGCCGATCAGCCCGGCCGTCGGCAGCAAGCCCGCGGTTAGTACGCGACGACCCGCACCGTCGTATGTCAGATCGGTGAAGTCGCGTCTCACGAACAGCGCGTAGGCCAGCGCAGTCGAGACCGCTGCCCAGACCAGGCTCACGCCGACGCCGATCAGCAGCGGGCCGAGCTGTACCGGGTCGGTGAAGAGGCCGTTCCACGAGATGAACGCGTACGTCGGCAGCGCGAGCCGCACGACGACCGGCAGCGGCAGCAGCTGCGCCACCGCCATCACCAGCGCGACTACCGCGGGCAGCAGCAAGCCCATCGGCGACCGTCCTAATGCGACAGAGCCGAGGAGGCCGATCCCCGCCAGGGCGAGGGTCGGGGCGAGCACGCAGACCCAGGCGAGCACGACCTTCACCGCCGCGTCGCCCGAGGACAGCAGGTGCCCGTCGAGTCCGGTGAGCGGCTGCCCGCCGACCGCGACGAGACCGCCGACCGTGCTGGACACCGCCAAGCCGAGGACCAGCAACAGGATCACGGTGAGGCTGGCGAGTGCTTTCGAGACGAAAATCCGCCGGTACGACCGCATCGCCACCAGCAGGTGCCGCCAGGTGCCGAGCCGGTCTTCGGCGGCGAAGACGTCTCCGGCGACCAAGGAGGTCAGCAGCGGAAGCGCGTAGCTGCCGGCGAAACCGAGCAGGACGAGCGGCCCGGCCCAGCCGGTGGCGTTCATCAGGCGGCCGAACAGGGTGTCCACCGGGAGATCGCTTTGCTGGCTGACCGCGGCGACGAACACCGCGGGCGCGAGCCAGCAGGCGAGCAGCAGCACCCGGATCCGCCACTGCGACAACAGCTTCACCAGTTCGAACCGGTAACCGCGGCCCAGTCCGACCGAGGCTTGCTGCTCGACAGGTGCGTCGAGGACGGTCATCGCTTCTCCCCCTGCTCCGTCAGCTCCAGGAACGCGGCCTCCAGCGGCGAGACGACCGGAGCCAGTTCCCGTACGCCGATGCCCTTGCCGACGACGCGCGCGACCAGGTCGTCCAGCGCGGGCACCAGGCCGCGCACCACCAGGACGTCGGCCTGTCCGCGCGGGGTCTGGGCGTCGTCGATCCGCAGTCCGGGCACGTTCTCGGCGATCTCGCGCGCGGTCTTCTGGTCCGAGGTGACCAGGCGGTACGCCAGTTCGCGGTCCTCAGCGGACAGTTTCGCCAGCGGGCCGGTGAAAACGACGCGGCCGGCGGACAGGATGGTGACCTCCGAGCAGAGCGCTTCGAGGTCGTCCATCCGATGGCTCGACAGCACCACCGCGGTGCCCTCGTCGGCGAGCCGGGCGAGCACGCCGTGCACGTGTTTCTTGCCTGCCGGGTCGAGGCCGTTGGCGGGCTCGTCGAGGATCAGCAGCCGCGGTTTGGTCAGCAGCGCGGCGGCGAGGCCCAGGCGCTGGCGCATGCCGAGGGAGAAGCCGCGCGCCCGGTCGTCGGCGACGTCGGTGAGCCCGACCTGCGCGAGGAGGTCGTCGAGGTCGACGGTCTGGCCGCGCAGCGAGGCCAGCGCGGCGAGGTTCTGCCGCGCGGTGAGCGACGGGTACAGCCCCGGCCCGTCCACGAACCCCGAGATGCCGTCCGGGGTGGCGAGCGCGCGGCCGACCGGGCGGCCGAGGATCTCGAGTTCGCCCTCGTCCGCGACCGCGAGCCCGAGCAGCAGGCCGAGCAGCGTGGTCTTGCCCGCGCCGTTCGGGCCGACGAGCCCGTGGATCTCGCCGTGCGCGACGTCGAGATCGACACCGTCGAGCGCGAGCACGTCGCCGAAACACTTGGTGATCGCGCGGGCTCGCACCGCGTCGCTGGTTCCCATGAATCCCCACTTTCCGAAGCCGTGAGGAACTTAGGCACGACAAGTGACATGCGAACCCGCGCCAGGTTGAACGTTGGGGAAACCCCGTGCGGCCCAGCCGATTAACCGGACAAAAAGGATCAATCTTGCGCGGACAGCGCGTCCGAGATCTCCCGGACCAGCACATAGGACCGTTTCCGCTCCGCGTGGTCGTGGATCGGGGTGGTGATCATCAGCTCGTCCGCGCCGGTGTCGGCGATGACTGTGCGCAACGAATTCCGCAGTGCCGCCGGGGCTCCGGCCAGCACCGGACCGGGGCCGATCGCCGGGTCGACCACCGCGTCTTCCGGCCGGGGCAACAAGATCCGCTCGCCGCGCGAACGGCTCAATGCCTTAGCCCGAATGGACCTGGCGAGCCATTCCGCGTGCTCCTCGGTCGCGGCGGCGACCACGGCGACGCTGACCACAATGGACGGTTCGACGATGAGGCCGGGACGGAAATTCTCGCGATAGCTTCGCGTCGCGGCAGCAGCTTCAGCGGGACGGAGATGGTAGGCGAACGCGTACGGCAGGCCTAGTTCGGCGGCGAGGTGAGCGCTTGCCGTGCTTGAGCCGAGCAGCCAGACGTCCGGCACGTTTCCTTGTGCGGGAGTGGCGCGCAACGGCTGCTCGGCGTCGGCGAAATACTCCAGCAATTCCCTGACGCGGCGGGGAAAGCTTTCCGCCGGGCCGGGATTGAGCGCGTCCGCCACCCGTTGCGGGCCGCCGAGCGCGCGGCCGAGTCCGAGGTCGATCCGGCCGGGGTGGAACGCGGCGAGCGTGCCGAACTGTTCGGCGACGACGAGCGGCGGGTGGTTGAGCAGCAGAACGCCGCCCGCGCCGACGCGGATCCTCTTCGTGGCATCCGCGATGCGGGCCGCTGCCACGGCGGGCGCGGCGCTCGCGACTCCACGCATGCTGTGGTGTTCGGGCAACCAGTAGCGGTGATATCCCAGTTCGTCGGCCAGTTCGGCCAGGTCGAGCGTGCGCCGCAGCGCCTCGCGCGCGGTCGACCCCGCGACGATCGGCGATGTGTCCAGCACTGAAACCCGCACCCGGGCATCATCCCGGACCCGATGCGGGACGACAACCGGACCGTCCACGGTCTCAAGTGGACGGTCCAGCCGCGGCTTACGAGGTCTCCCGCACCGGCGCGGGCGCGTCCTCTTCTTCCTCCACCGCTTCGCTCAACTGCCAGCCGCCGCGGCGGCGCAACACCACGAGGTAGTACCCCAAGGCCAGCAACGCGATCGCCGCGGTGACGATGAGACTCGGCCGTCCGATCACCGGGTCAGTCGCGTTCACGTACAGCACGAACGCCAGCGCGACCAGCGCGACCACCGGCGCGATCGGGAATCCGGGCATCCGGTACTTCGCCCCCGCCGTCGCACCGGAGCGACGGCCCAGGATGGCGCCGAGGCACAGCGCCGCGTACACGACGACGATCGACGTGCTGGTCACGACGGTCAGGATCTGCGGGTCCACAAAGCACAGTGCGGCGGCGATGAAACCGGTCGCCAGCGTCGCGACCCACGGAGTGCCGAACTTCGGGTGCACCGCGGCGAGCGCGCGGTTCATCGCCTTCGGCCACGCGCGGTCGCGGCCGCTGCTGAACACCAGCCGGGAGCTGATCAGCACGATCGCGAGGACGGCGTTGATGATGGCGAGCGCGACCGCGAGGCTCAGCACGGTGTCGAGCGTGCTGCCGCCGCGGGACTGCACGAAGTACGACAACATGTTGGGAGAGCTGAACAACGTGCCGAGATCCGGTGCGCCCATCAGCACCGCGGTGACCGGGATCAGCTCGGCCAGCACGGTGACCCCGAGTCCCATGAGGACAGCCCGCGCCACCCCGCGGCCGGCGTCCTTGGTTTCCTCTCCGAAGTAGACAGCCGAGCCGTAGCCGTTGTAGGCGAAGATCGCGATCGCCGTCGCGATCATCACCGCGCTGATCGTCGCCGGGCCGCCGCCGGGGGCGACCGGATGCGCGAGCAGGTCGGTGAACGGACGGGCCGGCTTGACCAGCCCGAGCACCGCGACCACGGCCAGCGCGAGCAGCTCCACCGCGAGGAAAACGCCGGTGACCCAGGCGTTCAGCTTGATGTCGAACACCGCCACGACGGCGGCGAGCACGCAGGTCACCGACGCCACGACCGCGGGCGAGACGCCGGGCAGCACCACGCTCAGGTAGGTGCCGACGCCGAGCGCGATCACCGCGACGATCAGCACCTGCGTCACGATCATGATGCCCAGCACCATGAATCCGGGCAGTTTGCCCAGCGTGCGGGCGGCGATCGTGTACTCGCCGCCCGCGCTCGGGAAGGCCGAGCCCAGTTCGGCGTACACGAAGGCCATGAACACGCCGACCACGGCGGCGGCGAGGAAGGCGTAGAAGGCGCCCGATCCGGCGCCGGTGAGGACGCCCGGTGCGATGACGAACACCGAGGACGCCGGGCTGATCGCGGAAAGCGTGATCAGCAGCATGCCGAGGGTGCGCAACCCGCGGCGCAAGACGGGGGTGGACAACGCTGGCCTCCATCAAGTCGTTGCTCAAGTACGTTGTTTGAATGGAACTCAAATAACCAGCCGGGCGTTCAGCTAAGGCCCTCACGCGCGCTACGTCAAGGCTTCGACGGTCTCGATCCGGATCGGGGGTTGCGTTTTTCGAGATTTGTTCAAAGAATCAAGGCATGGCAAGACCGAGCAAGGCCCCCGAGCGGCGGGCGGAACTGGTGGCCGCGGCGCGGCACACGGTCGTCGAACGCGGCGTGCTGAACCTGAAGCTGCGCGACGTCGCGGACCACGCCGGCATGTCGCCGGGTTCCCTGTTGTACTACTACCCTTCCCTGAGCGACCTGCTCGAAGACGTGCAGCAGGAGGCCGTCGAACGCTTCTGTGTAGCGCGCGAAGCCGCCGTCGCCGCCGAGGCCGACCCGCGCGCCCGGCTGCGCGCGATGATCGGCAGCGGACTGCCCAACGGCAAGAACGACGAACTGTGCGTGCTGCTGTACGAACTGGGCACCATCGCCCGCCGCGAACCGGCCTACGCCGCGCGGCACATCGCCCTGTACGAACGCCAGGTGCGCGGTTACGTCGGCATCCTGGAAGCCGGTGCCGCGACCGGGATTTTCGACCTGACCGACGACCCGGTCACCATCGCCCGCAACCTCGTCACCCTCGAAGACGGCTACGGCCTGCACCTGACCCAAGCCGTCCCGCCGCTCGACCGATCCGTCGCCGAGACCGCGGTCTTGTCCTATGCCCGCGTTTCGACCCGATGCTCCCTGGAGGACCCCGCATGACCCGCGCCCGCGACCTAGGACTGGCCCTCGGCGGCAAGCCCGGCCCGCACAACGCGATCACTGACATCCCAGGCGTCGAGGTCGGATACACCACCCTGGTGGAAGGAGATTCGGTGCGGACCGGGGTCACCGCGATCCTCCCGCGCGGCCGCTCCCAGTTCGATGTGCCGTGCTCCGCGGGCACCTTTTCGTTGAACGGCAACGGAGAAATGACCGGCCGCGCCTGGCTGGCCGAGACGGGTTCGCTGACGCTGCCGGTGCTGATCACCAGCACTCACTCCGTCGGGCAGTGTCACCGGGGAACGATCGACTGGGTAGTCCGCGAACGCCCGGACGCCGCGGCGGAGTGGCTGCTGCCGGTGGTCGCGGAGACGTGGGACGGGTACCTCAACGACGTCAACGCCCCGACCATCCGGACCGACCACGCAGTCGCGGCAATCGACGCGGCCACCACCGGCCCCATCGCGGAGGGTTCAGTCGGCGGTGGCACCGGCATGACCTGCTACGGCTTCAAGGGCGGAACCGGCACTTCGTCACGGGTTGTCGCGCATGGGTCGGACAGCTACACCGTCGGGGCCCTGGTGCAGGCGAACTTCGGCAGCCGCCCGGAACTCACCGTGGCCGGTTCGCATCTGGGCGCGGAACTCGCTGACGACAACCCCATGGCCGACACCAGCTGGCTAGCTCCTGCCGGTGCCGGTTCGGTGATCGTGGTGATCGGGACCGATGCCCCTCTGTTGCCCGGACAGTGCACCGCGCTCGCCCGTCGCGTGCCTTTGGGGCTGGCCCGCACCGGAACCACCGGGTCGCACTTCTCGGGCGATCTGTTCCTGGCGTTCAGCACAGCCAACGCGGGCGCTCTGACCAGCCATTTCCCCCGGCCGGACGACGAACCTTACGAGAGCATGCGATTCGTGCCGTGGGGCGCGATCGACCCGTTCTTCGAGGCAGTGGTGCAGGCGGTGGAGGAGGCGGTGTTGAACGCGCTGGTGGCGAACGAGGAGATGACCGGGCATCGGGGGCACCGGGTTCCGGCGCTTCCCTTGGCGAGGTGGGGGGCTTAGAGCAGGCGCGGCGGGCTCGCCTGGGCGCTTGGCTGACGATGCGCCGCGTCCGGGCGAGCCGGGACTTTCGTGTCGGGGAACCGCCCTCGTCGAAGAAGCCTCGTGAGCGTCTGCCACGGTTCTCACCGGGGCGGGCGCTCACGAGGGCGACGTATAAGTCGCCGCGACGGACGCAAGGCGCGGATCAGAACGGCGAGGTCTCGTAGCCCCTTGGTGTCTCCGGTCTTGTGCACGATGTACGCGGCGAGACCGAGCACTGCGACGAAGGCAGCCAGCGTGCACAGGGGGATGACCAGCAACAGCAAGGCAACTCCGCAACGGTGTACACCGACCCCGGTGCCGGTGTGCTGCTTCGAGTTGTCTGCGGTTGTCATGACTCACGGTTGGCCAGTAACCGGAACCGTGTAGGCCGGGTACCACTCGGCGGCTGACAGGAAGTCAGCCTGCGCTGGTTGGTAGGCAGCGCTTCCGGTCCTCCCAAAAAGGGACCGTGAATCACGAGGCACCTTAGTCCTGCTTCCGAGCGAACGCACCCCTTGCCCCAACCCGCCAGGATCGTATATCTTTTGAGATATCTTCCTCTCCCGACGACATCCGGGCAGGTCAACCCCCATGAGTCCCGTATCGAGCACCACCCCGCCGGAGCGGCCGGGCAAGGTCATTGCGCTTCATTTGAACTACCCGTCCCGTGCGAAGCAGCGCGGCAGGACCCCGGCGAAGCCCTCCTACTTCGTCAAACCCGCTACCTCCATCAGCGCCTCCGGCACCCCGATCGAGCGCCCCGCAGGCACCGAACTCCTTGCCTTCGAGGGCGAGATCGCCTTGATCATCGGCAAGCAGGCCCGCCGCGTCAGCCCGGATGAGGGCTGGGACTGCGTCGAGAGCGTCACCGCCGCCAACGACTTTGGCGTATACGATCTGCGGCACGCCGACGGCGGGTCCAACCTCCGTTCCAAGGGCGGCGACGGGTTCACCCCGCTCGGTCCGGCGACCATCCCGGCCGCGGAGGTCGACCCCAAAAATCTTCGCGTCCGCACCTGGGTCAACGGCGAGCTCGTCCAGGACGACACCACCGAGGACCTCATTTTCGACTTCGGCACCCTCGTCGCCGACCTCTCCCAGCTCAGCACGCTCGAACCCGGCGACGTCATCCTTACCGGGACTCCGGCGGGGTCGTCCGTGGTGCAGCCGGGCGACACGGTCGAGGTCGAGGTCAGCCACGGCGACCTCACCACCGGGCGGCTGGTCACGCCGGTCGTGGAGGGCACCACGCCGCTGCCGGAGTTCAGTGCTCAGCCCAAAATCGACGACAACCAGCGCGAACAGGCTTACGGCGACCGGGAATCCGCAGGGCTCCCGGCGGAATTCGTGCTCACCGAAGAACTTAAGACCAAGCTCACCAGCGTAGGCACGGCAACGCTTTCCGCCCAGCTGCGCAAAAACGGCTACAACCACGTCTCCATCGACGGCCTCGGCTCCACCCGCCCGGACACGAAACTCATCGGCCGCGCGAGGACGCTTCGTTACGTCCCCTTCCGTGAGGACCTCTTCAAATCCCACGGCGGCGGCTTCAACGCCCAGAAACGCGCTATCGATTCCCTCAACCCCGGCGACGTCCTGGTGATGGAAGCCCGCGGCGAAAAGGGAACCGGCACGATCGGCGACATCCTCGCGCTGCGTGCCCAGGTCCGCGGCGCGGCGGGCATCGTCACCGACGGCGGCGTTCGTGACCTGGCGGCGGTGGCAGCGCTGGACATTCCGACTTACCACTCCGGCCCGCATCCGGCCGTGCTCGGTCGCCGTCACGTTCCGTGGGACGTCGACATCACCATCGCGTGCGGTGGCGCGACAGTTCAGCCGGGTGACGTGATTGTCGGCGATTCCGACGGCGTCCTGGTGATTCCGCCGCATCTGGTGGAGAAAATCGCGGACGCGGTGATCGAGCAGGAGCGCCAGGAAACGTTCATCGCGGAGCAGGTCGCGAACGGCGAAAGCGTCGACGGCCTCTACCCGATGAACGAGCACTGGAAGGCCAGGTACGCCCAGTGGCGCCCGTAGCAGGCGAGAGCAAATCCCAGCGCGCGTACCGCTGGATCAAGGACCGGATCGCGGACCGGACCTTCGGTCCCGGCTATCGCCTGGTGCTGGGGCAGATCGCCAAGGAACTGGACGTCAGCGTCGTCCCGGTGCGCGAGGCGATCCGGCTGCTCGAAGCCGAAGGGCTGGTCACGTTCGAGCGGAACGTCGGCGCGCAGGTGGTGATGGTCGACGAGACCGCCTACGAGCACACCATGCAAACGCTTGCGTTGGTGGAAGGTTTCGCCACTTCGCTGTCCGCGCCGAAACTGTCCACTCAGGACATCGAACGGGCGCGCGCGGTCAACGAGCAGATGCGCCTGTCGCTGGAAAACTTCGAACCGCACCGGTTCACCGAGCTGAACCAAGAGTTCCACTCTGTCCTCTTCGAACCGTGCCCGAACCCGCACGTGCTCGACCTCGTGCACCGCGGCTGGCACCGGCTGGCGTCGCTGCGCGATTCGACGTTCAGCTTCGTCCCGGGCCGCGCGCACGAATCGGTCAAGGAACACGAACAACTGCTGGTGCTGATCGAGCAGAACGCCGACCCGCTGGAACTCGAACTGGCCGCGCGCCGGCACCGCACCGCCACCCTCGACGCCTACCTCGACCGGCGGGCCGCCCCGCCCGCCGAAGCTCCCTAGGAAGGACCCCACCCCATGAGGTTCCGCAGTACCCCGAACGCCATCACCGGCTCGATCGCGCCGCTGATGACCCCGTTCACCGCCGACGGCGCCGTCGACCACGACAGCCTGGCCAACCTGGTGAACTGGCAGCTCGCGTCCGGTTCGCACGGCGTCTCGATCGGCGGTTCCACCGGCGAGCCCGGCGCGATGACGCTGGCCGAGCGCGCGGAGACGATCCGCACGGTCGCCAAGGCGGTGGACGACAAGGTGCCGTTCATGCCCGGCACCGGTTCGGCGAAGCTCGACGAGACGCTGGAACTGACCTCCGAAGCACGCGACGCGGGCATCGACGCCGCGCTGATCATCACCCCGTACTACGCGCGGCCCACCCAGGAAGCGCTCTACCGCTGGTACGCCACGGTCGCGAAGGAATTCCCGGACCTGCCGATCGTCGCCTACAACGTGCCGAGCCGGACGTCGGTCGACCTCGCGCCGGAGACAGTCGCGCGGCTGTTCCGCGATTTCGACAACTTCGTCGGGATCAAGGAGACCACCAAGGACTTCGAGCACTTCTCCCGCGTACTTCACTTGTGCGGCAAGGAATTGCTCGTCTGGTCGGGCATCGAACTGCTGTGCCTTCCGCTGCTTTCCCTCGGCGGCACCGGCTTCGTCAGCGCCACCGCGAACATCGCCCCGGCCGCCAGCGCCGAGATGTACCGCGCGTGGACCGAGGGCGACTTCGACCGCGCCCGCGAGATCCACTACGGCCTGCACCCGCTGGTCGACCTGCTGTTCGTCGAGACCAACCCGGCGCCGGGCAAGTGGGTGCTGGAGCAGCGCGGCCTGATCAAGTCGGGCTTCGTGCGCCCGCCGCTGATCACCCCGACCGAACCGGGCATCGCCCGGATCACCGAACTGATGCGCCAGGGCGAGCAGTACCTCTCGCCCGTCGACGGCTTCACCGTGGAAGGAAAGTGACCATGACCGCGCACTACGTTCCGGAGAACCTGCCGGAGCACATCCGCCACTACATCGGCGGAGCGCCGGCCGACAGCGTCTCGGGCGAGACCTTCGAGGTGCTCGACCCGGTCACGAACAAGCCGTACATGACGGCTTCGGCGGGCAAGGCCGAGGACATCGACCTCGCCGTCGCCGCGGCGAAGGAGGCGTTCGACCACGGGCCGTGGCCGAAGATGCCGCCGCGTCAGCGCGCCCGGATCCTCAACAAGATCGCCGATCTCGTGGAGAGCCGCGACAAGCAGCTGGCCGAGCTGGAAACCTTCGACACCGGCCTGCCGATCAAGCAGGCGCTCGGCCAGGCGCAGCGCGCGGCGGAGAACTTCCGGTTCTTCGCCGACCTGATCGTCGCGCAGGCCGACGACACCTACAAGGTCCCCGGCAAGCAGGTCAACTACGTCAACCGCAAGCCGGTCGGCGTCGCCGGGCTGATCACGCCGTGGAACACGCCGTTCATGCTGGAGAGCTGGAAGCTCGCGCCGGCGCTGGCGTCCGGCTGCACCGTGGTGCTCAAGCCCGCCGAGTTCACACCGCTGTCGGCGAGCCTGTGGGCGGACATCTTCCGCGAGGCCGGCGTGCCGGACGGGGTGTTCAACCTCGTCAACGGCCTCGGCGAGGAAGCGGGCGACGCGCTGGTCAAGCACCCGGACGTCCGGCTGATCTCGTTCACCGGCGAAACCACCACCGGCGAAACGATCTTCCGCAACTGCGCGCCCGGGCTCAAGGGCATGTCGATGGAGCTGGGCGGCAAGTCCCCGGCCGTCGTGTTCGCCGACGCGGACTTCGAGGCGGCGCTGGACTCCACGCTGTTCGGCGTCTTCTCGCTCAACGGCGAACGCTGCACGGCGGGCAGCCGGATCCTCGTGGAGCGCCCGATTTACGAGGAGTTCTGCGCCCGCTACGCCGAACGCGCCCGCAACATCGTGGTCGGCGACCCGCACGACCCGGCCACCGAGGTCGGCGCGCTGGTGCACCCGGAGCACTTCGACAAGGTGATGAGCTACGTCGAAATCGGCAAGACGGAAGGGAAACTGCTCGCCGGCGGCGGCCGTCCGGAGGGGCTGGACACCGGGAACTACGTGGCCCCGACGGTGTTCGCCGACGTGAAGCCGGACGCGCGGATCTTCCAGGAGGAGATTTTCGGCCCGGTCGTGGCGATCACGCCGTTCGACACCGACGAGGAAGCGCTCGAGCTGGCCAACAACGTCAAGTACGGCCTGGCCGCCTACGTCTGGACCGCCGACCTCACCCGCGCGCACAACTTCGCGCAGAGCATCGACGCCGGCATGGTCTGGCTGAACTCGCACAACGTGCGCGACCTGCGCACACCGTTCGGCGGGGTCAAGGCGTCCGGCCTCGGCCACGAAGGCGGCTACCGCTCGATCGACTTCTACACCGAACAGCAGGCCGTGCACATCACGCTCGGCGACGTGCACACGGCGCGCTTCGGGGCCGGGAAGGACAAGGCATGACCACGACCCCGCCGGACGTCATCCGCTGCGCCTACGCGGAATTGATCGTCAGCGACCTGAAGGCGTCGCGAGAGTTCTATGTGGACGTTCTCGGCCTCGTCGTGACATACGAGGACGACCAGGCGATATACCTGCGCGCGTTCGAGGAATACCTGCACCACTCGCTGATCCTGCGCAAGGGCGCGGAACCGGCGCTGGCCGTGCTCGCGTATCGCGTGCGCGGCGAGGGCGAGCTCGACGTCGCCGAGGCGTACTACCGGGAACTCGGCGTCGAGGTGCGCCGCGTCCCGGCGGGAACCACGCGCGGCATCGGCGAAGCGGTGCGCGTGCTGGACCCGCTCGGCTTCCCGATCGAGTTCTTCTACGAGGCCGAACACGTCGAGCGCTTCACCCAGCGCTACGACGTGCACGGCCCGGGCGCGCTGTCGCGGCTGGACCACTTCAACGTGAACACGCCGGACGTTCCCGCCGCGCGGAAGTACTACGAGGGCCTCGGCTTCCGGGTGTCGGAGGACATCGTGGACGACGAGGGCACCGTGTACGCGGCGTGGATGTTCCGCAAACCGACCGTGCACGACGTCGCGCTCACCGGCGGCGCGGGCCCTCGCCTGCACCACATCGCGTTCGCGACGCACGAGCGGCATCAGATCCTGCACATCTGCGACCACCTCGGCGCGGTGCGGAAATCGGACCAGATCGAGCGCGGTCCCGGCAGGCACGGCGTGTCGAACGCGTTCTATTTGTACGTGCGTGACCCGGACGGGCACCGGATCGAGATCTACACCCACGACTATTACACCGGCGACCCGGACAACCCGGTGATCAGCTGGGACGTGCACGACAACCAGCGCCGCGACTGGTGGGGCAATCCGGTGGTGCCGAGCTGGTACACCGAGGCCTCGCGGGTGCTCGACCTCGACGGCAAGCTCCAGGAGGTCGTCGAGCGCACGGAAACGAAGGAAATGGACGTGACCATCGGCGCGGACGGGTTCTCCTACACCCGCGCCGACGGGGCCGACCAGGGTTTCAAACTGGGCGAACAGGTCTAAGGTGCGTCCCGTCCGGGGAAGGGGCGCCAGGTCCCTTCCCCGGGCACGCAGCGGTACCGGCACTTCGACGGAGAGGTGACACGATGACGGCTATCTTGCAGACGCCGACCACGGTCGCGCAGGACTTCACGGAGTTCCGGTCCGCTGTCCTGCGATCGTTCGTGCCGCTGCAGGTGAGCACCGAGCACCGCGACCGCTTCCACGGCAGGCTCCGCACGCACGAGGCGGGCGAGATCGCGCTCACCGAGATCACCGCGTCCCCGCACGCGGTCGAGCGGACGCCGGAACTCATCGCCCGCGCCGACCGCCCGTGCTACAAGCTGAGCGTCATGCTGGCCGGCACCGGCATCCTCACCCAGGACGGCCGCGAAGCCGTGCTGCGGCCCGGCGACGTCGCGCTGTACGACACGAACCGGCCGTACTCTCTCGTGTTCGAAGAGAATTTCCGGACGCTGGTGCTGATGTTCCCGCAGCAGCAGGTTGACCTGCCACGCGACCTCGTTGGTCAGCTCACCGCGGTGCGGATGTCCGGACGCGAAGGGGTCGGCAACGTCGTGGTGCCGTTCCTGGCGCAGCTGGGCGGGAATCTGGACGTGCTGACGAGCCCGGTGGGCGTGCGGTTGGCCCACAACGCGGTCGATCTGCTGACCACGATGCTGGCCACCGAACTCGACCTGGACCGCACGGCGGCCGACCCGCACCACGACCTGATGCGGCGGATCCGCAGTTACATCGATGCCAATCTTTCGCGGTCTGATCTCGGTCCGGCGCAGATCGCCGCGGAGCATTACATTTCGACGCGGCATCTGCACGGGTTGTTCCAGGAGCAGGGGACGACCGTCGCTGGGTGGATCCGGCAGCGGCGGTTGGAGCATTGCCGCCGGGATCTGCGGGATCCGCTGCTGGCGGCCCGTCCGGTGGCGGCAATCGCGGCGCGGTGGGGATTTGTCGACGCGGCGCACTTTTCGCGGGTGTTCCGGGCGGCCTTCGCACAGTCGCCGAGCGAGCTGCGGGCGCGGGCGTCGTGAGTGTTTATGCCGGTTAGAACCGGCGTAAACACTCACGAGGGGTTGACCGCGAGCGTCCGGCAGTTGCCCGCCAGCGCACGAACGTTCGCTCCCGGGCCGGGGCGCGGCGAGCATGATGGGCATGTCCGACCCTTCCCCTGACGAATGGCGCACCTACGACGAGTTCGCCGCCGGGATCGACACCTACCGGCTGCCCAACGCGGACCTCACCGGGCGGGAGCTCACCGTCACGCTCGATGACGGCGCGAAGCTCGAGCTGCGGTTCCTCGACGGCGAACGGCTCACGCTCAACGGCGTCGAGGACCCGTACGACGCGGTCGCCGTGCGTCCCGACGTCTTCTTCGTGAATCTGCCGCTGACGAGCGTCGAAGGCGAAGCCCTCACGATCGTCTACTCGACCACCACGCACCGCGCGATGACCATCCGGTCGGTGATCGGCGACGAGGACATCGAAGGCACGCCGCGGGTTTCGCAGGCCTTCCACGCCGGCACCACCGACGGCGGCGAGCCGACCGGCGACGTGCCCGGGCCGTCGCGGGACCTCATCGGCAAGCGCAACGTGTACCGCTACAGCCCGAACCACCTGTACGAGCACGTCTACCTCTCCTCCGAACGCTACTGCTGGCAGTGCGTCGAGGGCGTGCAGCGCGGGCACGGCGACGTGGACATGTCGACCGTCTGGAAGTTCGCCGACGGCCTGTACCTGTTCTGCTTCCGGGAGTTCCGGATCGCGGTGGCGAGCGTGTGGCTGCACGACCTCGGCTACGACCTGCGCACCACCGGCGTTTTCCTCGGCATCACCGGCGACGGCCGGTCCGAGCATTCCCGCGCGGGCGGGCACATCTACCCGCTCGGCTCGATCAGCTACCCCGACGTCCAGCCTGTCTAAAGAGGAGTTTCCCTGTGTCCAATTTGGACGTGATCACCGCGCACTACGAGGCGAGCGACCGCGGCGACCTCGACGGCATGCTCGCGCCGATCGGCCCCGAGACCACCTGGACCGAGGCCGCCGGATTCCCCTACGCGGGCACCTACACCGGACCGGACGAGGTGCGGCGCAACGTCTTCGAGGCGATCGCCCGCGACTGGGACGGCTACCAGTTCTCCCTGTCCGCACTGCTGGACGCCGGTGATTCGATCGTCGGGCTCGGGACGTACACCGGCACGAACCGCAAGTCCGGCAAGGCTTTCACCGCGCGCGTGGCGCATGTGTGGAAGTTCGACGGCGACAAGGTCGCGAGCTTCGAGCAGATCGTCGATTCCGCACCGGTCGCCGCGGCGACCGACTGAGCCTCCCGCGCCACGGCGGTGCCGGTCCTTCCCTCGGCACCGCCCCTGTTCTCTCTCCCCTCCCCCTCTGGTCACTGTGGACCGGAAAGCCGAGCCATGATGAGAAAGTTCCTGCCCGCGCTCGCGTCGGCCGTGCTCGTCACGCTGGTCGCAGCGGGCTGCGCGGGCACCGCCGATCCGAACGGACCGATCGTGGTCGGCTCGGTCAACGCGCTGAGCGGTCCCGCCACCTTCCCGGAATCCTCCCAGGCCGCCAAGGCCGTCTTCGACGCGGCGAACGCGGCGGGCGGCGTGCACGGGCGCAAGATCGAATACCACGCCATCGACGACAAGGGCGACCCCGCCGCCGCGGCGGCCGCGGCCCGCGAAATCGTGGGCGGCGACCAGGCGGTGGCGCTGGTCGGTTCGTCCAGCCTCATCGAATGCCAGATCAACGCCAAGTACTACCAGCAGGAAAAAGTCCTCTCCATCTCCGGCATCGGCGTCGACCCGTCGTGCTTCACCAGCCCGAACATCGGGCCGGCCAACGTCGGGCCGTTCCACGACATGACGCTGACCCTGCTGTACGGCTCCGAAGTGCTGCACCTGCAGGACATGTGCGCACTGCTGGAAATCGCCGGGAACACGTTGCCATACTACCGCGCGGCCATCGATGAATGGTCGAAAATCACCGGCAAGAAACTGAAGTACGTCGACGCGACCGTGCCGTACAACGGTTCCGACTACACGCCTTACATCGTCAAGGCGCGCGCGGCCGGATGCAAAGCGGTGACAGTGAACCCGGTGGAGCCTGACTCGATCGGCCAGCTGAAAGCCGCGCAGGCACAGGGCTGGAAAGACGTGACCTGGCTGCTGCTCACGAGTGTCTACAGTGAACAGTACGCGAAGGCGGTTTCCGACGCGGGCAAGGGCGTTTACGTGCCCGCCGAGTTCTACCCGTTCACCGATCCGTCGAGTCCGCGCACCAAGGAGTGGCGGGATCTCATGACCCGCAACAACATTCCGCTGACCTCGTTCAGCCAGGGCGGCTACCTCGCGGCGAAGTACTTCCTGAAGGTGCTGGAAGGCATGCCGGGCGACATCACGCGGGAATCGGTGACGAAGGCGCTGCGCGAAATGAAGCCGATCTCCGATCCGATGGTCGGCACGCCGTACGTGTTCGGCCCCGGGCAGACGCACCACGACAACATCGCGGGCTGGCCGGTGAAGCTCGCGACGGGCACGAACCGGTGGGAGATCGCCGGTACCGACTGGCTGCGGATTCCGCGGCGCTGACCCGATCCGCTCTGGAAAGAGGAGACTGCAATGGTGCAGGGAGCGCTGGCCGGGCTCGCCGCCGGCGGGCTTTACGCGGTGCTGGCGGTGTGCCTGACGCTGATGTCGCGGCTGGTCCGGGTCGTCAACTTCGCGCAGGCGGCCACCGGGATGTTCGGCAGTTACGTCGGGGTGGCGCTGTCCGTCCACGGCGGACTGCCGGAGTGGCTGGCGGTGGTGCTCGGCGTGCTGCTGGGCGGGGTGCTGAGCGTGCTGATCGGCTGGGTCGTCTCGACGTGGCTCGCCGAAGCAGGCACCGGCACCCGCTCGGCGGTCACCGTCGCGGTGCTGCTGCTGTTGATCTCGTTGTCGTTCATCCTGTTCGGCAACAAACCGCAGCCGTTCCAGGCGTTGCTGGCCGGTCCGGCGTTCACCGTCGGCGGCGTGGTGATCAGCCAGGTGACGGTCGTGACCGTCGTGCTGGCGGTGGTGATCGCCTTCGCCGCGCGGTTGATCCTGACAAAGACACCCGTTGGCATCTCACTGCGTGCTTTGTCGGAACGCCCGACGACAGCTGAGCTGTTAGGCATCCCCGCGAAACGTCTCAGTGCCGCCGTGTGGGGCGCCACCGGGCTGATCAGCACGGTCATCATCGTGATCGTCGCCCCGTCCCAGTCGAACGACGCCACCTCGCTGTCCATGCTGGTCGTGCCCGCGGCCGCGGCAGCTCTGCTCGGCGGGTTCCGCAGGCTGGACCTCGCCGTCGCCGGCGGACTCGTGCTCGGCATGCTGCAGGGCGCGCTCGCGCAGGTCGACCAGCTTTCGGTAGTGCGGAATTTCGTCCCGTTCCTGGCCATCGTCGGCCTGCTCGTGTGGTCTCAGCGCAAGGAGGTGTGGGATGCAGCTCGCTGACCGGGGCGCAGTGTCCCGCTTCGGAACCCCACTGGTCGTCGCGGTGGTCGCGGTGCTGGTCGGAATCGGCCTGACCGTCGGCCTCAACGGCTACTTCGCCTACCTCGGCGTGAGCGTCGTCGTAGCCGCGATCGCCTTGCTCGGCCTGGGTGTCGTCACCGGCAGCGCCGGGATGATTTCCTTGTGCCAGCTGACCTTCGGCGCGATCGGCGCGTGGGTCGTCTCCGCGTTGAACAAAGCCGGCGCACCCGGCGGCTTCTTCTTCTGGCTGCTGCTGGGCGGTCTCGCCGCCGGTGTCGTCGGTGTCCTCATCGGACTCCCGGCGCTGCGCCTGCGCGGGATCAACCTGGCGGTGGTGACGCTCGGCCTGGCCGCGGCCGCCGACGTCACCCTGGTGGAAATCCAGTTCCCCGGCACCACGGACGGCGTCTCGGTGGACCGTCCGTCCTTTGTGGCCGACGACAACGCGTACTTCCTCATGTGCATCATCGTCCTGATCGTCTGTGCCTTGCTCGTGCACTTCCTCCGGCGCGGCCCGTGGGGCAGCAGTTGGGCCGCGGTGGCGTTCTCCGAGCGCGGCACCGCGGCGGCAGGCGCCAGCGTTCGTACGGCCAAGCTGTCGGCCTTCGCGGTCAGCGCCACTCTGGGCGGCATCAGCGGCGGCCTGCTGACCGCACAGGTCGGCTTCGCGTTCCCCACCAGTTTCGCCCCGCTGCAGTCGCTGGCGTTGTACGTGCTGGCGATCATGTCCGGTGCACACTTGATTGACATGGCAGTGTTCGGCGCGGTCCTGTGGGTCGCGGTGCCGGAGCTGCTGAAGCGATGGGGAGTCCCGCAAGACTGGGGCTACGTGATCTTCGGTCTCCTCGGCATCCAGGCACTGGCCGGCCGCGGCAACCTCGGCACCGCGATCCGCGAGCTGTGGCGGCGTCGCTCGAGGGCCAGCGCTGGGGTTCAAATCACTGCGCTGGACGAAGAACCTCCGCGACTGCCGCCGGGTGAACCGGTGCTGGTCGTCCGGGGTCTGAGTGTCACCTTCGGACAAGTGAAAGCACTGTCCGGAGTGGACTTGGCCGTTCCGAAGGGCGGAGTCCTAGGCGTCATCGGCCCGAACGGCGCGGGAAAGTCCACTTTGGTCGACGCCATCAGCGGCTTCCTGCCGCAAGCGGAAGGAACCGTCGAACTGGCCGACCGTCCGCTCACCGGCAATCCGACGCAGCGAGCCCGCTCCGGTCTGCGCCGAACCTTCCAGCAAGACCGAGTCCCGGCGGGATTGACCATCGAGGCGTACGTCCGCTTCGTCGCCCGCCGACGCCCGGACGCCGCCGAAGTCGCTGCCGCGCTGGAGTTCTTCGGCTGCCCGCCGGCCGCGACGCCGCTGGACCGCGTCGACGTGGGCGCGCGCCGGCTGGTCGAAGTCGTCGGCCACCTCATGGCCAAGCCCCAGGTGCTGCTCCTCGACGAACCGGCGGCGGGTCTCCCGCACGAGGAACACGTCGCGTTCGGCGAACGCCTGCGGCAGGTCCCGGCCCGGTTCGGCGTCTCGGTGCTGATCATCGAACACGACCTGGACCTGGTCCGGTCGGTCTGCGACACGCTGACCGTGCTCGACTTCGGCGAGGTGCTGGCGAGCGGCCCGCAGGCAGAAGTGCTGGCGGATCCGGCGGTTCTGAAAGCCTACCTTGGCGAAACGGAGATGCTGTGAGCACGCTGCGAATCGAGAACCTGACCGTCGCGCGCGGTGCGGGCCCAGTCATCGCCGACGTCGGAATGACACTGGAACCGGGCAAGATCACCGCGTTGGTCGGCCCCAACGGAGCGGGCAAGACCAGTCTGCTGGAAGCCCTGTCCGGCGTGATCCCGGCGGCATCCGGAGCGATCCACATTGGACATACCGATGTCACGAAACATTCGCGGGTAGCCAGAGCGCGGCTCGGACTGGCGCACGTGGAACAGGGACGGGCGGTGTTCGCCAGCCTGACCGTCCTGGAAAACCTGCGCCTGACCGCCAAAACCCCGGCCGGCGTGGAAGAAGTCCTCGCCCTGTTCCCGGAACTGGAGAAACGCAAGAACTCGCCCGCCGCACTGCTGTCCGGCGGCGAGCAGCAGATGGTGGTGCTGGGCCGGGCCTTCGCCGCGAAACCGAAGTTCCTGCTCATCGACGAGATGTCGCTCGGCCTGGCCCCGGCCGTCTTCACCCGGCTTCTCCCGGCGGTCACCGAATTCGCCAACGCGGGCGCGGCGATCCTCCTGGTGGAACAGTTCACCCACCTGGCGCTGAAAGTCGCGCAGGAAGCCGTGGTCGTTTCGTCCGGCAGGGTCACCTACGCCGGGGAGTCGCAGCCCCTGCTGGACCAGCCGGACACGCTGCACCAGGCGTATCTGGGCACCAACTGACCCGGGGCGTGGGCGTTCCGCGGTGGGACGCCCACGCCCCGGCCGGTCAGCCTTCCCGGATGGTCATCTTGGCGATCCGGTCGCCCTCGACGGCGAAGACGAACTTCGACCGTCCGTTGGCGTGATTGCTGCGCCAATCCCCGACAACGGTGACGGTGCCGCCGGAGACCGTGACCTCCTCCGGGGTCAGGACGCCGCGCGAGCCGATGAACTCGACGTCGCTCCACCCCTTGATCTCGGCGCGCCCGGCGAACGACCGGCCCCAGTCGTCCACGACGCCCTTTTCGGTGAACGCGTCCAGGAACGCGGCGTCGTCGTGCCGGTTCACCGCGTCGACGAACGACGCCACCGGTTCCGGAATCTCCACTTCGGACATGGCGTTTCCCTTGCTGTCGTTGCTCAGCGGGTGGTGTAGCCGCCGTTGGCGAAGATAGTCTGCCCGGTGATCCACCAGCCGGACGTCGCGAGGAACGACACGATCGGGGCGATGTCCTCGATCTTCGTCAACTGCCCGCCCATCGCCTGCGACTTGTGGAATTCCACCCGTTCCGGGGTTTCCTGGCCGTAGAAGAACGGCGTGTCCATCGGGCCGGGCCCGACCGCGGTGACCGAGATCCCGCGCGGGGCGAATTCCTTGGCCGCGGCGCGGGTGAAGTGCTCGACCGGGCTCTTGCCGCCCGCGTAGGTCGAGTACCCGTCGGTGAACGCCGCGAGCAGGCTGGTCACGATCGTGATGATCTTGCCGCCGTCGGCGACGTTCTTGCCCGCTTCCTTGATGAAGAAGTAGGCCGCCTTCGAGTTGATGTCGAACATAGAGTCGTACTCGTCCTCGGTGGTCTCGGTGATCGGCTTGCGCAGCACCTTGCCCACCGTGTTGACCGCGACGTCGATCTTCCCGAGCGCGGCCTCCGCGTCGGCGAACAGCTTCTCCACGTTCGCCGGGACGGTGAGGTCGCCGGTGAGCACGACGCCCTTGCCGCCCGCCGCCTCGACCGCGGCGAGCGTCTCCTCCGCCTGCGGCCGGGTCGACTCGGAGTTGTAGTGGATCGCCACGTTCGCGCCGGCCTCGGCGGCCTGCCTGCTGATGAGCCCGCCCAGGTTCTTCGCCCCGGCGGCGACCAGGACGTTCTTGCCCTTGAGGGTGTGGTCGGTCATGAGGACCCCTCCATCTCTTTATCGCTGATATGTATCACTGTAGCAGTGCAATAGCGGCTACCATAGCGGTGTGACACAGATTGCGAACGCGGATACACGGACCCGGCTCCTGGACGCCGCCGCCGAACAGGTCGCCGCGACGCCGGGCGAGGACATCTCGCTGCGCGCGATCTGTGCCCAAGCCGGGGTGAAAATGCCGACGCTGTACCACTTCTTCGGCAGCAAACAGGGCCTGCTGGACGCGGTCGTCGAGCGCGGCTTCGACCTGTACCTCGCGGAGAAGGGCGCGCACGAGCCGTCCGGCGACCCGATCCAGGACCTGCGCGACGGCTGGGACGCCCACGTCGCGTTCGGAATCGCGAACCCCGGCTTCTACACGCTCATGTACGGCCAGGTGCACCCCGGCCACGCCCCCGAAGCGCAAGAACGCCCCAGCGCGATGCTGCGCGCCCTGACCAAGGCGGCGGCCGACCAGGGCCGCCTGACGGTCCCGCCGGACCAGGCGGCCGCGCACATCCTGGTGGCGAACATCGGCGTCACGCTGCGGCAGATCATCCTCGCCGAGGAAGACCGCCCGCTGTCCGTGGCGGTGCGGGAAGGCGCGATCGCCGCGATCACCGGCACCTCGGCGGCCGGGGACCGGTCCGCCGAAATCCACCGCGTGCTGGAGCACGCCGCGGCGAACCCGGAGATTCTGGGCGCGACGGAAACCCAGCTGCTCACGAAATGGCTGCGGACCCTGGCGGAATCAAGCTGACCCGGCCGTCGCGAACGGATGCGGCGTTGCCTGCGCTGAGGTACGTGAGGGGAACCCTGAGGGAATCTGATTCCGTCAGGGTTCCCCTCACGTACCTCAGTCGGGCAGCACGTCAGCGGTGCCGCCCAACCCCAGCGGCTCTACGACCCCATCCCGGCGCGCTCAAAGGCCAAGGTGGGCAAGTCGACCGCGTGCGCCCCGCCGTCCGCGACCAGCACGGCCCCGGTGATGTACGAGGACTCCGACGAGCCCAGGAACCGCACGATGGAAGCGATTTCCTCCGGTTCGGCCGGACGCCGCAGCGGCACCTCGGCGGTCACCCGCCGGTACCCCTCGTCGTGCCCGCCGTCGAACCCGGCCGCCTCGGCGAACTGTTCCATCTCCCCGTCCGCCATCGGCGTCCGCACCCAGCCCGGGCACACCGCGTTGGCCCGCACCCCGCGCGGCCCGTAATCCCGAGCGATAGACCGGGTCAGCCCGATCAGCGCGTGCTTCGCCACCGTGTACCCGGCGACATTGGGCCCGGCGAACAACCCGGCCAGCGAAGAAACGATGACGACCTGCCCGCCGCTCTGCACGAGAGAAGGCAACGCAGCGCGGCAGAACACGAACGCACTGGACAAATTGGACCGGAGCGCGATCTCCCATTCCTCGTCGCCGGTGTCCACCACCGAAGACAGCCCGTGCCCGCCGGCATTGGCCACGATCACGTCCAGCCGCCCGAACTTTTCGACGATTTCCGCGATCGCCGCTTCCGCGTCCTCCCGGACGCTGGCGTCGCCGGCGATCACGTGCGCGCCAGTCTCCGCAGCGACCTTCTCCAGCGGCTCGCGCCGCCGGCCCAGAACCACGACCTGTGCGCCTTCGCCGGCGTACCGCCGAGCAACCGCAGCCCCAATGCCCGTCCCTCCGCCGGTAATCGCCACGACCCGCGTGTCTGCCATCGTCATTTCTCCCTTTCAAGCAGGAAACCCAGACCGAGCCGAATAGCCGAAGTCGGCGAGCAAGGCCTGTCCGTTCACCGTCCGCGCCCGCGCGGAAGCCAGATACACCACCTGCTGGGCGACCTCCCCGGCCGCCTGGACCGGGAACCCCGGTTCGTCCAGCAGGTCCCCCAGATCCCCTCGCGCCATCGGCGTGTCCACCACCGACGGGCACACGCAGTTGACCCGGACGCCGCCGAACTCGACCGACAACGCCCGCGCCAACGACACCACCGCGCCCTTCGACGCGCAGTAGGGCACCATCCCCGGCGCGCACACGAAGGCCGAATCGCTGGCCAGGAGGACGATCGAACTCCCGTCTCCCAGCCACGGCCGGGCGTGCTTCGCGACCAGGAACTGGCCCAGCACGTTCACCGCCATCACCGAGGTGAAGTCCGCCGCGCTGGTCTCGGAGAGCGGCCGTCCGACCGGTCCTGATATCCCAGCGCAGCCGACTACCACGTCAATCCCGCCGAACGACTCCGCCACGAGCCGCACGCCCGCGGCCACCTGGTCCTCGTCGGTGATGTCCGCCCGCGCCGCGACGACGTCCCCCGGCAGCGACGGCGGCCGGACCCGGTCGAGGATCCCGACCCGCGCGCCCTCGTCCAGGAACGCCCGCGCGCAGGCCAGCCCGATCCCGGACGCGGCTCCGGTGATCAGCACGGCCTTGCCGTCGAGGTCGAGTCGCATCCGGCAATCCTGCAGCAACGGCGCCTGCGGGGATTGGCAACGAGTGCATCCTTGTTGTCAGCGACCGCACGACCCCCGGGTCCCGGCTACCGCTGTCCCCGGGGCACCGCGAACACTGCGGCGAGGAGCGCGAAGGGACACCATGAGCAACGCACACCCGCACCCCCTTGACCCGCTGACCGCCGACGAGCTCGCCGCAGGCCGGGCCGTGCTGGAGGCACAGGGGCTGATCACCGAGACGACGCGGTTTCCGCAGGTCCTCCCGGTGGAGCCGGACAAGGCCGCCGTGCTGGCGGGCGCCCCGGCCAACCGCCGGATCCAGTTCACCCTGCTCGACACCGCGACCGGCGAATCGGCCGACGCGGTCGTGTCGGTGACCGCCGGTGAGCTGGTCAGCCACGAGAAGTGCGGCGAGGGCCAGCCCCCGTATCTCTTCGAGGAGTACGACCTGGCCGAGGCCGTCACGAAGGCCTCGCCGGAATGGCGGGCGGCCATGGAGCGCCGCGGCCTCGGCGACCGCATCGAGCACGCGTTCTGCGCGCCGCTCGCCCCCGGCTATTTCGGCCGCGAGGACGAGACCGGCCGGGTCATCCGTTCGCTCACCTTCCTGCGCGAGGACGACACCGACAGCCCGTGGGCGCATCCGGTCGAGGGCCTGGTCGCGCACCTCAACCTGACCGAACAGCGCGTCCTGCGGGTCGAGGACGAGGGCGACACCCCGGTCCCGGAGGACTCCGGCCGGTACGGGCACCACCCCGCGCGCACGACGCTCAAGCCCATCGAGATCACCCAGCCGGAAGGCCCGAGCTTCCAGGTCGACGGCTCGCTCGTGACGTGGGAGGGCTGGCAGCTGCGCGTCGGGTTCAACGCGCGCGAGGGATTGACCCTGCACCAGCTGACCTTCCAGGACCGCTCGGTGCTGTACCGCGCGTCGGTGCCTGAGATGGTTGTTCCCTACGGTGATACGTCAATCGGCCGGTTCTGGATCAGCTACTTCGACGCCGGCGAATACCTGCTCGGCAAGAACGGCAACAGCCTGCGCCTCGGCTGCGACTGCCTCGGCGTGATCCACTACTTCGACGCCTTCCTCGCCGACGACCACGGCCAGCCGGTGCGCGTGCCGAACGCGATCTGCATGCACGAGGAGGACTACGGGATCCTGTGGAAGCACACGGATCTGGACGGCAAGGCCGAGGTCCGCCGTTCGCGCCGGCTGGTGATCTCGTCGATCTCCACCATCGGCAATTACGACTACGGCTTCTTCTGGTATCTCTACCTCGACGGCACCATCGAATGCGAAGCCAAGGCGACCGGGATCGTCTTCTCCGGCGCGGGCGAGCCGGGGTCCGCGAGTCCGCACGCGTCCGAGATCGCGCCCGGCCTGTTCGCGCCGGTGCACCAGCACCTGTTCTGCGCGCGGCTCGACTTCGCCGTCGACGGTCAGCGCAACTCGGTGTACGAAGTGGACGCTGTCGGCATTCCGGTCGGCGAAAAGAACCCGTATGGCAACGCCTTCACCTGGAAGGCCACGGAACTGCGCACCGAACAGGAAGCGAAGCGGCACGCGAACCCGGCGACCGCGCGGGTGTGGGAAGTCCGCAGCACCGAGCACACCAACCGGCTCGGCGCGCCGACCGCGTACCAGCTCGTGCCGCGGCCGTCGGCAACCCTGATGGCACAACCGGAATCGACGGTGTACCAGCGCGCGACGTTCGCCACGAACCACCTGTGGGTCACGCCCTACGCGCCCGACGAACGCTTCCCGGCGGGCGACCGCCCCAACGCGCACCCGGGCGGAGCCGGTCTGCCCGCGTGGACCGCGGCCGACCGCTCCGTCAGCGACACCGACGTCGTGCTGTGGCACGTCTTCGGCCCCACGCACATCCCGCGTCCGGAGGACTGGCCGGTCATGCCGGTCGACTACTCCGGATTCATGGTGCGCCCCTACGGGTTCTGCGACCGGAACCCGGCACTCGACCTGCCCTCGGCCGCCCACGGCCACTGCGAACACTGAGGAAGGCTCCATGCCCGCGACCAATCTGTCCGACACCTCCACCTGGCTCCCGCTCGACGGGCTCGCCCCCGGCTTCGACGCCAACAAAGCGGCCACTGTGGACGATCTCGACAACCAGTCGTTCACTTTGGACTGTGCCGACGGCGGCACGTTCTCGATCAGCTTCACCGGCGGCCGCGCGTCGTGGAACGAGGACGGCGCCACCGGCGAGACCGCTTCCGAGACGTTCCTCGTCGACGCCGGACTGTTCTACGTGCAGTTCCACCCCGGCGCGGAAACCTCGTACAGCCTGCTGCTGGACGTGCGCCAGGGCCGCGCGCTCGTCGTCACGAGCACGATCGGCGACGGACTTCCCCGGGTGACGCAACGGTTCCGTCCTGCGACCATCCAGGGCCGCGAGGCGCACGGCGAGGAAATCGCGCCCAGCACCGCGCTGATCGGCCGCCGCGTGCAGTGGGTCTACAGCGAAGAGCACGCGTACGAGCACGTTTACCTCACCCCGCACTGGTACACCTGGCAGTGCCTTTCCGGCCCGGAGCGCGGTCTCGCCGACACCGACGAGAACTCCGTCTACCAGATCCGGCCCGGGATTTACGTGTTCACCTGGCGCGAGAAGGTCATCCCGTGCGCGTCGGTGACCGTGGCCGACCACCGGAACGTGCGGGAACTGCGGTCGCACGGTTCGCTGTTCGGACTGGGCGAGGACGGCAAGTCGCCGACGCACTTCACCTTCGGCGCGTACGGCAGGCTGCTCAGCAACACTGTCTATTCGCCGGACTACGACCCCGCTGGACAGTGACCCGTGGCGCCTGAACTGCTCCTCACCAACGCCACTGTGTACACAGTGGACGAAGATCGGCCGTGGGCGGCCTCGCTCGCGGTGGAGAACGGCCGGGTGAGCACCGCCGAGGCCGGTCCGGACACCGAGGTCGTCGATCTCGGCGGCGCGTTCGTGCTGCCGGGATTCGTGGACGTGCACAGCCACCACGCCCTCGCCGGGCGGGAATTGTTCGAGCTGCGCCTGGAAAGCGGCGCGGGCCTGGACCAAATCCTCGCCGCGGTCAGGGAATGGTCGGCCGGGCTCGGTCCGGACGAATGGGTCGTCGGCGGCGCCTGGCCGTCCACTTTGGCCCCCGAACTCGGTCACGAGTCCGTGCGGCGGGCGCTGGACGAGGCGGCGGGCGGCCGTCCGGTGGTGCTGATCGAGGACAGCAGGCACAACCGGTGGGCGAGCAGCCGGGCGCTCGAACTGGCCGGGATCACCGCAGCCACTCCGGACCCGACCGGCGGGACGATCCACCGCGACCTCGACAGCGGCGCACCGACCGGTCTGCTGATCGAGACCGCGGGCTTGGCGGTGGAGCGGGCGATGCGGGACACGCGCACGCTCACCGCCGAACAGCACGCCGAAGCGTCGCGGCGGGCGATCGCGATCCTGCACTCGTACGGCATCACCGCGTTCCAGGACGCCGGGGCCACCCTCGACATCCTCGCCGCGCTGAAGACGCTGGACGACGCGGGCGAACTGGCCGCGTGGGTGGTGTCGTCGATGTTGGTCAACGACCCGATCTTCGGCGCGGACCCGATCGGCGAACCACTGCTCGACCGGGCCGCGGCGTACCGCAGCGAGCACCACCGGCCGGACTTCGTGAAGATCTTCCTCGACGGCACCCCGCCCGCGCACACCGCGGCGTTCCTGGAGCCGTACCTGCACCACGAGTGCTTCTGCGGCGACACCACGATGCCGCCGGAGGAACTCGCGAAGTGGCTGGACGTCGCCGTCGCGGCCGGGCTTTCGGCGAAGATCCACTGCGCGGGCGACGCTGCCGTCCGGGCCACTTTGGACGCTGCCGGCAATCTCCGCGCCCGCGGCGACTACACGACGAAAATCCAAGTGGCGCACGGACAATTCATCCACCCGGACGATCTGGAGCGGTTCGCGACGCTCAACGTGTCGGCGGACATCTCGCCGTTCCTCTGGGTGCCCGGCGTGATCCCGGACGCCATCGCCCAGGTGATCCCCGCCGAACGCGCGGCGCGAATGCAGCCGAACCGGACGCTGCTGGACACCGGCGCTCTGGTCGCCGGGGGTTCGGACTGGCCGGTGAGCGAATCCCCGAACGCGTGGGAAGGCATCGAGGGCCTGATCACGCGGCAGGACCCGTACGGCAAGCACCCCGGGAGCCTGTGGCCGGAGCAGGCGATCACGCTGGCCGAGGCGATCCAGGTGTTCACCCTGAACTCAGCCCGCGCGTGCGGACTGGACGACGTGACGGGGTCGCTGACGCCGGGCAAGTCGGCGGATTTCGTGGTGCTGGACCAGGATCCGTTCAAGACTCCGGCGAATGAACTGGCCGGGATCACGGTGCGGGAGACGTGGTTCGGGGGGAAGCGGGTTTACGCGCGGGACTAGGGCTGCGCAACGCAGGTCAGCGGGAACGGACGGGCCCGGCGGAGAGTTTCGCCGCCGGGCCGCCGCAGCAGCGACCCGGCTCCCTCAGTTCCAGACGATCAGCTGCGTCTGATACCGGTAGACCCAATTCTCCCGCTCGCCGGCGCCGACCACCTTGAAGTAGACGACCCGGCCGCGGGTCTTGAGGCACACCTGCGTTCCGGGGACCGGGTCGATCTTCTCCCGCGATTGCGTGTCCGCCAAGTCGGAGCACTCCTGCTTCGATGGCGGCCGACTGCCGGTCCAGACCGCACCGCCGCCCGACGGATAGAGTGTGCCGTAGATGTCCTGGCTCATGCTGCCGCCCGCATTGTCCTTCGGCGGCAGCGATTCGAAATCCGGGTAGCTCGTCAACGCGAACTTTCCTTGCCACCGGATCTCCGAAGGGGCGGCCTCGCTCGGGTCGCTCGCCGACATCGGCGCGCTGCTCTTCTGCGGGGCCGATGGCGCGCGACTGGTCTCCACCGGGCCGACAGCAGGGTCCTTCTTTCCCATCTGCTGGGCGAGCAGCGTCCCGGCTACCCCCATCGCCGCGGCATGAACTATCCCCTCCCCTGGGAACACCACTCTAGCGATGCCGCGGGTAACGATTTCCCAGGGGTTAAGCACGTTTTCCTGATTTCAAGCTCGATTATGCAGATAAAATCACGTCAATCGACGTGGGCTATTTCAGAATTCGCACCAGAACCAGCATGGTGCGGTCCGTGCCGGGAACCGAACCGCCCCGGCCCGGCCCGGCCCGGAGAACCGATTTACGCCAGCATGAACTCCGCCACCCGCTCCCCCATCAGCACCGCAGGCGCGTTCGTGTTCCCGCTGATCACCCGCGGCAGCACCGAAGCGTCCGCGACCCTCAGTCCGGACACCCCGCGCACCGCCAGCGTCGGATCAGTCACCGCCAGCTCGTCGGTCCCCATCCGGCACGTGCCCACCTGGTGGTGATACGTGATCGCCGTTCGCCGGACGTACTCCCGGATGTCCGCCGGTCCCGGGTACAGCTCCCGCGCGCCCCATTCCTCGGCCAGTGCCGGGGCGCCGCCGATCAACTGGCACTGCTCCACCGACGCGACCAGGCTTTCGAAGTCCGCCGGGTGTGCCAGCGCGGCCAGGTCGATCAGCGGCATCTCGGCCGGATCCGTGCTGCGCAGCCGCAGCGTTCCCCGGCTTTGCGGTGTGATCATGCCCGCCATCAGCGAGAACCCGGTCGCCGGTCCGGTCATCCACGGTTCGTACATCGGCACGCTGAAGTGGATCGGCTGCGTGTCCGGCACCGCCAGGCCTGGGCGGCTGCGCCAGAACAGATGCGTTTGCGTCACCGAAAGCCCGGTCTGCGGCGGCGCGACCGCGCGCCGGTCGGTGGCGAAAATGACCGGCGACAGCAGGTGGTCGTGCAGGTTTTCGCCGACCCCTGGCAGATCGGCGACGACGTCCAAGCCCAGCGCGGCGACGTCGTCAGCCGGGCCGATTCCGCTGCGCAGCAGGATCGCTGGGGACGCGAGGGCGCCGGCGGCGAGCACGACCTGGTCGGCGAACAGCGACTCCAGTTTGCCGTCGATCTCCGCCAGCACGCCGATGCAGCGATCGCCCTCGAAGAGCACGCGATGCACCAGCGCGCCAGTGTGGACGGTCATCTGGCCGGCGACCGGTTCGGCGTAGCAGAGCCAGGTGTTGCGCCGCCGACCGCCGGACATGGTGACTTGCTGCACGGAGACGCCGTCGAGGGTGCCGCCGTTGTAATTGTCGTTGAACGGCAGGCCGATCTCCTGCGCGGCGTCCACAATGGACTGCTGGATCGGCTGCAGCGGATCGTGCTGTTCGAGGTCGAGCAGGTCGCGTTCGATCCGCTCGTACACCGGGCGCACGTCGTCCCAGGTCCAGCCGGGCAGGCCCCAGCCGTCGTAGTCCGCCGCCGCGCCGCGGACCCAGATCATCGCGTTGAGCGAATGCGAGCCGCCGAGCACCTTGCCGCGCGGCAGGTGCAGCCTGCGGTTCCCGGCGTGCGGCTGCGGCACCGTGTAGTAGTCCCAGTCCTCGGCGGCGTGCCACAGTTCCCCCGCGCGCGACGGGTCGTGGATCGCCGCGTTCGTGTCCGGTCCGCCCGCCTCCAGCAGCGTCACCTTCGCGCCCGCGTCGACCAGCCGCCGGCACACCACCGAGCCCGCCGAACCCGCACCCACCACGATCACGTCCATGTCCTGATCCTGGCCGGTCCCCCGGCCGCGCCCGGAATTGTCTTCACTCGCCGACAACGGGCGTGCCCTCGCGGACAAGACCGCCCGCCCGCCGCGCGCCGATACTCGGGAGCGACCAGAAGACCGGGACTAGGGAGCACCATGGCGACACGCCTGTTCATCGACGGTCAGTGGACCGAGGCCGGCGGGGAGCCCATCCCGACCCGCGATCCGGCCACCGGCACGGTTCTCGAAGACGTCGGGACGGCGACGCGGGCCGACGTCGACGCCGCGGTCGCCGCCGCGCGCCGCGCGCTGACCTCGCCGGAGTGGGCCGGGCTGGCACCGGTGCAGCGCGCGAAACTGCTGTTCCGCCTCGCCGACCTCGTCGACGAGCACCACGAGGAGCTCGCCGCGCTGGAAACCCGCGACCAGGGCCAGCCGATCGGCATCTCGCGCCAGGTGAGCGTCACCGGCGCGGCCGAGCACCTGCGGTACTTCGCCGGCTGGGTCACGAAAATCCAGGGCACCACGAACCCGGTTTCGTTCCCCGACACCCTGCACTACACGCGCCGCGAGCCGGTCGGCGTGAACGCGCTGATCACGCCGTGGAACTTCCCGCTGATGATCCTCGTGTGGAAGCTCGCGCCCGCGCTCGCCACCGGCAACACCGTGGTGATCAAGCCGAGCGAGGTCACCCCGCTGACCAGCATCCGGCTGGTACAGCTGGCGGAGCAGGCTGGTATCCCAGCGGGCGTCGTCAACCTGGTCACCGGAGACGGTCCGGTGGGCGCGCTGCTGAGTTCGCACCACGACGTCGACCACGTTTCCTACACCGGTTCCACCGCGGTCGGGAAGCTGATCACCGCGGCGAGCGCGGAGTCCAACCTCAAGCGGCTCACCCTCGAACTCGGCGGCAAGGCCCCGAGCATCATCGCCGCCGACGCCGACCTGGACGCCGCCGTCGCGGGCAACCTCGCCGGCGCGACGCTGAACACCGGGCAGGTCTGCGCCGCGTACACGCGGTTCTACGTCGACCGCAAGCGCGAGCAGGAGTTCGTGGAGAAAATGGCCGCCGGGCTGGCGGGCCTGCAGGTCGGCCCCGGTTTGGAGGAGACGACCCAGGTCGGGCCGCTCGTGTCGGACAAGCACCGCAGGCACGTCGCGAACCTGGTGGCGACCGGCCGTTCCGAAGGCGCGGACCTGATCACCGGCGGCTCGGAAGTCGACCGCGACGGCTACTTCTACCAGCCGACGCTCTTCGCGGGCGTCACCGACTCGATGACGATCATGCGCGAGGAGATCTTCGGCCCGGTGCTGGCGGTGACGCCGTACGACGACCCGGACGAACTGGTCGCGCGCGCGAACGACACGCAGTACGGCCTCGCCGCGACTGTGTGGACCCGCGACATCCGTACCGCGCAACGCTATGCGGACGGGATTCGCGCGGGCGCGGTGTTCGTGAACATGCCGCCGATCCCGGACATGGCCGCCCCGTGGGGTGGATACAAGGCGTCGGGCTGGGGCCGCGAAATGGGCCCGTGGGCGCTGGACGCGTACACCGAGACGAAGGCCGTTTGGCTGCACTACGGCTACTGAACGCTTTCGGGGCTCGGCGGTCTGCCTCGGACTGTCGAGCCCCGTTCAGCGGGCCAGTTCGGCCAGCGACAGCAGCAAATGCGCCGACTCCGGGTACCAGATGTCCGAATGCGCCCCGGCTGGATTCCACCACCGCCCGCGCCGGAACCGCCACCCCGACTCGACGTTGACGATCCGCCGGTCCAATTCGGACCGTGAGTACTCCGCCGATACCTTGTGCAGCACCGTGTTCGCGACCTCGTCGGCCGGAGCCTTCACCCCGACGTTCCCGATCCCTCGCACGCCCTCCGCCAACCGGTGCCACAACCCGGTCGCCCGGTCAAACCGGGACCGGGTCAGCACGACCGGCCCGTTGATCGGCGCGGCACGCAGCACCGGGGCGAACCGGCCGGTGAAGATGTCCGGGCGCGCCGCCATCTGGAACACCAGCAGAGTGTCCACAGTGTACGGATAACGCGGGTCAGCCCGATCCCACCCGAGAACCGGCGGACCGTCGCCCGCCGCGGCCTGCACCGCTTCCACGACGAACCGGCCGCCGAAGGAATGGCCGACACAATGCAGGTACTGTCCGGTGACGGTCCGCAAACTCGGCGCACTGCCCGGCAATTGACGTTCCGCGTTCAGATATCCGAGCAATTGGCCGAGCGCCTCCGCGGCCCGCCCGTCGGTGGTCATCGCATGCGCCCGGTCGCGGATCCGCCGGTACCCGGTCAGGAACGGGTTGCTCATCGACGGCCACCGCACCATGACGTAAAACCCTTGCCACGCACCGAGTCCTTCGTAAGACCCAGCCGCGTACTGTTCCTCCAGCAGTCCGAAGAACTGCCGCGCCCGCCGGCCCGCCGTCTCCCGGTTGTTCTGCCAGCCGTGCACGAACACGACGATGTCGGTCGCCGTCGCCGGAACCTCCAGCCACCGGGCCAGCAAGCGCGGCACCGCCTCGGCGGGCACCGGTTCGCCGGTTTCCGGATCCACGAAATCGCCGTGCTCGTCGAGGTCCAGGATCACCGGTTCGGTCACGGTCGCCCTTCCTGCCACAGATGCACGTCGATCCCGCGGTACAGCGAAAACATCAGCCCGAGCGGATTGTGGTGTTCGTCGGCGAACGCGCGCGCCAGCGAGCGCACGATATCGCCCAGTTTCGCGCCCGTATCGATGAATTCGGTGAACAACCGCCGCGAATACTCGCACGCGAACGCGGGCGGCAGGTCGATCTGCGGGCCGATCAGGCAGCGTCCGCCGTTGCCCAGCAACGCTTTGCCGAAGGCCGAGTAGAACGCCGACGTCACCTGTCCGCCCTGGCACGCCCCGACGTACACGAACGGCTTCGTCGGCAGCGGCGCTTCCTCCAGCCACGCGGTCAGATCGGTGCCGTAGATCCGTTCGCCGTCGCCTAGTTTCAGATACGGTTGTTCGATCAGCCCGCCGGACCCGCTTACCTTGCCGTGGCAGCCGAAATACGTGACGTGGTCGGCGAAATCGCGGCTGCGGAAATGCGCGGCGAGCGTTTTCTTGTCCGGCCGCAGCACGACTTCGGCCCGGCCGTGGAAGAAGTCGACCACCGGCGCGATGTAGGGCGTCTCCGGGAATTGCCGGTCCACGCCGTGGTCGACGTTGAGCCCCACGACCGGTTTGCCGCCGTCCACGGTGATCCGCGCGTCGAAGTCGTCGACCCGGGAGAAGGTGTGCTCCACGACGTGCCGGTAGCCCCAGAACCCGGCGAGCGACCAGTTCTCGTCGTCCGGGTACTCGTCCGGCCGCCGCGGCGAGGTGTACAGCATGCCCCACGGCACGATCAGGCTGTCCGATTCGATGCTGATCACGTTCTCGCCCTCGGCGAGCGCCAGTTCCAGCAGCGCCCGGATCCGCTGCAGCCCGCGATCCGGACCGGCGAACAACAGCCGGTACATCAGATAGCCGGCGTCCGCGAGGGCGAAACCGGCGCGGCGCAACAGTTCCGGCCGCCGCGACAGGTCCCAGCCGTCGGCGAACGGGTGGCGGCGCGGCCCGCGCTCGGTCCGCTCGGCGACGTCCACGACGTGCCGCTGCCAGGTTTCGCGGAGGATGTCGATCCGGGAGTTCAGCTCGCCGAGGCTGTGCGCGATCCGGCCCTGGTACCCGCCGCCGCCGTCCTCCGGGAACGCGCTGCCCCACGCTTGCACGAGCAGCCCTGGCACCCCGGGGAACTCGAGGAACCGCAGGTTGACCGTCCGCGCGCGGTTGTACGGCGGCACCGCGACGCGGCTCAGCCCGGCGGTGTTGTCGACGGTCACCTCGGCGCTCAGCTGACGGGTCATGACAGCACCTCCACCGGCAGCGCGGCCGCGATTTCCAGGAGCAGCTGGGCGTCGTGCTCGCGGTAGATCCGGAACGCCAGCCGCAGCGGCCCCGGCGCGACCGGGACGACGTCGAACTCCGCCGGCTCGCGCAGCCGGTCGCCGGTGATCCAGCCGACCCGCGACATCGGCTGGGCCGCCCCGGGCGCGGCGTCGAGCAGCACCCGGACGCGCACGACACCAGCCGGCGCGCTCGCGGGTTCCTTGCGCCGCACCGAAACCGCGACCCGCACCGCCCGCCCGACGACCACCGGATCGTCAGACCGGCATTCGACGGTCGCCTCCAGCAGGCCCGGTCCCGGCGGCGGGCTGTCGTCCGGCGGTTTCGCGCCCGGCGGCCGTCTGCCCGCCCAGAGCACCCGCCGGGAGGAGAACGGCGGCATCCCCGAAACCTCGCCCGGCACGGGATACCCGGTCCGGCCGGTGCGCCAGGTAGCGGGCCGCGAATCCGCCCGGCGGGAATCCACGCGCCGGGAATCCACCCGACGCGAGTCGACGCGCCGGGAATCGATCCGGCGCGAGTCGACCCGGCGCGAGTCAACCCGCGCGCTGAGCACCGTGCCGTAAACCGGCGCTTGCGGCCCTTCGAGCTGGATGTCCTCAACGGGCTTCGCGGCATCAGCAGTGACCGGCGGCCGCAACGTCACCGAAATCCGCTCCGAAAGAAACTCTTCCCCAGCCAGCGGTCCGTGCAGGCTGACCAGCCCGCTCTCCGCGTCGACGACGTCCACCAGCAACCGCAACCGGCCCAGCACCGCCTCGTTGCCCTGCGCGGTCGCCAACGCCACCGCCGAACCCAGCGCGTCCAGCGTGGCACTGAGGTTTCCGTTGCGGTACGCGGAAAGCGCGGCATCCACGGCAGCCCCCAGGCCCAGGTGCGGACCGACCGGTGCTTGGGCCAGATGCGCCGGATCATCGGTCAGCCGCACGGAAACGGTCTCCGCCTCCGACTGCACCGAGCCCTGCTGCGCCCACATCGCGACCAGCTGATGGTCCCGCTCGATCGCCAACCCCGACGGCACGAGCAAGCTCAGCGCGTACTCCCTGGTTTCCCCTGCCGTCCACTGCCCGAGATCGAGCCCTTCCTCGCTGATTCGCCGCTGCGGCAAGGGTTTCTGCAACTCTCGCGGAGCCAGCTGGCTGACCCGGTACACCACACAACCCGGCGAATCGCGCACGAACAGCCGCATCGGACCGCCGCCGGAGCCAGCCGTGACCGTCACCTTCACGGTCGTGCTGGAGGTGCGCGACGGCAGGTAACGGGGGTAGTGCACCACGACTTTCGGCTGTGCGGCCGAGACCGGTCGCGGCACCTCGAGGCCGCGCACCCGTCCCGCGTGGTCCCGCAGCGCTGGCCACGCCGGGTTCGCCTGCTCCCAGTAGACCTGCGCGAGGTCGTGCTTCACCTGGCGCAAGTCAGGAAACCGGGTGGCAGCTGCGGGATTCTCGGCGGCCAGCCGCAGCAGCGTTTCCCCGACCACCGCAGTGAGCCGGCTCTGCGCGTCCTCGTCCAGGTTCAGGTCGCCGAGCCGGGACCACGCGGCAGCGGCTTCGTCGAGGCTCGGCAGTTCCGTCTCACCTGGCACGAGCGCGGCGAGCGCCCGCACCGCGCCGATCCGAGCCGCCAAGCCCGACGCCGCGGGTACTTCGTCCAAAACCGCGGCGGCACCGACCCGATCACCCTGCCCGAGCCGGATCCGGGCAAGCCCGAACGCCGCCGCGACCATGGACCGGTCGCACACCCACACCGCTTCGTAGTAGCGCGCCGCGGCCGCCGCCAACCCTCGCAGTTCGGCGCAGAAACCCAGCGCCAGTAACGGTGCCAGCTCGCCCGGCACCAGCCGCGCGCACTCCCGGTACTGGTTCTCGGCGTCGTCCAGCGAGCCCGCGTCCAGCAGGATCGCAGCGCTGCGCCAGGCCGCCGAGACCTCCTCGGATGCGGTGAAGAGGGCCATGGGCAAGGCGGCCCGCACGTCGTCGTCCCGCAGGCGATCGTCGGCGCGCAACGGCGGTTCCGGCCCCCAGGCTTCCCACTCCGGAACCCCGAGCCCCGCCGCGGCGAGCTCGCGAGGTTCGGCGAACACCCGCGACACGACCGGGCGCGGCACACGCGTGCGCTGGCTGAGCAGCTGCCGCAGCACCCCGCGCAGCTGTTCGGCCATGTCGTAGGCGGTGGCGAACCGGTCCTCGTAACTTGCCGTGGCCCGGTCGATCAGCACCTGCAGCATTTCCCGGCCAAGACCGCCGTACGACCCGGAACACTCCCGCAGCAGCTCTTCCAGGGTGCGGCCGACCGAGTAGAGATCCGACCGGACGCTGATGCCCTCCCGGTCCAGCTCGGACCGCGGCGGCTGATAGCCCGGCGTGCCGACGATCGCGCTGTCCCGGTCGTTCTGCCGCCGCACCGAGCCGAGGTCGACGAGAGTGATCCGATCGCCGTCCTGCAGCACGTTGTCCGGTTTCACATCGACGTACAGCAATCCCCGAGCGTGCAGGTACCCGACCGCCTCGAGCAGCTGCAGCCCGTACGCGGCGACATGCTCCGGACGCAGCCGCTTCGCGCGCTGGAGGACCGACCGCAGCGAAATGCCGCGCACGTACTCCATCACCAGATACCCGCTGGGCCTGCCGGTTTCCGGGTCCGGGTGTTCGACGTGCGCGAGGGTGCGGACGACGTTCGGATGGTCCAGTTCCAGCAGCTGCGGGACGACGGCGGACTGCGCGGCGGCCAGCGCGCCGCCGCGGTCCCGTTCGCCGACCAGGGTTTTGAGCACCACGAACCGGCCGCCCTCGGCCTCGTCGCGGGCGAGGTAGATCCAGCTGAACCCGCCGTGCGCGATGCAGCCGAGCACCCGGTACCGGCCGGCGACGACCGTGCCCTGGTCCAGCGTCGGCAGGAAGGTGAACGGCGTGCCGCAGCGCACGCAGTAGCCGCGCACCCGGCCGGGCCGCCCGGCCTCGCCGCGGCCCACCGGATTGCCGCATTCCCCGCAGAACCGGTGCCGTTCCGGCAGCGCCGCGTCGGGCAGCACGGCGTCGAACGGGTCCGGCGGCGTCGCTTTCGGCAGCGAGACCCGGAGGTCCCCGGGCACGGGCCGGCTGCCGGTGCGGACGAGGAGTTCGTCGAGCCGGTCCTCGATCACCGAATCGTCGGTCACCCATTCGCGCAGCTGCGGGAAGTACGCCAGCACGGTGTCCGCCGGAACCAGCCGCACCGCGCTGTCGACCACCACGATGCCGAGCAGCCGCCCGGTGGTGCGGTCGAACGCGGGACAGCCGGACAGGTCCGGGTCGACGCCGCCCTCCAGCAGAGTGAGCGGCACCCGTTCGCCGTCGGCCGCACCGGTGGTGGCACGTACCCAAATGCCGTAGCCGAGGCGGAGCGGAAGACTGTGGATCCGGACTTCCCGCCCGGATCCGACCTTCCGCCGGAGCGTCGCGCCGCCGATCACCGGAGTGTCCAGTTCGAGCAGCGCCAGGTCGCCGCGCGCGCCCGCGAGCGGCGGGACCAGCCCGGCCAGCGCCGCGGAACCCGCCGATTCGACCCAGAAAACGGTTTCGTCGCGGGCCGCCCGGGAGCAGGTCAGGACGTACCGGCCGCCGATCAGCACGCCGGCGCCGAGGAGGCGGCCGTCGGCAGCGTGGATGCGCGTCTGCCCCGTATTCCACCCCAGATCAGCGGCCACGAGGTAAAACCTTACCCGGGAACGGCCTCCGGATCGTTCAGTTCGGGCAAAGCCGTCCGGTCACCCGGCGCGACGGGTCGCCCTCCCCGAATG
Source organism: Amycolatopsis sp. CFH S0740 (assembly GCF_004522315.1). NCBI lineage: Bacteria > Bacillati > Actinomycetota > Actinomycetes > Pseudonocardiales > Pseudonocardiaceae > Amycolatopsis > Amycolatopsis sp. CFH S0740. Next base: position 243,181 of record NZ_SDLS01000005.1, on the reverse strand, counting down.
GACGTATCGCGCGCGGCCCGAACCGTCGTCGCCAAGGAAGACCAGCGGCAGATAGATTCCGCCCTGCGCCTCGCGGAGGATCAGCGTGTCGCCCTCGAGAAAGACCAGTTCGGATTTGCTGGCGGCGCTCAGTTCCGCGGCTGTCCCTTTAGGACGTTGCTCCAGCCAGACCCGGCCGTCGTCGTCCTGGGAGACCACGAGATCGGCGACCGTGCTGGCGTAGGTGCCGAGATACCGGTCGGCGGCGAACGGCTCCGGTTCGGCGGGCGGACGGGGCGGCAGCGCCACCTCGACGCCGCCGAATTCCTTGAGCAGCGCGGGAACGAGGTCGGCGTACAGGCTCATCGCGTCGCCGCCGTTGGTCAGCAACGCCACGACGAGGTCGCTTTCCGGCACCAGCCGCAGGAACGCCGCCTGGCCGACGGTGTTGCCGTCGTGGCCGTAAACCTGGCCGGTCGGGGTGTCGAACAGCTCCCAGCCGAGGCCCCAAGCGTCGCCCATGATGCCGAGCGGCGGAAGGCTGACCTGCCGCTGCAGCATGGCCGCGGTGCTCTCCGCGCTCAACACCCCCGCGCCGCCCGCGAGGTGCATGCGGCCGAACGCGAGCAAATCCGCCGCGGACATCGCGAGCGACGACCCAGCCGGTCCGTTGGACCGCAGCATCGACCAGAACGGCGCGGGCACAAGGTCCGCGCCCGGCTCGGGTTCGAGATGCCCGATCGCGGCGCGGAAGCGGATCGCGTCGAGGGCGTTCGGGCAGAACTGCTGGAGCTTCAGCGGGGCGGCGAGGTATTCGCGAAGGCAGTCCTCGTAATGCTTGCCGCGCAACACTTCCACCAGCCGCCCGAGGACGACGTACCCGGCGTTGTTGTAGGAGAACAACTCTCCGGGCGGGAACAGCTGGGCGACGCCGTCGAGGGTTTCGACGAACTTCTCCACCGCGTCGTCGCCGGGACCGGTGTCGGTGAAGAGATCGCCCTCGAACCCGGCGGTGTGGCTGAGCAACTGGCGCACGGTGATGGCCGCGTCGCCCAGTTTGAGATCGGGGAGATACTTCCGGATGGGAGCGTCGAGATCGACCAGGCCCTCGTCCACGAGTTGCAGGACGAGAGTGGCGGTCCACACCTTGGTGATCGAACCGATTTGGAATACCGAATCAGCCGTGGCGGTGACGCCAGTGCCGAGATTCAGCACCCCGGCGGCCGCGGTGGCGGTCTCCTCGCCGACCGCGACCGCGATCACCGCGGCGGGGACTCGGTGGTGGTCCAGCAGCGCGGGAAGGTCCTGCTCCAGCCGCCTGCGGAGAGCGTCGAGCTTGTCCATCCCGGGAAGGTATCGCCGCGGCGGGAGCAAAAGTTCGTCTCAGGATGCGGAAAAATCCGCGCTCGACTGGAGCATCGGACTAACTGCTCAGACGAGCATCTCGCCTTCCCGCGCCACCACCCGGCCACCCGCGATCACCCACGACCGCACCGGCACCCGCATCAACGCGTCCGGCACGTTCTCCGCCGCCACCAACACCACATCCGCCCGGCAACCCGGCACCAGATCATGCCGCTCCCGGCCCACGAACGACGCCGCCCGCCGCGTCGCCAGCTCCACCGCCGCCGTCAAATCCTCATCCCTCCGGCAGCCATGCAAGCGAGGCGAAGCCGGAAGAACCACCGGCCAACCCCCTCAGACGAGCACCTCGCCCTCCCGCGCCACCACCCGGCCACCAGCGATCACCCACGACCGCACCGGCACCCGCATCAACGCGTCCGGCACGTTCTCCGCCGCCACCAGCACCACATCCGCCCGGCAACCCGGTGCCAGGTCATGCCGCTCCCGGCCCACGAACGACGCCGCCCGCCGCGTCGCCAGCTCCACCGCCGCCGTCAGATCCTCGTCCCTCCGCAAGCCGTGCAAGCGAGCGAAACCGAGTGCGATCTGCAGGATGTCGCCGTCGCCGTACGGGGACCACAGGTCGCGGATCCCGTCCGTGCCGAGGCCGACTGGGATCTCGCGCGCCGACAGTTCAGCCCACGGCAGCGGCGCCACCCGCACCGGCGCGACCGTCGCCAGCGAGATGCCTGCCTCGGTGATCCGGTCGAGCAGCGCCGCCTGCCGCGCCGGGGGAACCTCGCCGAGCGCGAAGCCGTGCGACACGGTGACTTTGCCCTGCAGCCCGGTGCGCACGGTCCGGTCCGCGATCAGCTCGTACTGGAACGCGCCCAGCTCACCGCCGTCGTGCAGGTGGATGTCGAGGCCGACGCCGCGGCGCTCGGCGATCTCGAACAGTCCGTCGAGCTGGCCGACCGGGTCGCGGTCGATGCCCGCCGGGTCGAGGCCGCCGATCCGGCCCGCGCCCGCCGCGGCGGCCTCGTCGAGCAGTTTGAGCACACCCGGCCGCCGCAGCACGCCGTCCTGCGGGAAGGCCACGATCTCGACCTCCACCGCGCCGCCCAGCCGTTCCGCGGCCTCCTGCACGATCTCGATCCCGCGCAGGCCGAGCCCCAGGTCGATGTCCACATGGCTGCGCGCCGCGGTGGTGCCGTGCCGCAGGAATTCGCGCAGCACCGTCTCGGCGATTTCGACGCTCGGGATGCCGAGCGCGTCCCGTTCGGCCCGCTCGTGCGCGATGCGGCCTTCGGTGCTCGCGACACCGCCGTAGGAGACCCACGGCTTGCCCCACCAGCTCTTGTCGACGTGGGCGTGCGAGTTGACGAACCCGGGCAGCGCGAGCAGCCCCGCGCCGTCGAGGCGCTCGCCCTCGACCGGGGCGGAACCCGCGGGCCGGACATCGGAGATGCGGTCGCCGTCGAGGACGAGGTCGGCCGGCTCGCCGCCCCACGGACGCACGCCGGTCACAGTCAGAGAAGCCATGCTAATGGTATACCAAATTATCGGACGGCTGTCCCGCGAGCCTGGCCCTGACACTCCCAGGACCGAGGGGTACTGGCCGCGCCGCGCGACCGGCCGCACCATGGACGGCAGCCGCGACGGCACCGGCGCGGCGAGGAAAGAAGGGCGGAACATTGACCGACAACCTCCCCGGCGGGACGTTCACGTTGGCCGGGCGCACCGTCGCCCGCCTGGGATACGGCGCGATGCAGCTCGCCGGACCCGGCGTGTTCGGGCCGCCGACCGATCGCGACGAGGCGCTCGCGGTCCTGCGCACGGCCGTCGAGCTGGGCGTGAACCACATCGACACGGCTGACTTCTACGGGCCGCACGTCACGAACGAACTGCTCCGCGAAGCGCTCGCGCCCTACGACGGGCTGCAGATCGTCACCAAGGTCGGCGCGGTGCGCGACGACCAGGGCGGCTGGATCCACGAGCGTTCGCCCGCGCAATTGCGCGACCAGGTCGAGTCGAACCTGCGCAACCTCGGCGTCGAGGCGCTCGACGTGGTGAACCTGCGCGTCGGCGGCGGACCGGACGGCCACTCGCCGGTTCCGGGTTCGCTGGCCGAGCCGTTCGGCGCGCTCGCCGAAATGCGCCAGGAAGGCAAGATCAAGGAACTCGGCGTGAGCGTGGTCGACGCCGAGCAGGTGGCCGAGGCGCAGTCGATCGCGCCGGTGGTCACCGTGCAGAACTGGTACAACGTGGCGCACCGCGGGGACGAGAAGCTGATCGAATCCCTTGCCGCCCAAGGGATTTCCTACGTCCCGTTCTGGCCTCTCGGCGGGTTCAGCCCGCTGCAGTCCTCGACGCTGGACGACGTCGCCGCCCGGCTCGGCGCCAGCCCGAAGGCGGTCGCGCTGGCCTGGCTGCTGCACCAGTCGCCGAACATCCTGCTGATCCCCGGCACGTCGTCGGTCGCGCACCTGCGCGAGAACGTGGCGGCGGGCGAACTGGAACTGCCCGCGGACGCCTTGGCCGAATTGGACACCATCGCCGGATAACGGCGGATTCGGGGTGATGATTGTCAACCCGCGTCGACAATCATCACCCCGAATCGCGGCGGAAAACTCCCCCGCAGCTCCCGGTGAACGGACCGAGAATTCTCCTCCGCGAACGAAATATTCACCGACGAACGACGGTACACCGGAATCCCCCGCGCGATTAGCGTGCTCGACGGCACTTTCCGCCACGCTAAGGAGAAAACGCGCCGATGAACGTCAAAACCGCCTGCGCCGCCATTCTCGCCGTCGCCGGGCTGATCGCCGCGCCTGCCACCGCCTCGGCCGCGCCAGCCGACTTGCCCAGCTACGACCAATGGCAGGCCGACGTGCGCGAAGCCGTCGATCCGGCCATTCCGTGGCTGACCGACCGGGTCGCGCAGGGCGGGTCCGGGCTGGCGATCGTGCTGGACATCGACAACACGTCGCTGGAAACCGAATACCACCCCGGCGAACCGAACCGGCCGGTGCTCGCGGTCGCGCAATGGGCAGGCGAGCACCACGTGTCCGTCCTCTTCGTGACGGCGCGGACCAGTTCTTCCTCGGCGCGCACGCAGCTGGGCAATGCGGGCTATCCGATCGACGCGATCTGCACCCGCAAATCCGGCGAGCACACCGCGGAAGGCAAGCAACGCTGCCGCGCGGACCTGACCGACCAGGGCTACACAATCACGGCGAACATCGGCAACCGGTCCACCGACCTCGAAGGCGGGGACTACGAAAAAGGCTTCAAACTCCCGGATTACGACGGCCAGCTTTCGTAACTCGCGAGCGGCGATCCCGGCGAGAACCGGGATCGCCGTTCACCGGCCCAGCCACTCCGCCAGCCCGACCCTCCCCCGCCACGCGCCTTCCGCGGGCACCAGGCTGTCCTTGCCCAGCACCGTCCCGAAGTACTTCGCGGCCGGGTCGGTCACCACCTCGCGCGGATCCTTTCGCGCGGTCAGCACCCGCCGGATCCACTCGTCCATCGGCAGCACGTCCGGTCCGCCGATCTCGACGATCCCGCCGGCCGGCGGCTCGCCCGCGGCCCGCGCGACCGCCACCGCGACGTCCTCCGCCGCGATCGGCTGCGTGCCGCCGTCGGAGAGCCGCACCACACCGTCGACCGTCGAGGTGTCCGCGATCGCGACCGCGAACTCCAGGAACTGCGTCGCGCGCACGATCGTGTAGTCCAGCCCGCTGTCCTGGATCAGCTTCTCCTGCGCGACCTTCGCCCGCAGATACCCGGAATCCGGCAGCTCGTCGGCGCCCACGACGGACAGCGCGACGAAATGCCCCACCCCGGCTTCACTCGCCGCCTTGACCAGATTCCCGGTCGAACGCCGGAAGAACTCCATCACGTCGTCGTCCGCGAACGACGGCGAGTTCGACACGTCCACCAGCACGTCGGCACCCTGCAACGCACCGGACAGCCCCTCGCCGGTCAAGGCGTTCACGCCGGTGCTCGGCGCGGCGGCGACGACCTCGTGCCCCTCGAGCAGCCCCACGACCTGCGAGCCGATCCGCCCGGTTCCGCCGATGACGACGATCTTCATGCTCGTTCCCTCCGTTCCCGCCGCGGCGGCCGCCGCGAGCGTCGCCAGTCAGGACCGGACAGCGCGCCGATTTGTGACACCCCGGCCCGCTAAGCTCGCGAATGCCCGCCGGAACAGGAAGGAACGCGCCGCCGATGGAGGAAATCGCCGAGGCCGCCTCGGTGTTCGCGCAGGTCCGGCCGCGGCTGTTCGGGATCGCCTACCGGATGCTCGGCAGCGTCGCCGACGCCGAGGACCTCTTGCAGGACGTCTGGCTGCGCTGGCAGACCTGCGACCGTTCGGCCGTCCGCAACCCGGGCGCGTTCCTCGCCACCACCACGACCCGGCTGGCCATCACCGCGAGCCAGACCGCGCGCGCCCGGCACGAAACCTACGTCGGCCCGTGGCTGCCCGAACCCGTCGATACCTCGGCAGACCCGCAGCTCGGCGCCGAGCGGGCCGCCGCGCTCGAGGTCGCCGTGCTGTTCCTGCTGGAAAAGCTCCCTGCGACGGAACGGGCGGCGTACGTGCTGCGCGAGGCGTTCGATTACCCGTACCAGCAGATCGCCGACATCGTGCAGACCACCGAGGTGAGCGCGCGCCAGCTGGTCAGCCGGGCGCGCAAGCACCTCGCCGCGGAACGCCGGGCGCCCGTCGAACCAGCGGAACAGCGGCGGCTGCTCACCGCGTTCGTGGACGCCGCGCGCTCCGGCGACCTGGCGACGCTGGAGAAACTGCTCGCCGAGGACGTCGTCAGCTACTCCGACGGCGGCGGCGCGGTCCGCGCGACGCGGATTCCGGTGGTCGGCGCGGTCACGGTGGCGAAGTACGTCCGCGCGTTCGCCGACCGGTTCTGGGCCGGCGCCGAGGTCCGCTGGAGCGATGCCAACGGCCAGCCCGCGGCGGTGGTGAGCCACGGCGGAACCGTCACCGCGGTGCTCACCGCGACGGCGTCGGAGGAGGGCATCCACCGCGTGTTCTGGCTGATGAACCCGGCCAAGCTCGGGGCGTATCCCGCCTGAGCCCGGGGTACCCGGCGGGGATGAAGCGACCCGGCCCGGTGCGCTGGCTGCACTACGTCTACGGCGGGGTACTCCCCGAGGAGTACCGCGAGTGGGTGCTGTACGACGCGACCGCGAAGACCTGGGTGCTGCGCTTCGCGTTCCGGATCTTCGCCGAGGCGCTGCCCTGGCTGATCGCCGGCTACGTCGTCCTCACCCTGGTCACGCCGATGCCCGCCGGGATGATCGTCGCCGCGCTGCTGATCAGCCTGCTGCTGAGCCTGTTCCTCACCGTCACCAGCGCCGACGAACTCGCCGAGGTCCGGCTCACCAAGCACGGTTTTCCGCCCGGCACCGGGAAAGCGGTCCGCAAACGCCGCGGCGGCGCGTCGACCTGGCCGTGAGCCGGTCGCGTAACTGCAGGGTTACGCTTCCGCTGTGGACCTGGCCGCCAGTGCGATCGCCGACCCGGTGCGGCGGGACATCCTGGCGCTTCTGCAACACCAGCGCCTGCCTGCCGGGAAAATCGCCGCGCGCTTCGCCATCAGCCGCCCGGCGGTGTCGCGGCATCTGCGCGTACTGCGGGAAAGCGGGCTGGTGCGCGACGAACTCGTGGGCAGGCAACGGTTTTACGCCCTCGACCCGCGGGGCTTCGCCGAACTCACCGCCTGGCTCACCCGGCTTCTCGCCCCGCCCGCCTGACAGCAGCGGCTCGACCGTCGCGGCGACTGACTGTTTCGGCCACCGACGAATCCGACGCCTGGAGGATGGCACTGCTTTTGGAGTCCCCAGGCGCGACGACGGCACACCGAAGCCGGACTTCGCCGACTACCACCCGGCCACGGCGCCCTATTTCACCGAATTGGCCGGAAAACCCTCCTGACCGTCCGTCAATAGTCCACTTCGGACAGTCGGCGGCCGAACGAAATGTCCTTGGACGGCCAGGACTTCCCCGTTCGGCTGACAGCAGCGACCGGCGCGGAATCGCGCGACCGACTGCCGGATCCTCGGCGGCATATGGAGTACACTGCTGTACCAGTTACTTTCAGTAGTCCCGCGTGACGAGGTGTGGGCCGGTCCGGTGGGAGGTGCACGGTGGACGCGACACTGGGCAGCACGCTGGTCGCCGAGGAGGACGAGGACGAGCGCACCGACGCCGAACTCCTCGCCGCCGTGCGCGCCGGAGATTGCCAGGCCGGCGGGGAATTGTTCCGGCGGCACGTCACGCTGATGCGCCGCGTCGCCGCCGGTTTGGTGCGCCAGCAAGCCGAACGCGACGATCTCGTCGCCGAAGCCTTCGCCCGCGTGCTCAGCACGGTCGCGGCGGGCGGCGGCCCGGAATCGAACGCGCCCGCGTATCTCGTAGCCACCATGCGAAATCTCTTCGCCCGGTGGAGCCGCCACGAAAACCGCATCGATCTCTATGCCACGGTTCCGGAACCCGTAACTCTTGACGGCGGCGCTGACGAACTCGCAGTCATGCGCTCCGAAGACCGGCTGGTGTGGTCGGCGTACCGAACCTTGCCCGGCCGCTGGCGCACGGTGTTGTGGCGGATGTCCGCCGAGGGCAACACCCCGGCGGAACTCGCGCCGGTGCTCGGCGTTTCCCCGAACGGCGTCGCGGTGCTCGCCCGCCGCGCCCGAGAGGGGCTGCGGCAGGCGTACCTGCAAGTCCAGGTGCCGGACGCGGAATTGCCGCAGTGCCAAGAAGTCCGCCGCCGGATGGGCGCGTGGCTGCGCGGCACCCTGCCCGCCCGCCGGGCCGGAGTCCTCGCCGGACACCTCGCGGTGTGCGCGCAATGCCACGCGGTCGCCGCCGAACTGGCCGAGGTCAACCGCGAACTGCCCCGGATGACCGGCTGCTGCGACCCGGCGATCCCGGAACCCCGCTAACCCCAGCCGCACCAAGCAGCCCGCGAGGTGCGTGAGGGGAACCCTCACGCACCTTCGGGCGCCCCGCTTGCCAGATTCTGCGTGATCAGGTTGACCATGAAGGCAAACCGGTCATGCCCGGCACCGGACGTCAGCTCCGCCGCATACCGCCGAGTGTGCGGGAACTTCTCCTCCGACAGCCCGCTGAACCGCTCCATCAACTCCTCCTGACTGAGCACCCACTCGCCGCCGTGCTGCTGCCGTTGCTGGACGAGCGACCGCTCCCAGGCGTACGCGGTGACGTAGAGCGTGAGCGAGTCCAGCGCCCACGCGGCGGTCTGCGGTTCGATGCCGCCGGCCAGCAGGATCGCGAAAATCCCTTCGCTGACCCGCAGCGTTTCCAGGTGCGTCGGCACCATCGCCAGCGCGGCGCGGGAGACGCCGGGGTACTTCAGGTACAGGTCGCGGATCTGCCCGTAGACGTCCAGGACCTGCTGCCGCCACTTCGCCGGGTCCGGTTCGGGCAGGTCGATCTGCGCGCAGAGCCTGCCGATGAGCAGATCGTCGAGGTCCTCTTTGTTGACGATGTGCGCGTACAGCGAGGACGGTCCGGTGCCGAGCACGGCGGTGACCCGGCGGACGGTCAGCGCGTCGTAGCCCTCGGTGGCGACGACCTGCAGCGCGGCGTCGGTGATCCGGTCGACCGTGATGGGTTCTTTCCGCGGTTTCGGCGGGGCCTCGGCGGACGCGTGCCGGGCGGCGCGGCGCTCTCGGGGGGCAGCGGGCATGCCGTCACTATAGCTTGACACGAACTTAGTTCGTCATTTAGAACTTAGTTCGTGACTACTGAACTTAGTTCGTCAACGCGCGCCGAGCCGCTTCCGCTGGTCCAGGCGTGGCTCGTGCTGGCGGTCGTCGTGATCGCCGATCTGATGGACCTCATCGACACCAGCGTCGCCGCCCTCGCCGGCCCCTCGATCCGCGCTGACCTGGGCGGCGGGCCGATGACCCTGCAGTGGGTGCTGTCGGCCTACACCGCGGCGTTCGCGCTCGGCCTCGTGACGTCCGGCCGCCTCGGCGACCTGCTCGGCAGGCGCAGGCTGTTCCTGCTCGGCATGACCGGCTTCACCCTCGCGTCGCTGGCCTGCGGCCTCGCCCCCGGCCCCGGGTTCCTGATCGGGGCCCGCGTGTTCCAGGGCCTGTTCGGCGCGGCGATGATCCCGCAGGGCATCGCGCTGGTGAAGGTCGTCTTCCCGCCCGATCAGCTGCGCAAAGCCCTGATGCCGTTCGGCCCGATCATGGGCCTGGCCACCGTCGCCGGGCCGATCCTCGCCGGCTGGCTGCTGCACCTGAACCTGTTCGGCAGCGAATGGCGCTCGATTTTCCTGATCAACGTCCCGTTCGGCATCCTCGCCGGACTGCTCGCCCTGCGCGTGCTGCCGCGACACAGCGGCGAGGACCGCGGCGCCCGCCTCGACCTGCGCGGCGTCGGCCTGCTCACCGCCGCGTCAGCGCTGCTCATCGTCCCGCTCATCCAAGGCCGCGAACTCGGCTGGCCTGCTTGGACGTACGTGCTCATGGCCGCCGGTGTCGTCGCCTTCGTCCTCTTCGCCAGATCCGAACGCCGCAGCAGCCACCCGGTCATCGCGCCGTCCCTGTTCGCCAAGCGCGGTTTCGTGTTCGGACTGCTGATCACCGGCGGGTTTTACGCCTCGCTCAGCGGCTTCGTGCTCGTCGTGAACCTCTTGCTGCAGTCCGGTCTCGGCTGGACGCCGCTGCAATCCGGGTTCGCCCTGCTCCCCTGGGCCGCCGGCACCGCGATCGCGACCCTGCTGTCCGGCGCGGTGCTCGCCGCGAAACTCGGGCGCTCGTCCCTCCACTTAGGACTGGCCATCGCGGTTGTCGGCTTGCTCGCCCTGTGGTGGTCGATCGCGCACTGGGGCGCCGCCATCACCATCTGGCAGCTCGCCCCCGCCCTCTTCGTCACCGGCGCCGGTTCCGGGCTGTTGTTCATCCCGCTCTTCGATTTCATCCTCGGCGACGCGACGCCCGAAGAAGTCGGCAGCGGTTCCGGAATGCTCAACGCCGCCCAGCAATTCGCCGGAGCCATCGGTGTCGCCGCGCTCGGCACGGTGTTCTTCGCCCGCGTCGGACCTGCCGCCGCACCGTCCTGGATCCCTGCCGCTGAACTGGTTTTCGGCCTCTGCGCCGGTCTCTACCTCGTGGCGCTGGCCCTCGTCGGATTCCTCCCGAAACACACCGCCCACTGAAACGAGCGACGCAGTGTCGAAAACCGCCCTGATCACCGGAACCAGCCGTGCCGCCGGCCTCGGTTTCGCCATTGCCCGGCTTCTGGCCGAGCAGGACTACCACGTCGTCCTCACCGCCCGGGACCTCGCCCGCGCCGAATCCCTTGCCGCACAACTCCCGAACGCCACCGCATTACGGCTCGACCTCGCCGATCTCGCCACCATGACCGCCGCCGCCGATTGGGTGGCCGAAACCTTCGGCTACCTCGACGTGTTGATCAACAATGCCAGCGACGTCGTCGATTTCGCGACGCTGTCCGCGCTCGACGTCGATCTGCCCGCCGTCCGATCCGCATTGAACATCGACGTGCTCGGCCCGTGGCAGTTGACGCAGTTGCTGCTTCCTTCGCTGAAAGCCGCTCCGGCCGCCCGGATCGTCAATGTTTCCAGCGTTTCCGCGCTGCAGATCTCCACCGGGCTCGACCTCGGCGCGAGCCTGCGCGCGCCAGCTCATTCCTTCGCCAAGCACGCGCTGAACACTCTGACTGGCGTACTCGCCTCGGCGCTGCGGGGCACCCCGATCCTGGTCAACGCCGTCGATCCGGGAGAAACCGCCACCCATCCCGAACGCGGTGACGAGGACACGGCCCGCCCGGCGAGCGAAAGCGCCCGCGGTGTGGTGTGGGCCGCGACGTTGCCGGCCGGTGCTCCCACCGGCGGCCTCTTCCGGGACCGCGAACTGGTGCTGTCGCTGCTGCCCGGCACAGAAAACACCGCGGGCCCGGACCGTGACCGGTCCGAGCCCGCGGCGGGAAAACCCTTAACGCGCCAGGATCAGTGACCCAGGTGCAGGCTGTCCAGGTGCACGTTGCTCGCGTGCGACTCGAGGCCGCCCGCCACGTCGTGCAGGTGGTTCTGGACCTCGTTGAGCACCGGCGCGGCGTGCGAGGCGTCCGGCAGCTCGCCGGTCGTCGCGTGCTGGGTGCCGGTCTCGACGGCGTCCTGAACGGTGTTCGTGACGTGGTGCGCAGCCGCGTTGACGGCCGGCGCGTGCGCGGTCGCGCCCTCGATGGCGTGGGTCAGCGAACCCGCGTTCGGGGCGGCCGGCAGCGCCGGAGCGTGCGGCAGCTCGCCGACGCCCGGGACCGACGGGGCGGCCGGCAGCGCGCCGACGCCCGGAACCTGCGGCAGCTCGCCCGCGCCCGGCACGGCCGGAAGCGAACCGACACCCGGGACCTGCGGCAGCGAACCGACACCGGGCACCTGCGGCAGCTCGCCCGCACCCGGCACCGCCGGGACGGCCGGGAGACCCGGAACCGCGCCGGTCGCGTGGTCCAGCGTGCCGGACAGGTCGCCGGCCTGGGTCAGGTCGCCGGTCGCCTGGGTCAGGTCCGCGCGGAGGCTGTCCTCGTGGACGCCGACCGGGGTCGAGCCGATCGCCTCGTTGACGGTGCCCAGCAGGTGCGAGCCGCCCTGGCGGACGTCCTCGACGATGCCGCTGACCGGACCGCCGACGACCGGGAGCTTGCCGGACTCGGCCACGACGGCCTTCCAGGTCAGCGCGTCGCCGAGGTGGTTGGTGGTGGCGTCCACCGCGGAGCCGACGAGCTTGCCGTCGAAGACGTGCTCGCCCACCGCGTTGACGGTGTTCTGCGTGTCGATCGCGGCGGCGTCGACGATCGGGCCGACGACCGGCACCGAGTGGGTCGCCTCGGCGACGTGGTCCAGCACGCCGGAGACCGCGCCCAGCGCGCCGTGGGTGACGGTGTTCAGGCCGGTCGCGTCCGCGACGTTGCTGACGCCCTCGAAGACCGGGCTGAGGTTCGGCAGGGCGCCGGCGAGACCGCCGAGGCCGTCGCCGACCTGGTGCGCCACCGGCTCGGCGGCGGAGTTCGCCTGGTCGAAGGCACCGCCCAGGTCAGCGGACGGAACGCTCGGCGCGGCGGGCACGCCCGGCACGGCCGGGATGCTCGGCGCGGCCGGGACGCCCGGCACGGCCGGGATGCTCGGCGCGGCCGGGACGCCCGGCACCGCGGGGACGGCCGGGACGGCGGGAGCGGCGGGCAGCGGGGCGCTGTCCATGACCAGCGGCATGATGTCCTGCACGTCCGAGGGGTTCAGCTCGCCCAGACCGGCGCCGTTCAGCACCCCCTGCGGGTCGGCCTTGTACTCCGCCAGCGACTGCGGGTCGTTCAGCAGGTTCAGCGCGAATTCGTGCAGCGTCTGCACCGGGCCCATAGTTTGTATTCTCCTGTGGTGACAACGGATCGGGGTGGGGTGTCCGAGAAACGGACGAGCCGGCCCCAGAGCCGGCTCCTTTTCCGAACATAGGACGCCGCCGAATGCCCGCCATCGGGGGGTCACCCGGGTTAGCCGGGGCACCCACTAGGGACTTCGCCGCTCCTCCGATTAGGGGCATTAGGGGATTCGGCGCGTCCGTGCTGGTCACAGGGCTGCCGTCGTGCCACCCCGCCGGGCGCCGCCCACCCCACCGATCGGGGGACGGACGCGGGTCGCCCGAAGAGGTTCGCCAGGACCACCCATTGGTGTGACACCTACAGGGCTTTTCGCGCCGGGACGGACGCGGCGGGAAAGCCGAAACGGCGGGAGACCGGGTTTGCCCGGCCCTCCCGCCGTTTCGGAGGTTTCGCGGAAGTTCGGCACGGAATCCGCGTTAGATACCGTTTGCGGAGGTTGATCACGCTCCGATTAAGAGGATTCGGTGCGAAATCTGCCGCAACAGTGCGGTTGGCTCCGCCCTCAGGCAGTGGCGACCCGCACCGAGTCCGGCGTCTCCAGCTCCCGCAGCAGCTCCTCCTGCCGCTTCCGGTAGGACGCCACGTTCGCCAGCTTGATCTCCTCGTACCCGCGCACCGCGTCCGGCAGCGCGGCCAGCTCGACCAGCCGGGAGTCGCCCCGGTCGGCCACCTCGAGCGCGCGCGTCAGGGCCTGCCGGTACTCCCCGATCAGCGCCCGCTCGACCCGCCGGACCTCGGCGCGGCCGAACGGGTCCAGCTTCGTCCCGCGAAGCTTGCGCATGGCCCGCAGCGCCGCGAACGCCGGCCGGAAGCTGCGGCCGCCGAGGCTGATTTTGCGGTTCATGCCCAGCGCGCGCAGCACCGGCGGGTGCAGCCGGTGCGCGAACCGCGTGCCGACGCCGAACTGGGCTTCGATTTCCGCGGTCAGCTGCGGGTCCAGCGACAGCCGCGCCACCTCGTACTCGTCCTTGTAGGCCATGAGCTTGTAGAGGTTCCGCGCGACTGCCTCGGTGACCGAAGCACTGGCGCGGGCGCGGACCCGCTCGACGAACTCCGCGTACTCCCGCGCGTAGCGCTCGTCCTGGTAGGCGATGAGGTCCGGGACCCGCAGGTCGAGCACTCGGGCGAGGTCGCCGTCGGCCCGCACCAGCGCGCGCACCCGGCGGACGGCTTCCGCGTCGACCGCGGCCGGGGCCGAGTCCCCCGCCGACGGCGAGAGTTCCGCGTTGAGCGCGTCCGGGTCGGCGACCAGCTGCCTGCCGCGCCGGAACGCCTGCAGGTTCGTCTCCACCGCGGTTCCGTTGATCTTGATGGCCTGTTCCAGGCTCTCCGCGGTGACCGCGAGCGAGCCGGTCTGGTACGCCGCGCCGAGCTGGAGGATGTTGGCGAACTGGTCGTCGCCGAAGATCTGCTCGGCGAGGCCGCGCGCGTCGAGGTAGTGCCCGGCGGCGGTCGCGTCGCCGAGCGCGCCGCGGATGCTCGACTGGTCCGGGTAGGAAACTTCCTTGTCCACCACCATTCGCCCGGTCGGAACCTCCGAAGTGGACACCACGGCGACCGTCCGCTCGGCGTCGGCAACGCCGAGGTACGCCGGGTCGGCGGCGACCAGTGCGTCGCACGCGAGGTAGAGGTCGCACTCCCCGTTGGCGAGCTTCGGGGCCTGCTCGACCGCGCCGGCGGAGATCTTCACGTCCGAGACGACCGCGCCGCCCTTCTGCGCGAGGCCGGTCTGGTCGAGGGTGCGCACCTGCTTGCCCTCGAGAACCCCGGCGACCCCGAGGATCTGCGCAACGGTGACCACGCCGGTGCCGCCGATGCCGGTGATCCGCACGGCGACGTCGGACCGGGTTTTCTCCGGTTCCGCCACGGCGTCCGCGCCGATCGGGGCGAGATGCCGCCGCTTGACCTCGCCGGTCGGGACGACGGTCAGGAACGACGGGCAGTCGCCGTCGAGGCACGAGTAGTCGACGTTGCACGAAGCCTGGTGGATCTGGGTTTTACGGCCGAACTCCGTCTCGACCGGTTGGACCGAAAGGCAATTCGACTTCACCCCGCAGTCGCCGCAGCCTTCGCAGACGCGTTCGTTGATGAACACCTTGCGTGCGGGCGTTTCCTGCTTCCCGCGACGACGCTTGCGCCGCTTCTCCGCCGCGCACTCCTGCTCGTGGATCAACACCGTGACCCCGCGGTGCGCCGCGAGTTCTTCTTGCGTGCGAAGAAGTTCCGACCGATCGCGCACCTCGACCCCGCGCGGCAGCTTGCGCTTCCGCAGCCGCCGCGGCGCGTCCGAGGTGATGATGACCTTCGCCGCGCCCTCAGTCAGCAGCAGCGCGGCCACCTTCTCCACGGACAGTCCGCCGACCGCGTCCTGACCGCCGGTCATCGCGACCGCGGAGTTGTACAGCAGCTTGTAGGTGATGTCGACGCCCGCCGCCACCGCCGCGCGCACAGCGAGGCTGCCGGAGTGCATGAACGTGCCGTCGCCGATGTTCTGCATCAGGTGCGGCGTCTCGACGAACGGGGCCATGCCGATCCACTGCGCGCCCTCGCCGCCCATCTGGGTCAGCCCGACGACCTCGCCGACCTGCTCCGGCTCCATGAACAGAGCCATGGTGTGGCACCCGATTCCGGCGCCGACGAGCGTGCCGTCCGGGACCTTGGTGGACGAGTTGTGCGGGCAGCCGGAGCAGAAGTACGGCGTGCGGGCCAGCAGCGGCACCGAAATCCGCTCGCGGCGACGGCGTTGTTTCCACGCCGCAACGGGTTCCGCGTCCGGCAGACGCTTGGCCAGGCCGCTCGCGATGCGGTCCGGGTCCAGTTCGCCGAGTTCGGTGAACAGCACCTGACCGTGCTGGTCGGACTTGCCGTACACGCGCGGCGCGCCGGTGCGGCCGTAGAGGATCTCCTTGATCGCCGGTTCGACCAGCGCGCGCTTTTCCTCGATCACCAGGATTTCGTCCAGGCCCTCGGCGAATTCCTTGATGATGCCCGGTTCGACCGGGTACACGACGCCGAGTTTCAGCAGCCGGATGCCGTAACGGGACAGCTCGGACTCGTCGAGGCCGAGCATCCGCAGCGCCTGCCGCAGGTCCAAATAGGACTTCCCGGCGGTGACGATGCCGACCCGATCGTTCCGTCCGGATCGGACGATCCGGTCGATTCCGCTGGCCCGCACGTATTCCATCGCGAGCGGCAGCCGCACGCGGTGCAGGCTGTGCTCGAGCGTGATCAGCTCCGGCCCAAGCAGACGGCTGTTCGGCTGGTGCTTGTACGCGCCCTCCGGCATTTCCGGTGCGGTCCATTCCGAATCCACCAGCGCGGTGCCGCCGGAGTCGGCGACGTTCGCGACGATCTTCATCGAGGACCACAGCCCGCTCGCGCGGGAAAGTTCGACGGCGTGCCTGCCGTGCTCCAGCACGTCCTGCGAATCGGCCGGGAAGAACACCGGCATCGCGAGGTCGGCGAGCGCGTGCTCGGACGCACACGGGATGGTCGAGGATTTCGCGTTGGGGTCGTCGCCGACCAGCGCGACCGCGCCCCCGCGCGGATCGGTGCCGGCGAGGTTCGCGTGCCGCAGCGCGTCGGTGGCCCGGTCGAGGCCGGGGGCCTTGCCGTACCACATGCCGACCACGCCGTCGGGGCGCATCGTGCCTGCTCGGGCGGCCAGCTGGCTGCCCATGACCGCGGTCGCGCCGAGTTCCTCGTTCACGCCCGGCTTGTGCACGATGTTGTGCTCGGCCAGCAGTCCCGCCCGCCGCGCCAGCTCGAGGTCGAACCCGCCGAGCGGCGAACCCTGGTACCCGGACACGAAGGCCGCCGAGTCCGCGCCGTTCAGCCGGTCCAGCCGGATCCGGTCGAGCAGGACGCGCACCAGCGCCTGCACCCCGGTCAAGTAGACGGTGCCCGCTTCGCGCACGTACCGGTCTTCCAACGTGAAGGCGTTCATCCGCACTTCCCTTCCGCACGCCATCAAGCCCACGGGCACCCGCCGCCTGGACGTGAGCCACCTCACCTCACGCTCGGACCCCGGCGCAACGTGCCCGGCCACTGTAGTGGCAAGGACGCAAAGGATGACGCGCGAGAGGGCGGATCGGGCAGATCTGTTGCGTACGATGCCGCTCATGGCCGAAGAACTGCTGGACGCGACCGACCACGAGATCATCGCGTTGCTCCGCGAGGACGCCCGGCGCACGTTCTCGGACATCGCCGGGCGGGTGTCGCTCTCCACCGCGGCGGTGAAGCGACGCGTCGACCGGCTCCGCGAGAAGGGCGTGATCACCGGCTTCACCGTGCAGGTCGACCACGCGAAGCTCGGCTGGGGCATCGAGGCGTTCGCGCAGCTGAGGTTCTTCGGCAGCACGAACGTCGCGGAGATCGTCGAGACCACCACCCGGATCCCGGAGGCGCAGGCGGTGTTCACCATCGCCGGCGACCCGGACGCGGTCGTGTGGCTGCGCAGCCGCGACATGGCGCATCTGCAGGCCACGATCGACGAGCTGCGGCGCAGCCACCGGATCACCAGTACGCGTACGTTGATCGTGCTCGACTCATGGGTGCGCGGTGAGGAGCGGCCGGAGTGACGCTGGCTCCCGCCTGGCTAGCGCTTGCCGATCGCCCCGGTCGGCAGCACCGTGCGGCCGAAGGTGGTGTTGGTGACGACCGCGAACGAGCCGTACCAGGCGACCACCGCGGTGGCGAGCCCGAGCCAGCCGCCGATCTTGCCCGCGCCTTCCGCGCCGCCCAATTCGCCGATGGTGAGGAAAAGGAAGGTCAGGAACAACAGGACGAACACGCCGATCAGGACGGCGTTCGTGCGCAGCGACGCGATCATCATGTAGCCGGTGAAAATGGTGAACACCAACAGGAACATCCCGGTCGCGGTCGCCGCGTCGGCGGGCGGGATCTTCGCCGCGAACTGCCAGACGTAGAAGGCGAAAGCCAGCCAGAACGCGCCGAAGGTGCCGAACGCGGTCGCGCCGAAGGTGTTGTTCTTGCGGAATTCCCACATCCCGGCGAGCAGCTGGGCCAGTCCGCCGTAGAAGAGGGCCAGCGGCAGGACGACCGGTTCGACGGCCTTGGGGATGAGGCCGGCGTTCACCGCGCTCAGGACGAAAGTGGTGGCGGCGAAACCGGCCAGGCCCAGCGGTCCCGGATCGGCGATCCCGGCGGTGGCGGGTGAGGTCGGGCGAGCAGCGGTCTCACTCATCGGATCCTCGATTCTGCTTTGCGGCAGGATCTTCACATCTGACACCGGGCGCAACAGACTTGTCCACTGTCCACAAGGTCCCTCTTTCGAGTGGCAATTCGGGGATATCGCCGCGGGAATCGGTGAATGGGGTTTGTTTCGGACTTAGTGTCTTTTATCGCGCATTCTTCGTTAACTCGACCATCCATTGTGGATCTCGCCGGGGCGGCCTCGCGGTGGCCGGGGGTGCGCGGCCGAGTAGTGTCACCCGGTGACAGAAGCGCCCGCGGGAGGGGGAGGCATGCCTGCAGATCCGGCCGGCGAGTCTGGCGAGGCGCGGCCCCGGCGGGGGCGGCCTCGGGGGACGAGCGCGCGGCAGCTCGAGGAGATCGCGCTGCGGCTGTTCACCGATCAGGGGTTTCACGAGACCACGGTGGATCAGATCGCGGCTGCGGCCGGGGTGAGCCGGCGGACGTTCTTCCGGTACTACGACGCCAAGTCGGACGTGTTGTGGAACGAGTTCGACTCCGAGGTGGACACGATCCGGGAGTTGCTGGCTGAGGCTCCGGAGGATGTGCCCGTGCTGGAGGCCGTGCGGCGGGCGGTGTTGGCGGCTAATCATTACCGGGCTGAGGATGTGCCTGAGCTGCGGATGCGGATGAATTTGCTCAGTACTGTGGCTGAGTTGGCGGCTAGTGCTACTCGGCATTATGACGCTTGGGAGCGGGCTGTTATCGGGTTTGTGGCTCGGCGGACTGGGCAGGCTGAGGATTCGTTGTATCCGCTGGCGGTGGGGCGGGCGGTGCTGGCTACGTGCCGGGCGGCTTATGAGCGGTGGTCGGCTCGGGCGGATGCTGATTTGACGTTGTATTTGGATGCCGGGTTGCGCGCGTTGGCGGCTGGGTTTGCTGATGAGGTGTTGGTTGGGGAGCCTGGGTCTGGTTGAGGGTTCGGCTCGTCGCCTGGCGGCGACCTTGCCGTGGCGGTTGCGTGGGGCACCCCGAAGCTTGATTGTGCTGACGGTCTGAGGGTGCTTGTCAAGGCGGGAAAGATGCCTTGACAAGCACCCTCAGACCGCAGGAGAGCTTCGTATCGGGGTGCGGGGGTGGTGTGGGTGCACTTCGAGTTGAGTGCATCGGTGACGGTTTCGTTGGGGTGGGGGCTTGCGCCCCAATGCCACTTTGGGTGCATGTGGCGCACCCAAAGTGGCGTTCGGTGCGTGGGACGCAACCAATGTGGCATTGGGTGCGTGAGACGCACCCAAAGTGGCGTTCGGTGCGTGAGACGCAACCAATGCCGCATTGGGGCGCATCCCGAGCGGGCGCGGCGGGCGGGCGGGCGCGGGGCGAGCGGGCGGGCCGTGAAGGGCTCCTTGAGGGAATCCAAGTCCGTGAAGGAGCCCTTCACGGACCGTCGGCGGGGCGTGAGGGGAACCCTGAGGGAATCAGAGTCAATGAGGGTGGCCCTCACGTACGGTCCAGCAACGCGGCCAGTGCGGCGGGGGCGGCTGCGGCACCGCTTAGCGGACGCCAGCGGGCACCAGCATCGCGAGCGAAGCGTTCGGCTTCCTCGCAATCCTCTGCGGGGGCCAGGATCAGCAACTCTTCGCACGCGCGAGCGGCAGGCAGCGGGTCCTGGTCATCCGTGGCCCGGCAATCCGACAGCAAGAGAACCGTTTTCCTTGCTGCGCGTGAGGTGGCCAGTTGCTCATTCGCCTTCCGTAAAGCTGCGGCTAACGCGGTGACTCCGTGTCCCCGCAACGACAACACCGACTCAACCACCGCGGACTTCGATCGGGAGGATCGCAGCGGGCGGATTACCTCCGCGTTCCGGGCGAAGGACACCACCGCGTGTTCCACTGGGGCCCGCCACGAGCAGGCTGCTGCGGTGAGGGCGGCTGCGGCCAGTCGGGCGCCGGTCATTGAGCCGCTGGTGTCGATTACCAGGCATAGCGCCAATTCTGGGCGGGCCCAGCGGCGCGACACTAGGTCGTCCAGTGCTGGGACCCGGCCGACTGCGGCTGCGTCTACTAGTGCGGGCAAGGAGCGGTCCAGGTCTAGTTCGCCGCCTCGGTCGGCTCGGTCGCGGCGTAGTTTTCCTACGCCTCGGCCTCGTGCGACGCCGCGGCGGGCGACGTCGATCATTAGTCTTCGGGCCAGATCTCGTGCGGCTGCGCGCAGGGACTCGTCGGTGGCCTTGCTCATTTCGACTAGCAAGGCCATTGCTTCGTCTGCATCCTCGCGGAAGACCGTGCTGAACGCTTCCTCGTCCAGCATGCCTACCTCGGGCGAGATTTCCGCGAAACGGCCGTTCCGGGAGAGTTCAGAGCGCGGGGTGGTGCTGCTCCGCGCTGAGCCTGGCCGGGGTGGGCGTTGGTGTTGCTGTGGGCCCGCCGGTGGCGGGCTTAGGCTTCCCCCGGCGGATCGCCGCCTTCGGAATCCTGCGGCGGGGATTCCTCGCCGAAAACCGCTACATACAGTTCGTCGATCACCGATTCCGCGGTACGTCCGCTGGATTCGTGCAAGCCGATTCGGCCGGACAACGCAGCCAGTGCGGCGTCGTGGCCGATTCGCCAATCTGTGGTCGACGCGTTTCGGATGCGGGCTAGGGAAACTGCCAGTCGCACTACGTCGATGGCGCCGCGTACTGAGGAACCGACTCGAACGTCGGCGTGGTTGCGCGTGCGGCGTACCAGGTCTACGACTCGGTCGCGCCACTCGGCAGGGACCGCGGGGCTGCGGCGGGCTACGATGTCGCTTTCTTCGTCTTGGGTTTGATAGCCCATCACGATCCGGCAGACCCGGTCGTAAATAGCCGACGAAATGCGCGCGGTGCCGACGGCGTCGAACGGGTTCATCGCGGCTACCAAACGGAATCCGTCCGCCGCGCGTACTCGGCCCAGGCGTGGCACGTGTAGTTCGGCTTCGGACATGACGGTGATCAGGACGTTGAGGGTTTCCTCCGGGATCCGGTTGACTTCCTCGACGTACAGCAGACCGCCCGTGCGCAATGCCTCGATGAGCGGACCGTCCACAAAGGTCTCGGGCACGTAGCCTTCGGCTAGTACTCGGGAAGGGTCGAACTGCCCGACTAGGCGCGCGGGCGTCAGTTCAGCGTTGCCTTCGACGAATACGAACGGTGAACCGCCTGCTTCCGCGACAGCGCGCAGCAGGGTGGTTTTGCCAGTGCCGGGCGGGCCTTCGAGCACGACGTGCGCGCCGCAATCCAAACCGGCCAGCAGGAGTTCGATTTCTCGGCGGCGGCCGACCACGTCCGCGGTCAGGAGGGGGACCGCGGACTGCGGACCGGAAACCGGCCCGCAGTCCGCCGACAAAGCCGTCACGGTGCGTCGTGGACCAGGACGCCGCGCACGTTCCGGCCCTCCAGCAGATCGTCGTACCCCTGGTTGACCTCTTCCAGCGTGTACGTGCGGGTGATGATCTCGTCCAGCTTCAGGTCCCCGCTCTGGTACAGCCCGAGGATCTTCGGGATGTCCGTGGTCGGGTTGCAGTCGCCGAACAGGCTGCCCTTCACCGTCTTCTTGAACAGCGTCAGGATCGAACCGGGCAGGTTGACGTTGTTCACCGACAGCTTGTTCAGCCCGGTCAGCACGATCGTGCCGCCCTTGCCGGTGGCGTTGAACGCGCCGGTCACGATCTCCTCGGTGACGATGCCCGCGGTGACGATCGTCTTGTCCGCACCGTTGCCGTTGGTGAACGACTGCGCCAGCTCAGCCGCCTCCTCCGGCGTCGCGACCGCGTGCGTCGCGCCGAGTTCCATCGCCTTTTCGCGCTTGTTCTCCAACGGGTCCAGCGCGATCACGTTCTTCGCGCCGGCGTAGCGCGCGCCCTGCACCGCGTTGATGCCGATGCCGCCGACGCCCGACACGATCACCGTCTCGCCGGGGCGTACGTTGGCCGCGTTGACCGCCGAACCCCATCCGGTCGGGACGCCGCAGCCGACGAGCACCGCCTTGTCCAGCGGGAGGTCGTCGTCGACCTTCACGACCGAGTTCTGGTGGATGGTCGAGTACTGGCTGAACGTGCCGAGCATGCACATCGCGCCGTACTGCTTGACCGGGCCGGGGCCGCTGAACGGGAACCGCTCGCCGGGCAGGTAGCCCTCGAGGATCGTGGCGCCCATGTCGCAGATCGCCTGCTGCCCGGTGGAACACCAGCGGCACACGCCGCAGTTGGGGATGAACGAGCACACCACGTGGTCGCCCGGCTTGACGCGGGTGACGCCGGGGCCGACGTCCTCGATGATGCCCGCGCCCTCGTGGCCGAGCACCATCGGCAGCCGGGCCTCCAGGTCGCCGTGCGCGATGTGCACGTCCGAGTGGCACAGCCCGGCGTGGGTGTACCGGATCAGCACCTCGCCCTCGCCGGGGCCTTCGAGGTCGAGCTCGACCACCTCGATCGGCTTGCCCACCTCGTAGACGACCGCAGCTTTCGTCTTCATCGGGAACTCCTTTGTTCGAGCGGGCGGATCACAGCGCGATGTTCACGGACTTGGTTTGCGTGTAGAGGTCGAGCGCGGCCGCGCCCAGTTCCCGGCCCCAGCCGGACTGTTTGTAGCCGCCGAACGGCATCGCCGTGTCGAAGCCGTTGTACTGGTTGACCCACACCGAGCCTGCCTTCAGTTCCTTCGCAGTACGGTGCGCCTTCGCGACGTCGCGTGTCCAGACCCCGGCGGCGAGTCCGTACTCGCTGTTGTTGGCCGCGGCGGCCACGCCCTGTTCGGCGTTGAACGGCATGGCCGCCACGACCGGGCCGAAGATCTCTTCCCGGACGATGCTGAATTCCGGTTTCACGTCAACGAAAACGGTCGGCTCGATGAAGTATCCGGTGTCGCCCCAGCGTTTTCCGCCGGTGAGCGCGCGGGCGCCGTCGGCGAGCCCTTCGCCGAGATAGCGCGAAACGCGGTCGAACTGCTCCTGGGAAACCATCGGGCCCAGCTGAGTTTCCGGGTCGAGGCCCGGTCCGATCTTCACCTGGCTCGCCGCCTGCGCGACCGCCTGGGTGAACTCCTCGAAAATCGTGTCCTCCACGTACAGCCGCGTCCCGGCGACGCAGCACTGGCCGTGGTTGAACATCCACGCGTTGACCGAACCGGGCACCGCGAGGTCGAGGTCGGCGTCGGCGAACACCACGTTCGGGCTCTTCCCGCCCAGCTCCAGCGAAACCTTTTTCAGGTTTCCGCTCGCCGCCTGGACAATCTTCTTGCCCACCTCGGTCGAACCGGTGAAAGCGACCTTGTCGACGCCGTCGTGCGCGGCCA
This sequence comes from Amycolatopsis sp. CFH S0740, assembly GCF_004522315.1. Taxonomy (NCBI): domain Bacteria; kingdom Bacillati; phylum Actinomycetota; class Actinomycetes; order Pseudonocardiales; family Pseudonocardiaceae; genus Amycolatopsis; species Amycolatopsis sp. CFH S0740. The sequence goes on along the minus strand of NZ_SDLS01000005.1, from coordinate 219,935 downwards.
GCGCGGCCCCGGCGTCGCCGAAACCGGTGACGATGTTGACCACGCCGGGCGGGAATCCGGCTTCCTCGAACAGGGTGCCCAGCAGCAGCGCGGTCAGCGGCGTCTGCTCGGCGGGCTTGAGCACCACGGTGTTGCCCGCGGCGAGCGCCGGCGCGATCTTCCACGCGGCCATCAGCAGCGGGAAGTTCCACGGGATGATCTGCCCGCACACGCCGACCGGCTCGCGCAGCGTGTAGGCGTGGAACTGCGCGTCCGGCGCGAACGGCATCGACACGTTCACCGTGCTGCCTTCGATCTTGGTCGCCCAGCCCGCGTAGTAGCGGAAGACGTCGGCGGCCCAGCCGGTGTCCACGGCGGTCGCGATCGCCGCGGACTTGCCGTTGTCGAGCGCTTCCAGCTGGCCGAAGACCTCCGCCCGCTCGGACAGCAGATCGCCGATCCGCCAGATCAGCCGTTCGCGCTCGTTCGGCTTCATCGCGGCCCACGGGCCCTCGTCGAACGCCTTGCGCGCGGCGGCGACGGCGCGGTTGACGTCCTCGGCCTCGCCGTGGGCGACCTCGGCGATCTTCTCCCCGGTGGCCGGGTCGTAGGTCGGGAACGTGCGGCCCGACGCGGCCGGGACCCAGCGCCCGCCGATCAAGAGCTCCAGCGGGCCGGACACGAACTCCCGGACCTGGGTGTGCAGGGGGAATTCCACCGTTGCGGTCACCTGGCGCCTCCTCACTTCGTTGTGACGGAGGTCATCGTCACCCGGCGGACCGGGGGCGAAGTGTTACAGAAGTGGACAGTCGTCGGTCACGCCCAGCGCCTGCATGCGGCGGTAGAGCGTCGTGCGGCTGATGCCGAGTTCGCGGGCCGCGCGCAGCTTGTTGCCCTCGCTGGCGCGCAACGCCGTGACGATCGCGTTCCGTTCGGCGAGTTCGCGCCCGCCGAGCTGCCTCGTGCGGGAACTGCCGCGACACGCGGGTGGCAGCTGGGCGAGGTCGATCACCCCCGTGTACGGAAGGCGGGACACCTCGCGCAGCACCGCGCGCAGCTCGTGCAGGTTGCCCGGCCACGGATGCGTCCGCAGCGCGGCCAGCGCGGTGCCGGTGAAGTGCGGTTTCCGGTCGGGATATTCGTCGCGGAGCATCGCCGTGGCGATCGCGGGCAGGTCGTCGAGGCGTTCGCGCAGCGGGGCGAGGGTGACGGTTTCCGCGCATCTCGCCGCGATCGCCGCTACGGCTGGGGACATTGCGTCCGAGGGGACGGAAGTGAGCAGCAACCGGGCCGATCCCGGGTTGTCGAGCGCCTCGCCGACCAACGGGAGCAGGCTTTCCGGGAGCAGATGCACGTCGTCCAGGACGACGGCGGTGCGCGGCTGCGCGACGAGGTCAGCGAATCTTGTTGCCCAGTCTCGTGGTTCCTCGCGCAGCGCGGCCGCGGCGTGCAGGACGACCGGATCGTCCACGCCGGCTCGCGCGCGGGCTTCGGTCGTCCGGCCGGTGCCGGGTTCACCCGTGATGAGGACCGAGCGCGTGGTTTTTGCCGGTGCGGGGACGAGTTTTCGGGTGCTGCTGGTGCTCCGCGCGATGCGGAAAACGGCGCCGTCTGTCGAACCCTCCACGCGTTCGGCTACGACCGAAAGACTGATTCCGTCACCCACATCGAGGCGAGTGTCGAATACTCCGCGTTCCGGCACTTGCGGCAGCAACGTGCGCAAGAGGGTCGGATCGGCGGGGCGAAGATGTTCGATGCAGGTTTCGTTGGCGAACACGAGATCGCCGCCGAGCACCGCGACCGGGACGCTGCGATGGTGCGTGGCCTGCTGGAACGCCAGGAACAGCCGCCGTTCGCAGGCGCGGGCGCTCTCCAGCACGAGCTGCTCGATGTCGCCGACGACGCGTTTCACCAGCGGCCCGAACAGCGGATTGCTGCTGTCGCTTTCGCCGGTGATGTCGAGGACGCCTTCGATCCGGCCGGTGAGCGGATGCCGGATCGGATGGCCGTAGCAGCTGAACCGCTTCAACGCGTCGGCGTAGTGCTCCTGGCCGTGGATTTCCACCGCCTGGCGCGATTCGTGCGGCGTGCCGAGCGCGTTCGTGCCGACGCGGCCCTCGCTGAGCTGCGAACCGTGCAGCACGCCGAGTTCTTCCAGCTGGTGCTGCAGGCCGCGGTCGCCGAACCAGCGGAAGACGAGGCGGCAGTCGCGGTCGGCGAGCAGAATCGAGAACCGGGTGCCGGTGAGCTGCTCGACGAGCTGGTCCAGCACCGGACGGGCGGCGGTCATCAGCCTGCTGCGCGGATCGACCTCGCCGATCGAAATCGCGCCCCGGTCCAGCTCCGGCTCGACGCCGAACAGCCGGGACCGGCGCCACGAATCGGCGATCGGCGGACGCAGGACAGCGGAGCCCTGCGACGGTATCCCTCCGAGCGACACTGCTCCTCCCGACTACCGGACGGCGACGTAGCGGTTCGTGTGACAGTACCTTCGCCGATCGACAAGTTCCAGACGTGCGTTCTTCCGTTCCCTTGTTTGTCCTTTGTGGACACTGGTAGGATCGGGTGAGTGGCGCGCCGTTTTCTGATGCTTTTCGTCGTGGTGTTCAGCTGGGCCGAATGGGAACACTGGCGCTCCTCGCGCCGCGGAATGGGCGACCGCCCCGGAACGTCGGGCACCGGCGAGGCAGTGGTCGTGCTCGGCTACCGCAACCGCGGGTCGCGGGCCAATTTCGTGAATCGCTGGCGAGTGCGAGCGGCAGTACGTTCGCAGGCGCCGGGCCCGTCGAGGTTGGTGCTGTGCGGCGGAGCCGTCGGCGGCACGGAGACCGAAGCCGCGCTGATGGCCCGGTACGCCCGGGAGTACGGCTACCGTGGCGAGCTAATGCTCGAAACCGAGAGCCGGTCGACGCGGGAGAACGTGCTGGGTGCGGTGCCGTTGATCGAGGACGCGGACCGGATCAAGATCGTCTCGGATTCTTTGCACGCGGAGAAGGCGCGGCATTACCTGCGACGGCACCGGCCGGATCTGGCGGAGCGGCTGGTTCCCGGGCGGGATTACCGGTTCGGGGAGTGGCTGGCGGTGAAGCCGGTGCTGGCGGTGATGGGGAAACGGAGTCTGCGGCGGACGCGGGGGTGAGCCGGGGCGTCTTGGGGCTGCGAGGCGCGTTCCGGCTCGTGAGTGGCGATGCCGGTTAGAACCGGCAACGCCACTCACGAGCCCCCGGCCAGGTGCGCGTTGATCTTGCCCACCAACCTCTCCAGCCCGGCCCGCTCGTCCCGGTCGAGCGGGGCGAAGACCAGCTCCTCCGCCTCGGCCAGCACCGCGTCGAGGCCGGTGACCAGGTCGATTCCGGCCGGGGTCGCGTAGACGCGCTTGCGTCCGCCCTCGGTGCGGCGTTCGACCAGCCCGCGGCGTTCGAGGCCCTTCAACAGCAGCGAGACGTTCGCGGGCGTCGTGTAACTCATCTCCGCGACATCTCGCTGGATGACCCCCGGCTGCCGCTCCAGGTACCCGAGCACCAGGGCTTGCTCGAAGGTCAGGTCGCGCGTGCGGCTCCATTCCTCGATCCGCTTGCGCTGCGCCCAGCGAATCGACCGGAAAAGGTCTCCCGACGTCGATCGCGGCTGATTTTCCGCAGCGACAGTTAAGTGCTTAACTTGACCGGTTGACTGGACGAGCGGAAGGAAGAGCTCGTCGACAATCGACCGGATCCGGGCGGGGCGGAGCGGGGCCAGGTTCAGCAGCAGGTCGTGCCGCATCAGCTGGAACGGCATTTCCAGCACCGCGCCGGGGAGGCGCGTCAGGTCGATCTCGCCGCGGGCGTGGGCGCGCGTGTACATGTCTCGCGAGAGCAGCCGGTCGCCGATGATCCGGTCCCGGACCTGGCCGGGGCTGGCGCCGGTGCTGGCCGACAGTCCGGAGATGGCCGCGGCGGCCGCGATGGCGAAGAATCCGGCCAGTGCTTCGCTCGCCGAGGTCAGGTACCCGAGCAGATCGCCGCGCAAGCTTCCGGTGTCGGGAACGGTGATGGGGTGGTCGTCGCGGTGCCGGCGCATCGCGGCCAGCACCAGTTCGTCCTTGTTGGCCCACCGCCGATAGAGCACGGCCTCGCTCGTGCGGGCGCGGACGGCCACCGACTCCATGGTCAGCCGCGAGTAACCGGACTCGACCAGTTCGTCCCATCCGGCCGCGAGCAAGGCGGATTCCAACTGCTCGCCATGCCGGCGGCGCACGGTTTCAGGGGCCACCCAGCCCACGATAGAAAGGTTTGTCTTTCTTAGCAAGTTTCCCTACTCTTGCGAACAGAAGTTCTTCGGAGCCAGGGGGTTGAAAATGCCGCAAGCACACCTGTCCACGCCGGAAGTGCCGGTCCTGATCGTCGGCGCGGGCCCGACCGGGCTGACGCTGGCCTGCGAACTCGCCCGGCGCGGCGTCGCGTTCCGGCTGGTCGAAGCGTCCCCCGGCCTCCGCCCGGGCTCGCGCGCCAAGGGCCTGCAGCCGCGCAGCCTCGAGGTGTTCGACGACCTCGGCGTCATCGACCGCATCCTCGCCAACGGCCGGTCGGCGATGCCGATCCTGCTCACCGACCCCGACGGCCGGACGAGCGGCGGCCCGGCCTTCGAGGAGCGGCCCGATGTTCCGTACCCCGCCTCGGTCATCACTCCGCAGTGGCGGGTGGAGGAAACCCTCGGCCTGCGGCTGGCCGAATTCGGCGGCACGGTCGAATTCGGCACCGCGCTCGAGAGTTTCGAGCAATCCGCCGACGCCGTGACGGCAGTGCTGCGCTCCGGCGACCAGACCGAAACTGTCCGCGCACAGTGGCTGGTCGGCTGCGACGGCGGCCGCGGCGTCGTGCGCAAACAAGCCGGAATCGCCTTCGAAGGCGAGACGGACGAGCGGATCCGGATGATCGTCGCCGACCTGGCCGTCGACGGCCTCGACCGCGACGCCTGGCACATGTGGCGCTGCGACGAAGGTTTCGTCAGCCTCTGCCCGCTGCCGTCCACCCACCTGTTCCAGTACCAAGCGCCCATCCTCGGCGACACCGGCCTCAACCTCGCCACCCTCCAAACGATCTTCGACCGGCGAAGCGGCCGCACCGACATCCGGCTGCAAGAACCGGAGTGGACGTCGGTGTGGCGCTCCAACACCCGGCTGGCCGACCGCTACCGCGAGGGCCGCGTCTTCCTCGCCGGCGACGCCGCGCACGTGCACTCCCCCGCGGGCGGCCAGGGCATGAACACCGGCATCCAAGACGCCCGCAACCTGGGCTGGAAACTCGCCGCCGGAGTGCCGGAACTGCTGGACACCTACGAGGCCGAACGCCGCCCGATCGCCGCCGGCGTGCTGCGGCTGTCGACCGCACGCCTGGCCGAAGCCGCCGAGCAGAAGCGCATCCCCATCCGCAGCGACCGGGACACGACCCAGCTCAGCGTTAACTACCGCGGCTCCGCCCTGGCGCGCGACGACCGCGACGAGTCCGCCCAGCTCCGAGCAGGCGACCGCGCCCCCGACGCCCCGGGGCTCACCACCACGACCGGCAAATGCCGCCTGTTCGACCTCACCCGCGGCGGCCAGTTCACCCTGCTGAACTTCGGCCCCCGATTCGACTCCCCCGTCCGCACCTTCCACGTGGTCGCCGAGCCCGCCGCCGACGACGAGATCGCCGATTCCGCCGGCCACCTCGCCCGCGCGTACTCCCCGGCCGACCGCACCCTGGTCCTGCTCCGCCCCGACGGCTATATCGGCCTGATCTCCGACGCGGGCGACCTCACCGCGGTCCCGGAGCACCTGCTCTAGCCTCTTCCCATGTCCGACCCCGACGAACTGGCCGCGACGCTGTACGGCGCGGTCAGCCTGATCGCCCGCAGGCTGCGCCAGAGCCAGGTCACGGCCGAACTGTCCCTGCCGGAACGCTCCGCTCTGTCCCGCCTAGACCGCGACGGCCCGGCCACCACCGCCGCACTGGCCCGCGCCGAGCAGATCACCCCGCAGGCGATGAGCTCGACCATCAGCGGCCTGTCCGTCCGCGGCTTCGTCACCCGCAGCGCCGACCCGGCGGACGGACGGCAGGTGATCGTCTCGCTGACTCCCGAGGGCAGCGAGGTGCTGCGGGCTCGGCGGGACGCCCGGATGCGCCAGTTCGCGGCTTCGCTCGGCTCGGAGTTTTCGCCGCAGGAGCTGGCGGTGCTGAAGGAGGCGGCCCCGTTGCTGGAGCGGTTGGGGCAGACGTTCTGAATCGCAGTCCGTCCACTGTGGAACTCGGATGCGCGTCCTCCGCTTCCTGGTATCCTGGCCGACGGACAGCAGACTCGATCAAGAGGATTTCTATCGTGGCAGGTGAAGACGACATCTCCGGGTGAGCCCGGGGCACGGGCCAATACGGCACCGGCCCCTCGCTGATCCCTGCGCGGCCGCGAGCCGCGCGTGGAGGTTCCCGTGCCGGTCGGGCGACGTACGCCACTGGACCCACGGGCTGCGAGGCACCCCGAAGGCAAGCGCCGATCGGGGAAGCCCAGGCGCAAGCCGGGCAGCAGGTCGCGAACGGCCCCACCCATGTCGTCCACTACCACCACCAGCAGGGGCACCTCCCTGCCGATCCACCGCGAGGCCGCACCATGTCCGATCTTCGTATCGTCCTGTCCGGGATCTCCTTCTCCTGGCCCGACGACACTCTCGTCTTCGACCAGCTCTCCGCCACGTTCCCGGCGGGCCGCACGGGGCTCGTCGCGCCCAACGGGGCCGGGAAGTCCACTCTCCTGAAGCTCATCGCCGGGCAGCTCAAGCCGGCCGCGGGCAGTGTCACCGTCGACGGGGTGCTCGGGTATCTCCCGCAGGACCTGCCGCTCACCGCCGACCGCACGGTCGCGGAGGTGCTGGGCATCGACGCGATCCTGAAAGCCATCACGGCCGTCGAGGGCGGCGACGCGGCCGAGGAGCACTTCACCGCCATCGGCGCGGACTGGGACATCGAGGACCGCACCCGCGCGCAGCTGGACCGGCTCGGGCTGGGCGATCTCGCGCTCGACCGGCTGCTCGGCACGCTGAGCGGCGGACAGGTCGTTTCGCTCGGCCTCGCCGCCCAACTGCTGCGCAGCCCGGACGTCCTGCTGCTCGACGAACCCACCAACAACCTCGACCACACCGCCCGCCAGCAGCTCTACGACGTGCTTTCCGACTGGTCCGGCTGTCTGCTCGTGGTCAGCCACGACCGTGCGCTGCTCGACCGGATGGACCGGATCGCCGAGCTCGGCGCGGACGAAATCCGGTTCTACGGCGGCAATTTCACCGAATACGAACAGGCCGTGCAGGCCGAACGCGAGGTCGCGGAAAAGAATATCCGCAACGCCGAGCAAGAGGTCAAACGCGAGAAACGCGAAATGCAGCAAGCCAGGGAGCGCGCGGACAAACGGGCCAGCAACGCGAAGCGCAATCTGTCCAGCGCTGGTCTGCCGAAGATTTTCGCGGGCACGATGAAGCGCAACGCGCAGGAGTCCGCGGCGAAGGCGGACGGTACGCACGCGGCGCGGGTCAGCGCGGCGAAAGCCAAGCTCGACCAGGCTGAACGGTCGTTGCGAGAAGAGCAGAAGATCAGTCTGGAGCTGCCCAAAACGGCGGTTCCGGCCGGGCGGACGTTGTTCGACGGCAAACATCTTCGCGTGCGCGGGCTGTTCGCGGGCGACGGTGCGGATCTGTCCGTCCGCGGTCCGGAAAGGATCGCGCTGACCGGACCGAACGGCGTGGGCAAGTCGACGTTGCTGCGCCTGATGCAGGGCGAGCTCACCCCGGACGCGGGCGAGATCAGCCGGGTGGACGGGCGCATCGCGTATCTGTCGCAGCGGCTCGATTTGCTGGATTCCGAACGCACGGTCGCGGAGAATCTCGCTGCCGCCGCACCGGAAATGCTGCCCGCGGACCGGATGAATCTGTTGGCGCGCTTCCTGTTCCGCGGTGCGCGGGCGCATCTGCCGGTCGGGGTGCTGTCCGGCGGGGAACGGCTGCGCGCGACGCTCGCGTGCGTCCTCTTCGCCGAGCCCGCCCCGCAGCTGCTGCTGCTCGACGAGCCGACGAACAACCTCGACCTGGTCAGCGCCGGCCAGCTGGAGAGCGCGCTCAACGCCTACCAGGGCGCGTTCGTGGTGGTCAGCCACGACGAGCGGTTCCTGGCCGAGATCGGCGTCGGCCGCTGGCTGCGGCTGGACGACGGGCAGCTCCGGGAAACGGCCGGGATCACGGGATGACCGCCCTGCGCGCGCACGAGATCGTGCGGGTGCTCGGGGAACGGCGCGTGCTCGACGGAGTGTCGGTCACCGCCGCCCCCGGCCGCCGGATCGGGGTGATCGGCGAGAACGGCACCGGGAAATCGACGCTGTTGAGGGTGCTAGCGGGCGTGGACGCGCCGGATCGCGGCGAGGTCGAGCGACCGCCGGACCTTGGCTTCCTGCACCAGGAAATGCCGTTCGATCCGGACGAGACGGTCGCGGACGTCCTCGAGCAGGCCCTCGCCGCGGCCCGCGAAGTGCTGGCCGGACTCGACCGGGTCGCGGCGCGGCTCGCCGAGGAACCCGAAGACGCCGCGCTCCTGGCCGAGTACGCCGAATTGCTCGACCTGGCACAGCAACACGAGGCGTGGGACGCGGACCGGCGCGCGGAGGTCGTGCTCACCGGGCTCGGGCTCGCCGACATCGACCGACAGCGCACGCTCGGCTCGCTTTCCGGTGGTCAGCGCGGCCGGCTCGCGCTGGCGGACCTGCTGGTGCGCCGTCCGTCGGCGGTGCTGCTCGACGAACCGACCAACCACCTCGACGCCGAAGCCGCCGCGTTTCTCGAGGCCCAGCTGCGGGAACTGCCCGGCACGGTGGTGTTCGCCAGTCACGACCGGGCGTTCCTCGACGCGGTGTGCACCGACATCCTCGACCTCGACCCGGCTCCGGACGGCCCGGTGCGCCACGGCGGCACCTACACCGAGTACCTCGGCTGGAAACGCGCCGAACGCGAGCGCTGGGAACGGCAGTACCTCGAGAAGCAGGAAGAACTGGAGGAACTGCGCGACGCGCTCGGGGTCACCGCGCATCGGGTCGCGCCGGGCCGGCTCGCGCCGGACAACGAGAAAATGGGCCTCGGCCGCCGGTCCGGCCGGGTGCAGAACCAGATCTCGCGCCGGGTCCGGGCCACCACGCGAAGACTGGACGAGCGGGAACGCGCCCAGCTTCCCGCCCCACCGCCGCCGCTCCGGTTCCGCCCGCGCGCGCTGGCGGTCGAGAATCCGCAAGAAACCCTTGCCACACTGGACAATGTGCACCTGCCGGAGAGGCTTTCCGTATCCCGCCTGGAGATCCGGCCGGACACCCGGCTGCTGGTCACCGGCCCGAACGGCGCGGGAAAGTCAACGCTGCTTCTGCTCCTCGCCGGAGAACTCGACGCACAAGGCGTCACCCGCGAACCTGGCACGACCACCGGAATCCTCAGCCAGGACACCACTTTCGTCCGACCACAACGGACCGCCCGCGCCACGTACCTCGCGAAGCTAGGTCCCGAACGCGTCGCGGAAGTCCCGCTGAACTCGTTGGGACTGCTGACCCATCGCGAAGCTTCCCGCCCGGTCGGGGAGCTGTCCGTCGGGCAGCGCCGCCGCCTCGCGCTCGCGCTGCTCATCGCCGACCCGCCGCACCTGCTGCTGCTCGACGAGCCGACCAACCACCTGTCCCCCACGCTGTGCGACGAACTGGAGGACGCCCTCGGCACCAGCCCGGGCGCGATCGTCGCCGCCACGCACGACCGGCGGCTGCGCGAAAACTGGACCGGGCACGTCCTCCGCATCGGACCCGACCACCGCGCCGCGCCGTTAGAGTGATCCGCGCCGGAAGGCCCGGGCACCGACCACCCCGCGGAATATCCGCCCGCGAAGGGAACGACCGATGATGCACGAAGCCCTGCGCCGCCACGTCGAGTCCGGGTTCATCCCCGGCGCGGTAGCCCTCGTCGCGCGCGGCGACGACGTGCAGGTCATCGCGATGGGACACCTCGACGTCGAGCGCACCGCGCCGATGACCCGCGACTCCATCTTCCGGTTCGCCTCCATCACCAAGCCGATCACCGCGGCAGCCGTGCTGATGCTGGTCGAGGACGGCCGGTTCGGCCTGGACACCCCGATCGCCGAATGGCTGCCCGAACTGGCCGCCCCCATGGTCGTGCGGACGCCGCGAAGCCCGGTCGACGACGTCGTGCCCGCCGAACGGCAGATCACCGTCCGCGACCTGCTGACCTTCCGCGCCGGTTATGGCTTCCCGTCGGACTTCTCGCTCCCGCAGGTCCAGGAGCTGCGCACGGTGCAGACCGACGGCCGCGAGGTCCGGCTGCGCCCGGAACCCGACGAGTGGCTCGCCCGGCTGGCCCGCATCCCGCTGCTGCACCAGCCCGGCGCGGCCTGGCTGTACGACACCTGCGCCGACCTGCAAGGCATCCTGATCGCCCGCGCGTCCGGCCAGTCGCTGCCGGACTTCCTCGCCGAGCGGATGTTCGAGCCGCTCGGCATGGCCGACACCGCGTTCGAGGTCCCCGCCGCCAAACGGGACCGGTTCGCCAGCTACTACCGCTCGGGAGAGAACGGACTCGAACTGGCCGACGCGCCGGACGGCCAGTGGCGCGAGGTGCCGCCGTTCCCGGCCGGCTCCGGCGGACTGGCCGGGACCGCGGACGATTGGCACCGCTTTGCCCGGATGCTCCTTTCCGACGGGGAAGGACTGCTGTCGAAGGAATCCGTCCGGCAGATGACGGCCAACCAGCTGACCGCGGAACAGATCGCAGCCAACCCGGTCTTCCTCGAAGGCCAGGGCTGGGGCTTCGGAGGCGCGGTCGACGTCGCGCCGACGCGGCCGTGGCAGGTCCCGGGCCGCTACGGCTGGGTCGGCGGCACCGGAACCAGCGCTTACCTGACGCCGTCGAAGAGTTCGGTGGCGATCCTGCTCACCCAACGCGGGGTGGACGGGCCCGGTGGCATACCGCACATGCAGGACTTTTGGCTGGCAAATAGCCTCTGACCTGCATAACAGCCCCTAAATTGACGGCTCTGTGCAGCGCAGGCCGTCAGGCTGCCAGCGGAGGTTCTTCCGCGTCAGGACGACGGTTGAACAGGTCGTTCACGGCTGCTCGTGCCCGGTCGTGGCTCGACGCCATCAAGTGCGTGTAGGTCTTGAGCGTGACCCTTCGTCGTGGTGGCCGAGGCAGGCCGCTAACTCCTTGATGCTCGCTCCCCGGGCCAACATCGCCGAAGCGATCAGATGCCGGAGCGCGTGCATACCGTCCTGGCGTTCCTCGTAGGTCAAGCCAACTCCAGCTATCCTCCTGCTTCAACAGGCCGAGAGCTACGTACCGGGCACTATCGCACCTGCCACACGGGCGTGGTCGCGGGCCGAGAGGCCGAAGAGTTAAGCCGCCTGGGAAATGAAGCGGAGGCCATGCGCACACTCGAACGTGCATTTACGGATTTTGATTTCGCACACCCATGCACAGAGCGGCTTTAAACAACGGTATCGACTTACCCATGACTCTAGCATCGCGACGCTCCAGCTATCTAGCCTCGACGGACCCGACTGCGCTGCGCATTCGCGCGAATGATTACGACAGGGCGCAAGCGCCGGTGGATGGCGCGATTGATTCCACCATCCGCACTGAAAGCAGTTTGTCGCTGCAGAGGCTGCTCGCCCTCTCGTCGAAGCCGACAGCAGCGAAGGTGAGCAGCCCGGTAATTCGATCCGCGATAAGGTCCGGTCCGGCTTACATTGATAGCCAACTACTCCGGCCGAGTTTCGAAAGTCAGCCCTGCAAGGTATTCCGCACTGCCCGCCTCAATCGGTTTCGCTACAATGTCGGGAACATCGTAGTGATGGCTCTCTTTAATAGCGACGCGATACTGTGCCCTTCTTCGGTTCAACGGTGCCTTTCGAACTTAGCCGCAGAATTCGGCGTGACCGGCTTGGAGCAACCGGGTTCGCGCCAGGAGACGTGCCGGTGCGGTCAGCCGAGGGCGTTGAGGGTGAGGTTGAGCGCGTCCACCAGGTTCCGGTGACTGCCGGGGCACATGGTCGCTTCTTCGCTGCCGTTGTTGCCGGTGCTGGTGAAGGCGAGGATGCGGCCGTTTCGGGTGAGGTCGTAGACGGTGAGCGGGGTGCTGCGGATACGGTTGGCGCCCCGCTGAATGGCGGCGTAGAGCTTGTGCACGCCTGCGCGTTCGGCTCGGGTCAGGTGGCGGATCTGGTCGGCTTGACCAGAGTCTTCCGAAAGCGGGTCAGCGTTGCTGCCGTCGAGGTAGGACATCGGCACCCGCAGTCGACTGATCCTGGCCGGCGCGTAGTCGGGCAGGGTGCCGACCAGGCTCGTCGCCAGTTCGCGCACCGGGATCGGGTCGAGCTGGATGGAGCGATGGTCAGTAATCAGCCGGACGGCGCTATCGCCTGAGGAAGCGACGAAAACCGCGCCGTTGTCGTCGGGACGGTGGACGAACGCGGTCCAGGCGTACAACTCCTTCTCTGGTGCGGCGAGCAGTTCCAGCGTGGCCCGGAACGACGGAGTCAGGCGTCCGTCCGGTGTGGCCAGCCGTAATGCCTCGAACCGGGATAGCGTGCGCTGCTCCAGCTCGCGGGCGAAGTCCGCGGGCGTGTAGGTGGTGTCCGGATCGATCACGGCGGGGAGCGTGCCCCCGCTGAGGTGGCTCCAGGCAACGAAGAACGCCGACCGCGGGATGCGCACCGGCTTGTCGAGGATCGTCATCGGCGTGTTTCAGCCGCCAATGGTCGGAGGAGTCGGCGGGAGTCCGGTGCGGAAGTCACGCAACCGGCCGTCCTCGTCGTCGGTGATGTCGAACGCGGAATCGTCTTCCAGCCCGTACTTGCGCTGGTGCTCCTTGTCCTCTTCGCCCTTGCCCTTGCCGCCCCCGGCACCCATGCCGCCCATTCCGGCCGATCCTTTGGCCCCGGCCGCGCCCCGAATCCCGGCGCCGGCTGCGGATGAGGTTCTCCCCGCCGCGCCCTCGGCCGCACCACCGGTACCTGATCCGGCGCCCAGCCGACCTGCGGCGCTTCCCCCTCGACCACCGGAACCGCCGGTCTCGGAGGCTCCACCGCTCCCGGAGAATCCGCCGGTCGGACCGAATCCGCCAGCCAGCCCCGGCGTCCACGAGCTCCCGCCGCCGGTGCCGCCGCCTGGGATCGAGGGCGAGGGAACCCAGCCCGAGCCCGGGCCGGTGGTCCGAGTGGCGTCCGGCGGCGTCCACCCTGCTGCCGTCGTGCCGTCGCCCGGCCCAGTCCCCACCGGATGGCTCGGCGGCTGGTAGGTCGGCAGGTGGCTGCCCGAACCTGATGGAGGAGGTGTGCTGCCGGGGTAGCTCGGGGTGAACGTGCTCGACGGCCCGCCGGTCTCCGACGGCCCGCCGGTCTCCGAAGGCCCGCCCGTGCGCGACGGCCCGAACCCTGATCGGGAGCGGTTGTCGGGTCCGTGCCCGTCGTCCGGACCGCCCGTCTTGTGTTTGTCGGGCTCGGATACGGTCACGTCGCCGTCGAACCCGCTCAGCTGGCCGTAGTCGGTCTTGAGCCCTTGCCCGCTGGTCTGGGCATGCTGGGTGTAGCCGTGGTACTTGTCGAGGTTGTCCTGAGCCGTCTTGTTGTACTGGTTGATCTGGTCCTCGGTGTCGGTGTTCCACCAGGTCGCCTCGTCCCAGAGGTTCTTGTGCGGCGGAGCACCCGGCATCGGCTGCAGGCTCTGCTTCATGGAGTCGAACCCGTGCGCGAGATCGGTCAGGTTCTGCCCATTGCTGGTGTAGGTCTGCGCGGCGGCCGTGGTGGCGTCGGCGAACGGTTTGATCCGCGCCTGCGCGGCGTCCGCACCGCCCCCGGTCCACGCAGACTCCAGGCCCGCGCTCAACTGCTGCACCCAGGCACCGGCCTGGTCATGCTTGCCCGCCAGGCCCGTGGCCTGCTGCGCGCCCTGATGCCAGCTCTGGGCGCCCTGGCTGGCCAGGATCTTCGCCACCAGCTCCGGCGCCGGAACGGCTTGGTCACCAAGGTTCCCGTGGTAGAGATCGCCGAACCAATGGCCCACGTCGCTGGCCCGATCCCCGACCCAGTCCGCGGCGTCTTCGATCGCCCCGCCCACGGCTTTCGCCGCGTCACCAAGCATCTCGAAAAACCCCATCACGCACCCGCCTTGCGCTTCAGGTTCGAGACCACCATGTCCGCCACGCGCGCCGACAACTCACACGGATCAGCCCCGCTGGCCCTCTTGGCATCGCTGGGAGTCAGTGAAGCATCGACCGTCAACTCGTCCGAGATGCCCACACTCACCTGGCAGAAGCCAGTTTGAGTGCCCGAGCTGAACGTCGAATTCGCGACAGCCGGAAACCCTTGAATGGGCGACAGCTCCCGCCAGACCTTGGCCTGTGGTTTCGTGTTCTGGTACAGGCCGCTGAGCCCGTCGTGCGGCTGCGTCACGTAGAAAACCGACAGCCCTGCACCCGAGTCGAGGTTGTTCCATTTGCACTCGGGACCAATTCCGCCAAGGGTGTCCGGTTTGCCTTGCGGCACCGTGCCGAAGATCTGGCTGAGCTGGTCAGAGGTCAGCGCCTCCTGGCAGGGCTGCCCGGACAGCACCGACGCGGGCAGCGGATGCTCGACCTTCGGCGCACCGCTGTGCGGCAACGCCACATCAGCCGCGGACGAGGACGTCGACGCGGTAGTCGCCGGAGCAGCCGCCGGACCACCAGAGCATCCGGCAGCAACCGACACAACCGCAGCCGCGCCCAGTACAGACATGAGCGTTCGGCCAGTCCTCACGCGAACCCCCCTTCCTGCTTACCTGCGTTCTTGACGTCGGTCGCTGCCTGCTCATCCGACGACTCGGTGATCCCGAGCGCCTTCTCCAGCCGCTTCACCAGCTCGTCGGCATAGGCGAACTCCTGGTCGACCTGGTCCCTGCCCGTGACGAACGCGCCCTTCGGTTCGCCCTCGTTGACCAGGAGTTTGGTGTAGCCGTTGCTGGTCGGCTCGTCCGCCGGAGACGTCAGCCGGGTCAGCTCATTCGCCTCAGGGCGCATGTCGCGGAAGTGTTCTCGGACGGTCTTGGCCAGCGTGAGCATCGCCGCTGCGTCGTCGCGGCTCATCGTGAATCCCTGGCCGCTGGGCGCACCGCCCATCGCGGCACCGGCCGCGTCCCCAGCGCTGAACGCATCGCCGATGTTGAAGTACAGCCCGTCGAGCCACCCCGGTTGCTGTCCAGGTTGCGACACTGCGCCCACCCCTCGTATGACCTGCGCCCGCCCAAGGACAGTTCTCCGATCCATGGGCAACTTGCCTAGAATCACCGTAGTGGACCCGTCACGCAGGGGTGACCGGTTCACCGAAAAAGGGCGTGCGTCACTCTGGAGACGGGTCCCTAAGCAGCAACTCGGCGTGACGGCGCGTCATGGCCTCGTACTCGACCCACGCACGGGAATTGGCCGGACCACCAGCCGCCAGCATCTCGTCATGCGCGAGTCCCTGCGCGGCCAGCACGTCAGCCGCCTGGCCCATCGTCTGCCGGAGCCACACCGCCTTCTCTCGCATATCGGCCGGATACGGCGCGCCGCACTCGATTTCCGCGCCGTCGCCGGTATCGCTCGGGCGGCCCATTTCTCCACGCTAACGCCTGCCGAAACGGCGGGGCGCGCAGAACGTCGACCATCACCGGACAGAACAGCCAGCGCCGCAGCCCGCAGACGACGGCGCGATCAAACTCAGCACGCCCGACCAGGAAACCGTCACCGTCCGAACCCACGACGAAGAACGGACCCCGCTGCGTTGTCCTCGGCGCTGGACGAAGCCCTCGCGCGTGCGTCCGCGACCGTCGTTGTCGATCTCACCAAGGTCAGCTACTTCAGCATGGAATCCGCCTGGGCCCTGCTCAGCAAAGCCGCCGCAGCCACCAAGTCCGGACTGGTGCTGCCCCCGCGGTCGCCACCAAACTGACCACGCTGGGTCTGAGCGACGCGCTCAAGGACGGCCTGCATCCGCGTTACCGGCACGGCTGACAGGCCACGATCCGCGACGCTTCGCCCTGTTGTTGCAGGGTCAAGCGCCCGAACTGGGAACCGGCCTCGGCGTGTGGGGTGTCGTCGGTCAGCGCGTCGAACGTCAGACGGCACGCGTCCACCAAACGAAGCACGCCGAGGAAACCGCGTCCGGCGTCGGATAGGCGATTTTCTCAACCAAGAAGTTCACCATGCTGCCCGGCGCGCGGGGCAGAATCCGCGCCACCAAGGTCTGATGCTGCTGGTCCAAGACGGCTTGTTCCTGCCGTTTCTCCTCAGCCACCGAGACCCCCAACATGACCGCCCCGCCCGCGACCGTCGCCGCGCGAGCCCCAGCGCGACCAGGGTTTGCTCGCGCCGTTCCCGCAGCCTCAACACCGCCGCAGCCGCCAAGGCCAGCGCCGATACTGCCCACAGCACCGGCCACCGCAACCCCCGCGAAACCCGCGCTCACCGCTTCTCACGAGCCGCTGAGCGCTCCCCGTGCGCCGCAGATCGAAAACCGTTCCTCCGCCCATACCGACCACACGGCGCCGAATGGCCCATTGGATCAACCGGACAACCCACCTACGGAGGCGGCGGAATGACGAACGGCGACCAGCCGCGGGTGGGCCGCACTGTCGCTCCGCAAAGGGAAGAAGTCCTCATCTTGAGCCCTCGCAGTGACCGGGCGACCCGCGACTCCCACGCCGTCACAGGTACGGATCAGCCCGGACCCGACCAGACCTAACCGGACTAAAACCGCAGGTCAGACGGCTAATTCTGCAGCAACGCCCTGGCCAGCGCCTTGAAGTGCCAAAAGCAGGACTTTTGGCAGGAGGCCGCCGCGCCGGAGTGATCCGCGGCGGGGCGGGCACGGTACTGTGGCCCGCGGGCACGAGGCAACGCGACGAGGGGTCAGACGTGGGCATCTTCGACAAGATCCGCGGCGAGTTCATCGACATCATCGAGTGGACCGACGACAGCCGGGACACCATCGTGTGGCGCTTCCCGCGCTACGACAACGAGATCAAGATGGGCGCCAAGCTCACCGTGCGCGAATCGCAGGCCGCGGTGTTCGTCAACGAGGGCCAGGTCGCCGACGCCTATCCGCCGGGCATGTACACGCTGCAGACGCAGAACATGCCGATCATGTCCACCCTCAAGGGCTGGAAGTACGGCTTCAACTCGCCGTTCAAGGCCGAGGTGTACTTCGTCAACACCCGGCAGTTCACCGACCTCAAATGGGGCACGCAGAACCCGGTCATCCTGCGCGACGCGGAGTTCGGCATGGTCCGGCTGCGCGCGTTCGGCGGCTACGCGGTCCGCGTGGTCGAGCCGGTCGCGCTGCTGAAGGAACTGGCGGGCACCGACCCGCAGTTCCGCACCGAAGAGGTGTCGGACTACCTGCGCAGCATGGTCATCAGCAAGCTCGGGCCCGCGATCGCCGCGGCGCAGGTGCCGATGCTCGACCTGGTCACCCAGCAGGACCAGATCGCGGGCAAGATCGCGAACGCGCTGAACCTCGAACTGCGCGAGGTCGGCATCGAGATCTCGAAGTTCATGATCGAGAACATCTCGGTCCCGCCCGAGGTCGAGGCCGCGATGGACAAGCGGACCCAGATGGGCGTCGTCGGCGACCTCGACCAGTACACGAAGTTCCAGTCCGCGAACGCGATCGAGGCGGCGGCGAACAACCAGGGCGGCGCGGGCGAGGGGCTGGGCATCGGCCTCGGCATGGCGCTCGGCCAGCGCGCGGCCGGACCGCAGCAGCAGCCCGCCCCGCAGCAGTACCAGCAGCCGCAGTACCAGCAGGCCCCGCAGCAGCAGTACCAGCAGCAGGCCCCGCCGCAGATGCCGCCGCCGCTGCCGCAGAGCGAGCAGTGGTTCGTCGGCGCGAACGGCCAGCAGCTCGGCCCGTTCGACCGCGCGGGCCTCGGCCAGCAGATCTCCTCGGGCACGCTCGCCCGGGACACCCTGGTGTGGAAGGCAGGCATGGCGCAGTGGACCCCGGCCGCGCAGGTGCCGGAGGTGTCGGCGCTGTTCGGCGCGGCCCCGCCGCCGCTGCCGCCGTCCTGAGCCGCGCCGACCTTCTGGGGGACCCATGACTGACCCGCGCTTCCAGCAGGAAGGCGTGGCCAACACGACCTATCCGTGCGGCGGTTGCGGCGCGCGGCTGGAGTTCGCGCCGGGCACGACCGCGATGCAGTGCCCGTACTGCGGGTTCCGGCAGGAGATCGCCGCCGGGGAGCGGCAGATCCGCGAGATCCCGTTCGCCGAGCTGGCGAACCTCGCGCGCAAGCCGGTGGGGTCGATCGGCAAGTACGTCTTCGTGTGCCAGCGATGCGCGGCGAGGACGGAAACCAACGAGACCGCCAGCATGTGCCAGTTCTGCGGCGCGCCACTGGTGATCGACCCGGGCGCGTCCGGGCAGCTGGTGCCCGAAGGCGTGCTGCCGTTCGCGTTCGACCGGCCCGCGGTGAGCACGCATCTGAAGAAGTGGACGTCTTCGCGCTGGTTCGCGCCGACCGCGCTGAAGAAGGTCACCACTGCGGAGTCCACGAAGAGCACGTACATCCCGCACTGGACGTATGACTCGCAGACCGTGTCCGTGTACACCGGCGCGCGCGGCGAGTACTACTACGTCACCGAGACCTACTACGACAACGGCGAGCGCAAGACGCGTCAGGTGCGACATACCCGCTGGTACCCGGCGCGTGGGCAGGTCGCGCGGAACTTCGACGACGTCCTGGTGCCGGCGAGCACCCAGCTGCCGCTGCCGGAGCTGGACAAGCTCGCGCCGTGGCCGCTGCTCGATTCCGCGCCGTACCAGCCGCAGTTCCTTTCCGGGCACTTCGCGCTGCGGTACGACGTCGAACCGGAGAACGGCTTCGAAGAGGCGAAGAACCGGATGGCCCCGATCATCGCCGACGACTGCAAGTACGACATCGGCGGCGACACGCAGCGGCTGAACTCGGTCGACACGCAGCACAACAACGTCACCTTCAAGCTGATGCTGCTGCCGGTGTGGGTCGCGACCTATGTGTACGCCGGGAAGAACTGGCAGATCCTCGTCAACGGCCGCACCGGCGAGATCCACGGCCAGCGTCCGTGGAGCAAGGTGAAGATCGCCATCGCGGCGGTGCTCGCGCTGATCGTGATCGCGGTGATCGTCTACTTGATCGCGACAAAGGGCCACAGCACCGGCACCACGCACCATTCCGTTACGCACCACTGAGTTTTCGAAGGAAGTGATGTGCCGTGCTGATGGGCATGGTTCTCGGCGACCGCCGCTCCCGCGTTTCGCGGGAGCACGCGGGTTCGCCGCTGTCTTGACCGGCGGGAATCCTCGCCTGCTCTCTGCGAAGCGTCGACGGCTGACTGGCCCTTCGACCCTTCCCGGGAGCATTCATGTCCACCGTCACGTGGACCGAAAACGAAACCACCCGCACCGCCCGTTGGCATTCCGGAAACGGAACTCCGCCGCCGGGCCGCATTGTCGTCGTCGATGACCGGCTGACTGCTTCCGCCGCGCTGCGTTTCGCGCGCGCTGGCACCGGAATGTTGTGGCGCGGCGATTTCCCCAACGCACGACAGCTCGTGCGCGCCATGGACCGGCGGCTCCCGCAGCGCGCGGGATCTTTCGCCGAGGTGCGCGCCGCTCGGGCAGAACGCGCAGCGCTGCTCGGAAAAGTCCTGGTCTCCGTGGAAACCGACCATTCGCTTCAGCTCCGTCGGGCCCCCGCCATCCAAGCCGCCTGCGAGCACGCGTTCGGCGGTTTACCGGGCACGCTGCTTTCGTTGCGTGAACTGCTCGGCGCCCTGAGCGCTTATCAATGGCACCAGAAAGGCATCCATATCAACGCATTAGGCGCGCGGTTGTATCCGTCGTACAGCGTGTTCGCGCCGACACGGAGCGAATACCTCGACCTCGTCGCGCAGGAACCGTTGCCGGGCAAGGGGTCTCCGGTCGTCTTCGATCTCGGCACCGGTACCGGCGTGCTCGCCGCCATCCTCGCCCGGCGGGGCGCCGCCGAAGTGGTCGCGACCGACCTCAACCCCCGCGCCGTGCGCTGCGCGCGGGACAACCTGCGCCGGCTCGGCCTGTCCGATCGGGTCCAGGTCCTCGAAACCGACCTGTGGCCCTCCGACCGGCGCGCTGACCTGGTCGTCTGCAATCCGCCCTGGCTGCCCGGAAACCCGGCCTCGGCGCTGGAACTCGGGATCTACGACGCCTCGTCCGCCATGCTGCACCGGTTTCTCGACGGCCTGCCCGAGCATCTGACGCCGCGTGGCGAAGGCTGGCTGATCCTGTCGGACCTCGCCGAACACCTCGGTCTGCGGACGCGTGCCGAACTGCTCGACCGGATCTCCGCCGCTGGCCTCAAGGTCGTGGGACGCCGCGAAACCACGCCAAGGCACCGACGCGCCACGGACAGTGCCGATCCGCTGCACGCGGCACGTTCCCGGGAACGCACGATCCTGTGGCGGCTGACCATGTCCAGAGCGTGACCCGGCGTTTCCACGCTGGACTACACCAATCGAATATCCTCGCCGAAGACACGGGGAGGGACGATGCCCGTACCGGGTTTTGCCGTACCGCGGCGGGAATTCGTGCGGACGCTGCTGCACCGCGGCAGCCCGCCGGAGCGGCCGGACGCAGGCGGGGACCTCGCCGAGGTCGGTGACGCGACGCTGGCGCGCGCCGCGCGGTACTGGGTCGTCGTCCCGGTCGCCTACCGGATCGCCGCGTTCGTGAAGGTGTTCATCGGCTTCGCCGCGGCCAACGGCAGCACCGGGTTGTTCCCGGTGCTGCCCGCGGCCGCGCTGGGCGTCGCCGCGAACGCGGGGTTCCTGTGGTGGCTGTTGCGCTCCGGCGGCCTGCCCGCGCGGCGCACGCGGCGGGTGCTCACCGTCGACCTCGCCGCGGGGCTGGCGCTGAACCTGCTGATCGCGGTGCTGGCCCCGGACGCGGTGCAGCCGTTCGCGATCGATGTCACCTGGACGTGGCTGGTCGGCTCGGTCGCGATGTGGGCCGGGACGTCCGGGCTGCCCGCCGCCGTGCTGCTGCTCGCCGCGGCGGTGCCGGTACGCGTCCTGCTGACCGTGGCGGGCGGGCTGCGGCTGGACGATCCGCTCGCGCTCAGCCGGTCGATCGGCTGCCTGGTCGCGCTGGCGGTGTCGATCGTGGTGGCGTGCGGGATCCTGGTGCTGCTGGGCGTCGGCACCAGGTTCGCCCTGGACATCGGCCTGCGCCGCGGTCAGGAGGCCGAACGCAGGCGCACCCAGCGGCTGCTGCACGACAGCGTGCTGCAGACCCTGGAAGCGCTCGCCATCGCCCCGTCCGACGACGCCGACCACGCCGCCGAACGGCTGGCCCAGCTGCGCTCGGTCGCGCACGCCGAGGCGGCCGAACTCCGCCGGAGCATCACCGAGCCGATCGAACCGCGCAAGGGGCGCAGCTTCGTGGTCGAACTGGCCGACGTCGCCGCCGAGATGGCCCGCGAAGGCCTGCGCACCCAGCTCGTAGCCGCCGACTTCGCCGACGACGACCGCCTTTCCGCTGACCGGCGCACCGCGATGTGCGAAGCGGTGCGGGAGGCCCTGCGCAACACCGTGAAACATGCCGGGACGAGCCGCGTCGTACTCCGGGTGGAGGAACGCGACGGCGGGACCGCGGTGGTCGCACGGGATCAGGGCCGCGGCTTCGACGTGCGCGAACGGGGTCCGGGGTTCGGCATCCAGCAGTCGATCGAAGCCCGGCTGGCGGAGGTCGGAGGCACCGGACGGGTGGAATCGACGCCGGGCAACGGGACCCGCGTCACGCTGTGGGTGCCGCACTGACGCGGCGGATTCTACCCCGCTTCCGGGGAAGCGCTGCGCTTTCCGGAGCGGCCTGCTCCATTTGCTGAATATTCAATTCAGCTCGCTCGCTTGGTGTCGCCAATTGCGGACAAACACCCTGCCGCGCATGCACCCCGTTCGTAGGTTCACATTCCCGCTCCGCGACGCTGATAATGGAGGGTCGATCACCTTCGGGCCAAGCAGCGGGAGCGCCTGCATGGACACGCCGGACGAGGCACGCACGAATCGGATCGAGCGGAATCGCCGGATGCTCGAATCCTGGCGGGCCGGCGCGTCGATCACCGAGATCGCCAGGGAGCACGGCCTGTCCCTGAGCTGGACCGGACGGCTGCTGCGGCAGGAAGGCGCGGTGCTGCCGGAAATCCGCCAGGGCGTGCGCCGCGAACTCGACGTGCCGAGGATAGTCCGGGAATACGAATCCGGCTCGACCATCCAGAGCATCGCGGACGCGCATCAGGCGTCCTATGGCACGATCCGTCGCTTGCTGCTGCGGGAAAAGGTGACGATCCGCCCGCATGGCGGCCAGAACGCTCTCGATCGGCGCAAGCCCGATACCCCCCGTCACTGATCCTTCCCCCAGGGGGTGGGTGATTCCTGACGCTTTTCATTTCATTCGCCATCCGGACCGGGTAAGGAGGAATAATGGGGGGTGCGGAATGACTGAAGCGCGGCCAGGGGCGGTGACGTCCGACAGACCGGTGCGGGCGCCGGTCCAGCTCCCGCCCGCGCCGTCCGTGCTGCTCGGCCGCAACGCGGAACTGGACCGGCTGGACGAAATCCGGCTCCGCTCCGACCCCGCCCCGTCCGTCGTCGTGCTCACCGGAGTCGGCGGGATCGGCAAAACGGCGCTCGCCCTGCACTGGCTGCACACCCACCGCGCCCAGTTCCCCGACGGCATCCTCTGCGCGCGATTTTCCTCCGAGGGCAACGAAACCGCGGAATCCGCGAGCGGCGTACTGCACGGTTTCCTTGTCGCGCTGGGCATTCCCGCCGACGACATCCCGGCCTCGCTCGCCCAGCGGGCCGCCGAATTCCGTGCGGTGACCGCGGATCGCCGGTTCGCCGTGCTGCTCGACGACGTCGTGCACAGCGCCGACGCCCGCGCCGTGCTGCCGTCCAGCGCGCACGCGTTCGTGCTCGTCACCAGCCGGTCGCAGCTGACCAGTCTCGCACTGGACGGCGCGGAAATCCTTCCGCTGAGCCCGCTTCCGGACAGACCGGCCCGCGAGGTGCTCGTCCGCCGGGCCGGGCAACGGCAGATCAGCCAGGAGGACGCGGAAAACCTGCTGACCGCGTGCGCCGGTCTCCCGCTGGCCCTCACCATCACCGGAGCGAGGCTGCGCGTCCGGCCAAGACGCAACCCGCACCAGGAAGCGCGCCGCGGACGTGCTCGACGCCTAGGCGGTTCTACTGATCTGGCAACGGTTTTCGACGCCTCGTACGCCGCGCTCGACGACTCGGCGGCCCGGCTCTACCGAACCTGCGGCATTCTGCCCGGCCCGCACCACGCCGTCGATGCGCTCGCTGACACGCTGCAGAGCTCGCCCGCCCACCTGGACGACGCCGTCGACGAGCTGATCGAAGCCAACCTCCTCCACGAGTTGGAGGACGAAACCGTGGCACAGCACGACGTCGTCCGCCACGACGCCCGCGTGCGCGCCGAACGCCAGGACGCCGAGGCCGACCGGCACTATCTCGTCCGCCGCTACATCCGCTGGTACCGGGACCAAACCGTCACCGCGAGCGCGCTCATCCACCCGTTCCGCCCGACCTTCGCGGCCGAAACCGTTGCGGCGACGGCATCTTTCGCCGACCGCGACCAGGCGGTGACCTGGTGGCGCCGCGACCGGCCGGTCATCAACGCCGTCGCGAAAGCCGCCACGGCACACGGGTGGGACGAGGAACTGTGGCAACTCGCCGAAGCGTCGTGGGGATTCTTCCTGCACTACCGGGATTACGAACCGTTTTTGGAATTGTGCACGGCGGGGATCGAGGCGGCTCGGCGATGCGGGCAGCCGCTGGCTGAGGCTCGGCTGCACAGTCAAGTCGGCTACGTCTATGACCGGCTTCGGCAGTTCGGGAAAGCTTCCGCCCACCACACCGCGGCACTCGAGATCGGCGACCGAGAGCAGCACGGTCCGACGCAGGCCACAGCGCTGTCGCGGATAGCCAGGGACGCCCGAGGCCGCGGCGACCTCGAAGGCGCACTGGCACTGTACGAGCGCAGCGCGGAGAAACACGCCGAGATCGGGCTTCCGCGCGGCGTCGGCATGGCCCGGCGCCGTCGCGGCGAACTGCTGATCAAACTGGGGCGGGAAGACGAAGCGATGCGGGAACTCGCCGAAGCCGCCGCCATCATGGCGGCGGCGGACGACGCCGCCCAGCACGCACGTGCGGTCGTCCCGCTGGCCGCGATCCATGCCCGGCGGGGCGACTACCGCCGGGCGCGCACCGAACTCCTGGAGGCACTCGAAGGCGTCAAGCGCCTCCAGTCACCGCATTTCCAGGCCGAGGTCCTCACCGCGCTCGCCGATCTCGAACGCGGTCACGGCGACGAGGCAAGCGCCCAGCGCCATCTCGACGAGGCCCGCCGCCTCAGCGGGGATCCCGCCGAGCCGCCGCATTGACCACACCGCCCCGCCCGGCCAGCACACCGCCGCGGCGATCGCTCCCGGCCACGCCGCCCTCAGCTCGTCAGCCTCGCAGTTCGTCGCGGCACCGGACCGGACCCGGACCACAACGTCCGCGCTGGCTGCCTGCCGAGGCCCGGCCCGGTCAAGGTCCGCGACCAGCACCGGCATCGCGCGACGCCCGGGCAGCGCGAGCCGGACGCGCGCGACGCCGGCGGTCACGCGTCCCACCCGGGCAGCGGCTGGGGCATCGCGGGCAACGGCGGATACGCCGGGGCGGCCGGTTCGGGCAACTTCAGCAACTGATACATCGCCGACCGCAAAATCCCCGCTGAGCAGTCGATCCTCGCGCTCACGACAGGGAGCACCTCCGCAGCGAGCCGCGGAGCCGCGGTGACGGCGGCTTTTTCCTGCTCCTCGATCGGCTGGTCCGCAGCCAGCAGCTTCGTCCGCGCCCGCACGATGTCCGCGACGCTTCCGGCGCGCGGGCGTCCGTCGGGCAGCGAGGCGAGCGTCACCGGCTTCCCCATGGCGGCCGCGTAGCCCGTGGTCGAGCCGTGGTCGCCGATCACCCAATCCGCCGCGATCATCGTCGCCTGCCATCCTTGCTCGGGCGGGAGCACGCGCAGGCCCCGGCACCCGTCCAGCCAGGCGGTGACCTGGCGCCGTCCGTGCACCGCCCAGATGTTCGGGTGCAGCACAGCCGCCACCGCGTAACGGTCTTTCGGCAGTGCGTTCACGATCGCTTCGTACATCCGCGGGACACGGCCGAACGCCGAGTCAGTGAACCAGGTCGAGCTCAGCACCACCAGCCGTCGCGAGCCGACGCCCAGCGCCTGGCGGTATCGCTCCCGCCGGCCGATGCCCGCCCGCATCCCGTCGAGGCAGAGGTCACCGGCCACGACCGCCGCGGGAACTGCCTCCGGGCACCGCTCCCGCAGAACGTCGACCTCCGATTCGGTGGCGAGGCCCAGGACCGCCGGAAGCACCCGCCCCCGAAAGGTGATCAGCTCCCGGTCCAGTCCAGTGGTCTCGACTGTCGCCCCGCCCGCCTTGCGGCTGAACCGGCGTGGCCGGACTGACCCGATTCCGTGCTCGACCAGCATCAGCGGTCCGCGCACCTGGTCGAGATTCCGGTGACTGGCCGCCAGCACCAGATCGAACCGATGTGCCACCGCCTGCTCCCACGGCAGCAGGAGCCCGTGCTGCGCCCGCACGTACTCCTCGACCCCGGCCCATCGGTCGGTGCTGTGCGGCACGGTGAACATCACCTGCACCCGCAGGTCCCGTTCGAGCAGCGAGAGCAGTTCGACCAGCCGCGTCCCCGCCGTCACGGTCGGAACGACCGCCAGCACGGTCCGGCACCCCGGCCGCGTCACCCGTGACGCGGCGTCGAGACCGATCGGACCGCGTACCCACACGTCGTGCGCCATCTTCATCCCCTCCGTCCGGAAACCGACGAACCGAGGCTGCGGCGCGGTCCTGACCGGGGACTTCCCGCCGCTGGACACAAAGCGGACCGAAACCGGACAAGACAATTCCCCGGCTGATCCTTATCCCGAAAGCGGTCGCCGATCCCGCGGATCAATGCGAAACTAGGCAATCGACGAGGGAGGGGCGTCGAATGGACTTCGCCTACGGAATTCTCGGGCAGACTGCGGTGCGGATGCACGGGAAGATGAGCGAGCAGTGGGGCCAGCGGCAAACCCGGAATATTCTCGGAATCCTGCTCACCCGGCCGGGCCAGCGTTTTTCCCAGGACACCCTCATCTCGTGGCTCTGGGACGACGACCTGCCCGGAAACCCGCAAGAAGCCCTGTACAAGGCGGTGCACCGGCTGCGTCCCGCCCTCGAAGAAGCGGACGTGCACGCCACGGTCGCGCGGTCCGGCGACGGTTACCTGATCGACCTCGACGAGAGCCTGGTGGATGTCGCCGTCTTTCGGAAAACAATGTGGAAAGCACACGCCGCGGCGAGTTCCGGCGATCATGAAGCGGCTTACGAATCAGCCGAAGCCGCTCTTTCCTTATGGCGTGATGAACCGCTGCCGGAGCTCCGCACCGAACGCGCGGACAATTGGCGCGAGGACCGAATAAAGTCCATGTTGCTTCCCGCGCGAGAATTCCTGACGAGCCAATTGCTGACGCTCGGCCGTCCCGACGAGGCCGCGGGACGGATGCAGGATCTGGCCCCCGAACACGCCAGCCGCCTGGCTTTCGTCAAGCTCCAGCTCCAGATCTACTACGCGCTCGGGCAGTCCGAGCAGGCCCAGGCCCACTACCTCGACGCGCACCGGCGATTCCGCGACGCCGCCGACGACACCGCCACGGCCATGCTGCGCGCCTTCCACGACGAGCTCCGCGACCGCCACGAAAACCCGCCGGCCGCCCCGGTGCGCCGGGCCGCGCCTCCGTCCCATCCGCTCCCCCGCGACCTCCGCGGGTTCATCAGCCGCACCCGCGCACTGGACACGCTGGACCAGTGGCTCCGCCCCGGCTCGCCGACCCGCTCGCCCGCCGTCGTGCTCAGCGGCCCGCCCGGAATCGGAAAGACGAGCCTCGCCGTCCACTGGGCACACCGCGCCCCGGACTGGTTCCCCGGCGGGATGATCTACCTCGACCTGCACGGCTTCGGCCCCGCACCGCGCCTCGAACCGACCGACATCGTCGACCGGCTCCTGCAGGAACTCAGCTACCCCGTCGACCACGTGGTGGACGCGACGGCCCGCGCCGCGGTCCTGCGCCAGCAGCTGACCGACCGGTCCGTCCTGGTCATTCTCGACGACGCGGAGAACTCCGGACACGTCGACCAGCTGCTGAACGTGCTGTCCGAATGCTCGGTGATCATCACCTCCCGCCGCAGGCTCGGCGCCCTCACCCGGCGACACGAACTCGCCGCCCTCAGCCTCGACCGCCTCGACGACCGCGATTCCCTGGAACTGTTCGTCCGCCGCCTGAACGGCCGAGGCGAACGAGAACCCGACGCGGCCCGCCGAATCGCCCACCTCTGCGACGGCTTGCCGCTCGCGCTCACCTTGATCGCCGAGAGCGCTGCTCGCCGTCCGGGATTGAGCCTCAGCACTATGCTCGACCAACTGCGCGATCCCGAGATGCTGCTGAGCATCGGCGACGACGGCGATGACCAAAGTCTGCGCACGGCGTTTTCCTCGTCGTACCACACGCTCGAACCGCCGAGCCAAGCTGTTTTCCGGCTCTTCGGCCACCATCCCGGTGCGGAGATCCACGTGGACACCTTGCTGTCCGCGGCCGGACGTCCCGCCGCGGAAACCCGGCGGGCGCTCGAGACTCTGGTCGCGTTGCACCTGATCGACCAGCCCGGCGATACGGACCGGTACCGGATCGTCTCGATCTTCCACCGTTACGCGCAGACGCTGAGCGCGCAGAACGACGACCCGCAACCGTTGCGTCGCTTGCTCTCGCACTACTGCAGCACCGCAGACAACGCGCACCGGATGGCACACCCGCACCGCGACCGGCCGCCGCGGCTCGACCCGGAGCCGGACATCCGCCCGACGCAGTTCGACACGCCGACCGCCGCGCACCGCTGGTTCCTCCGCGAACGCACCAACCTCACCGCACTCGCCGCGCTCGCCGAGAAGCACCGGCTCTTCGACTACGCCTGCGTGCTTCCGCATCTCATGCACGACACGTTCGTCGTCTACGGCTTCTACGACGAGATGACCACCGGCCTGGCCATCGCGGCCCGCGCCGCGCGCGCGAACCACGACTCTCACGCGGAAGGGTCGACCCTCAACGATCTGGGGGAGCTGCACCTCACGCTGAGCAACCACCAAGCGGCCGAGGAAGCACTTGCCCGGGCGCTGGAACTGGCCATTGACGACGAATCACCCATCGCGAAGCTGACGATCACCATCAACCTGGCCCGCCTCCACCGGCAAACCGGCCGCCACACGGAAGCGATCGCGCTGTTCCGCCGCTGCATAACGCACGCGCAGCGCAACGGCGACCCGGTCCGCGAGGCCAAGGCGGAGCAGTACCTCGGCGAAACCCTCGCCGAACTCGACCAGTACGAGCGGGCGCTGCCGCACTATCACCGCGCCCTTCACCTGCGAGCGCTCACCGGCGACGTGTCCGGCCAAGCCGCTACGTACACCACGCTGGCCGAACTCCACCTCGGCCAGGAGGAATTCGCGGTCGCCCGCCGGCATTGCGCGCTGGCGCAAGCCCAGATCACCGGCGACCTCACCGCCGGGATGCGGCTGCGCACCGTGCAGGCCCGGCTCGCCGCTGCGGAACGAGACGACCGAGCCGCGCTGCGGTTGTCGCAGGAAGCGGTCGAGCTGGCGGAGCGGGCGCACAACGCGACCGGCCAGGCCCGGGCGCTGGAGGCGTTCGCCGAGATCCTCTACTCACGCGGGAACCGCGAGGACGCGGTCGACGCCTGGACTCGCGCCGCCGCCTTCTACCGCGGCCGCGGCAAGGACGCCAAGGCCGACCGCGTCGAGGAGCGACTGGCGACAGCCCGGGATCCGCACCGGATTCCGCAGGCCAGGGACGGCGAGAGCGACGGGGAAAGCACCGTGGCCATGCCTTCGCCGCGCCGATCCGTAATCCGCCGCGGCTGAAAAGCCGGGGCGCCGAAACGGTTCACTCGTCCGTACGGCAAGATCAGTCTTCTGAGGTTGTCTGCATTTGCCGACATACTTTGGGTGACCCCTGAAGATCGTTCGCAGAGGATTCCAGGTAGCCTAGCCGTAACGATATCCATGTTACGAGAAACATGAAAAGTCTACCTAGTTCGCCGAGGAGATTCGTTGCAGTCGCTCGTCTCAGCTGTGATCGCCGCTGCACCATTGGCCGTGATGGTAATCGGGGCCATCAAGGGTTGGTGGCGTTGTTGAACAGCTGCTAAATACGGAGCTGGCGTTGCGATTAATCTGTCTTCCGCAGCCGCAACGCCAGCGCCGGACAAGCCGCAGCAGCCCTTCGGGCCTCGGCTAGCAGCGATTCGGGCACCGATTCCCCGCGTACTACCGGGTAACCCCATTCGTCCACTGTGATCAGTTCTGGCAGGACGTCCGCGCACAAACCGTGTGCGCGGCAGGCGATCGGGTCCACGGTCAGGCGGTTCATGCCGCACCTGCCATCATCCGGCACGAGCCGATCGTCAGGTGTGCGCGCACGTCGGCGGCGAAGACGCGTAACGCGCTTGCGGCTAGGCGAACAGCTCCGTCCGGGTGGGCGCACGCACCGCGTCCACTGAGGAGTGGGAGGCGGCGGGCCAGGCGGCCGGTTGCGTCCTTTCCGGACAGCAGGTCGGTGAAATCCGCGGCGATGGCCGGTAATCCGAACATGCACGGGCCGCATTGGCGGGCTGATTCTCCAGCCAGGGCAAAGAGAATATTCCGAGTCAACTCCAGGCCGCAGTTCGGTTCCGGGAGCAGGTGCAGCGAGGACAATCCCGGTTCGCGGCCGAGCGGCAACGGGTCGGCCAAGGCACGAGGCATCCAGGTGCCGCCGTAGTCGCCGATCAGAACTGCTTGTGCGGTAACGGATCCGCCGGCGCGAGCGAGGATCGCGGAAATCGGAGTGTCGGCAGGGACTTCCAGCACGCCGGGGCGAGCGACGGCTCCGGTGACGGTGACCAGGTCTGTGTGGACAGAGCGGTCCGCGCCAGGTCGGGCGACGAGCGCGAAGCGGGCCAGGGTTTCGACATTCTGGACTAGCGTCGGGCGTCCGCGCAGGCCGCGTTCGGTTGGGCGGGGGGATTTGCCGGTCGGGCGGGCGTCGCCGGTGGCCAGGAAATGTACTAGGGCGGTTTCTTCGCTGGCGACGTATCGGGGCGGGACTGCGACGACCTTCACCGGAACTGCGTCGCGACGTTCGGCTAGAGCCGCCATTACGCTTCGGTTTTCTCCGTGCAGGCAAAGATAAGCCTCGGTAGCACCGACGGCTCGTGCGGCGACCTGGATACCGTCGAACACAAGGTGTGGCGCAAGCTCCAGGAGGGCGCGATCTTTGCTGCTGAAGGGGTCGCTCTCGCAGCCGTTAGCGACCACAATGGACCGTCCTGGTGCGACAGAGCGCAGTTTCGCCGCGGCGGGGAAGCCAGCGCCGCCTCGGCCGCGGATACCGGCGGCGTCGATTGCGTGGATCAAGGCGTCGCGGTCCAAGGCTGGGAGTCCACCATGGACGGACAGGTGGGCGGCAAGATTGGTACGGTGCAACGGAAGTAGCACGAGTCACCTCTGAAGGGGAGAGAGGCGGCGGGCCTCGGTGTCGGGGCTGGTGCTGCCGAACCGCACGCTCGCGGCGGCTAAAACGGCTATCAGGCACACGATGTCGAGCGCGATGAGCAGCGGGCGGGCGCTGTCGGAAGCGATTAGGCCGACGCTGTGCGCGAGCGCGACTGGCCAGCACAGGTAGGCGAGCCAGTGCACGGCGCGCCACAACCGCGGCGGGATACGAGTCCGCAGGAGACTCGTCACGACAATGGCGAGCAGCAGATCCACTGCGACCGCGCCGATGCCGATCCAGAACGGTTCGTAGCTCGAGACGAACGGGACGACAACGGAGAGCCAGCTGAGGTCCACGTAACCATCGACGACCGCGAAGACGATGTGTGCACCCAAAAAGACGAGGCTAGCCAGGGCGAGGTTTCGGTGCAGGTCGGCGAGGGCGAAGCGGGGCCAGCGCCGGGTCGCGAATCGTCCGGAGTTGAGGAAACCGAGCACCACCACGGCTGTCGAGAACACGAGCGAGACAATTCCGGTGGCACGGCTGAAATACCAGAGCGCGGAACTCACGACGCACGCTCCCGGCGATCCCCCGGCCAACCGGCGGTCGTCCGGACCGCGCCACGCGAACTCACCAGTCGCGCGGGCAGCCCGCGCGACCTCAGCCAGTCCAACGCGGCAACGCCCAACACGACCGACGCCGTGCTCGCGGTGTTGGCGTCCACACAGGACTGTGCCGCCACCGATACCGTCCGCCAGCACGGATCCGCCGATTCGCCGGTGCGCGGGTCGACGATGTGGTGCACCACGCGACCGCCGCGTCGCCAGGTCCGCCGGGCGACGCCGGAGGTCGCCAGGCCGCCGCTGGTGAGCGTGATCGTCGTGTCCGGATAGTCGATCGAGTCGGTGTGGTCGTCGCCGATCGCTATCTTCCAGCCGCCTGCCGGAGCGTGACCCGCCACCGCGATGTCGCCGCCGAGGTTCACCAGCACGCCGCAGCCAGTGCGGCGGGCGATTTCGGCGGCGGTTCGGTCCGCGGCGAACGCTTTCGCGGTCGCGCCCAGGTCCAGCATCACGCCGCGCGGCAGCACGACGATCCGGCGGGCCGGTTCGAACAGCACCCAATGCGAACCCGGCGCGGGGACCGGCGCCGCGGCGGGACCGTCGGTGATCTCGGCGAAATCCCGGTCGTAGCCGAGTGCCGCCATCGACCCGCCCACCGTCGGATCGACCAAGCCACCGCTCAGCCACGCGGCCCGCAACGCAACTGACAGCGCGTCGGCCAGCAGCGGGCTCACCGCCACTTCCCGGCCCGCGGCGCGGTGGAGGGCCGAAATTTCCGAATCCGTCCGGAATCGGCTGCATGCCCGATCGAGTTCGGCGAGCCGCGTCCGCAGCAGCTCAGTCGCCGGGCCGAGCGCGGCCTCCTCGGTGACGAGCACCCGCGCCGTCGTGCCGAGCGCGGGAAACGCCGCCGAGTACGGCCCGGTCACGACGCACCCGAGCCGGTGTGCGCGTGCCCGGAGCCGGATCCGGGATCCTGCGCGGGCGCCTGCAACTGGTCCTGGTCCGAGGTGCTCGACCCAGTCCCGCTGTCGGTCGAGGTGGTGCTGCTGGTCGAACCGGCCGCCGTCAGCCCGTAGCCGATCCCGCCTGCCGCCGCGACTCCGAGCACCGCCGCGACCGCCGTGACCAGCGCGGTCCGGTGCCGGACGCGTGCCCGTTCCGCTTGCCTTCTCGTGATGTCCGGGTCCATGCCGGGTGTCCTCTCCGGTGGTGGGAACACCCAGTCTCAGCCGCGAATCTATGAGTCCGCTGGGAGCGACCTGTCAGTTTGCTGCCAGTCACTACACTCCGCGCATGAGCACGGTCCTCGCGTGGGCGACGCTGGCGGTGTGGGCCGGGCTCGCGTTGTGCCACAGCTGGTTCTGGCGCACCGACCAGCGACTGCCCGAGCCGGTCCGGCCGGAACGCTGGCCGTCCGTCGCCATCGTGGTACCAGCCCGCGACGAGGCCGAACTGCTGCCAGAAACCCTGCCCACGCTGCTCCGCCAGAGCTATCCCGGCGACGCCAAGGTGATTCTCGTAGACGACGGCAGCAGCGACGGCACCGCGGAAGTCGCCCGCGCACTGACTGTCCCCAATGGACTCCCGCTCACCGTCACCAGCCCCGGCGAACCACCGGACGGCTGGACCGGGAAACTCTGGGCCGTCGCACACGGCGTCCGCGAGGCAGGAGACGTCGACTTCCTCCTCCTGACCGACGCCGACATCGCACATGCCCCCGATTCGCTGAAAGCCCTCGTCGCGACCAGCGGCCGGGATCTGGTGTCGCAAATGGCCGTTCTGCGCACCGCGACGTTCTGGGAGCGGCTGATCGTGCCCGCTTTCGTCTACTTCTTCGCGATGCTCTACCCCTTCCGCCGCGTGAACTCCGCGCGCTGGCGCACCGCCGCCGCGGCCGGCGGTTGCGTCCTCGTCCGCTGCTCAGTGCTCGAACGCGCCGGCGGAATCGCCGCGATCCGCGGTGCGGTCATCGACGACGTCGCACTCGCCCGTGCCGTCGCGTCCGCGGGCGGCCGGATTTGGCTGGGTTACGCGACGAAGGTCTGGAGCGTCCGGCCGTACCCGCGGCTCGCGGACCTGTGGCAGATGGTCGCCCGCAGCGCCTACACCCAGCTCCGGCATTCGCCGCTGCTGCTGGCCGGGACGGTCGTCGGGATGATCGCCGTTTTCCTCGCCCCGCCTGCACTCGCCCTGACCGGCTCGTGGCAGGCCGCCGTCGCCTGGCTGCTGATGGCGGCGACGTTCGTCCACGTCGCCCGGTACTACCGGCAGCCGCTGGCCGCGGGGCTGTTGCTGCCGTTCACTGCCGCGCTGTACACGCTTATGACGATCGACTCCGCCCGTCGCCGGACTGGGTGGAAGGGCCGGACTTACTAACCCCACCCTCGCCGAAATGCCCTCTTGACGGCCTGATGACCGTGTGTCTTGTCGTCCGTGAGGGCCACCCTGAGGGAATCTGATTCCCTCAGGGTGGCCCTCACGGACGTCTCGGTCGTGCTGCCCGACCCGGCAGCTTGGTCCCTCAGCCTCTGGCACGCCTCCGCATGGTGGCGCCGGCGGCTGTACGAACGGTGACCTGCGCGAACCCCCGGGAGAGCGAGTTCACACCACCCGGGGATGCACGTTCATACATCGTCGTGCATAATCATTCCTATGTCCAAGGTGCTCACTTCCCTTCCCGTCGGCGAGCGGGTCGGCATCGCGTTCTCCGGCGGCCTCGACACGTCCGTGGCGGTGGCGTGGATGCGCGACAAGGGTGCGGTTCCGTGCACCTACACCGCCGACATCGGCCAGTACGACGAACCCGACATCGCGTCCGTCCCCGGCCGTGCGCACGCCTACGGGGCTGAGCTCGCGCGGCTGGTCGACTGCAAGGAAGCCCTCGTCGAAGAGGGGCTCGCCGCGCTGACCTGCGGCGCCTTCCACATCCGCACCGGCGGCCGGGCCTACTTCAACACCACTCCGCTCGGCCGCGCGGTCACCGGCACCCTGCTGGTGCGCGCGATGCTCGAGGACAACGTCCAGATCTGGGGCGACGGCTCCACCTACAAGGGCAACGACATCGAGCGGTTCTACCGCTACGGCCTGCTGGCCAACCCGGGCCTGCGGATCTACAAGCCGTGGCTCGACGCCGCGTTCGTCGGCGAGCTCGGCGGCCGCAAGGAGATGTCGGAGTGGCTGCAGGCGCACAACCTGCCCTACCGCGACAGCACCGAGAAGGCCTACTCCACCGACGCCAACATCTGGGGCGCCACGCACGAGGCGAAGTCGCTGGAGCACCTCGACACCGGCATCGAGATCGTCGAGCCGATCATGGGCGTGCGGTTCTGGGACCCGGAAGTCGAGATCGCGACCGAGGACGTCACGATCGGCTTCGAACAGGGCCGTCCGGTGACCATCAACGGCAAGGAGTTCGGCACCTCGGTCGAGCTGGTCCTTGAGGCCAACGCGATCGGCGGGCGGCACGGGCTCGGCATGTCCGACCAGATCGAGAACCGGATCATCGAGGCCAAGAGCCGCGGCATCTACGAGGCCCCGGGCATGGCGCTGCTGCACGCGGCGTACGAGCGGCTGGTCAACGCGGTCCACAACGAGGACACCATCGCCAGCTACCACAACGAAGGCCGCCGCCTCGGCAGGCTGATGTACGAGGGTCGCTGGCTGGACCCGCAGGCGATGATGCTGCGCGAATCGCTGCAGCGCTGGGTCGGGACCGCGATCACCGGCGAGGTCACGCTGCGGCTGCGGCGCGGCGAGGACTACTCGATCCTCGACACGTCCGGCCCGGCGTTCAGCTACCACCCGGACAAGCTGTCGATGGAGCGCACCGAGGACTCCGCGTTCGGCCCGGTCGACCGGATCGGCCAGCTGACCATGCGGAACCTCGACATCGCCGACTCGCGCGCCAAGCTGGAGCAGTACGCGAGCCTCGGCATGGTCGGCGGCACCTCGCACCCGAAGCTGATCGGCGCCGCGCAGGCGGCCTCGACCGGCCTGATCGGCGCGATGCCCGAGGGCGGGGCCGAGACGATCGCGTCCCGCGGCCGGGCCGACGACGTCGAGCTGCTCGACCGCGCCGCGATGGAGTCCGGCACGGACTGAGGCTTTTCTCCCGCGAATGCCCGCGTCGGCGTACCGGCGCGGGCATTCTCTCTCTATACCAGCGTCCGCACCCCGCGAACGTCTCTATATTCGGGCGGCGGCTCCCGGCTACCGTGGCGGCGTGACCCCGATTTTTCAGCTCTCCGCCGACCACGTCACGGCTGAGGCAGCGCTCGACCCGATCGCCGCGACCCTGGACGGCGTGACCACGGACGCGACCGCGCTCACTGACCTCACCCCGGACGGTTTCGCTGCCCGCGCCGACCTGGCCCGCCGCACGCTCGCCGCTCTCGCGACGCTGACCCCCGAGTCCCGCGCGGACCGGATCGCGTCCGCGCACCTGCGGAACAGTCTCGAGGCCGAACTGGCCTGGCACGAGCTGGACGAGCCGTTTCGCCAGGTACAGGCGCATTTCGGCACGCTGAATTCGATCGCCGATTCGGTCCGGCTGCTGCCGCGCCGCGACGCGGATGACTGGCACGTCGTCGCGGTCCGGATGACCGGCGTCGAAACGATGCTCGCCGGCTGGCAGAAGACGCTGCAGGCCGGTCTCGACCGCGGCCTGCGCGCGGCCCGCAGGCAGGCGCTGGAGACGGCGGCGCAGGCCGAGCGGTACGCCGGTGTCCACAATGCACTCGTCGAGGAGTACGGCGACGGACCGCAGGCTGCCGAGCTGCGCGCCGGTGCCGACGCTGCCCACCGCGGTTACGCGGCGCTCGCCCGGTTCCTGCGCGAGGATTACGCCCCGCACGCCACAGAAACCGACGGTGTCGGCGCGGAACGCTACGCCGTCGCGGCCCGGCTTTCCCTTGGTGCGGACCTGGATCTCGCTGAGGCTTACGAATGGGGCTGGGCGGAACTTCAGCGCATCGAAACGGAAATCGCCGCCGAGGTGGCGAAAATCCAGCCCGGCGCGAGCGTCGCGGAAGTGTTGGCGCTGCTGGACAAAGAGTGCGCGGTGGACGGTGAAGAGTCCTATTTGGACTGGCTACGCGCGGCGCACGACCGGGCGCTGGAAGCGGCTAGCGAGCACTTCGACATCCCGGAACCGTTGCGCGCCTTGGACGTCGTGCTCGCGTACGGCTCCGCGTCGGGTTCGCCGTACTACACCGGACCCGCCGAGGACGGCACCCGTCCCGGCCGCACGTGGTGGCCGCTGGGCGGACGGGAACGCTTCGCGACCTGGTCCGAGCTGACCACGGTGTTCCACGAAGGCGTTCCCGGACATCATCTGCAGATCGGCGTCGCGGGCCTCGCCGGGGACTCGGTGAGCCGCTACGCACGCGTCCATTCAGTGAGCGGGCACGCGGAAGGCTGGGCGCTGTACGCCGAACGCCTCGCCGACGAACTGGGCTGGTTCTCCGAGCGTGGCACCCGGCTCGGCATGCTCGCCGGTTCGGCGCTGCGGGCCGCGCGCGTCGTGATCGACCTCGGCTCACACCTCGATCTGCCGCTGCCGGACGGTTCCCGCTGGGACTTCGACACCGCGTGCCGGTTCCTGCACGAGCGCGGTTTGGCCGCCGAACACCGGGTGCACGCCGAAATCGTGCGCTACCTCGGCTGGCCGGGCCAGGCGATCTCGTACAAGATCGGCGAACGCGCCTGGCTGCGGGCGCGGGCCGAAGCCGCCGCCAAACCCGGGTTCACGTTGCGCCAGTGGCACGAGGACGCGCTGGCCGTCGGCCCGGTCGGGCTCGCGGCGCTGCAGGACGCGCTGCGTTAAGCCTTGGCCTCGCACTCCGCGCACATCCCCCACCACGTGACCTCCGCCTGGTCCACCCGGAAACCGGGCACCGGACCGGGTTCGAGGCACGGCGCGGCTCCGATCGCGCAGGGCACGTCCTGGATCCGGCCGCAGCCGCGGCAGACCAGGTGGTGGTGGTTGTCGTGGGTTTCGAGTTCGAACCGCGCGGGCGAGCCCGCCGGTTCGAGCGGGCGCAGCAGCCGGGCGCCGACGAGGTCGTCGAGCACGTTGTAGAGGCCCTGCCTGGACAACGCGCCGACGGCCCCGTCGGCGTCGAGCACCGTCGCGATTTCCGCGGCCGTGACGTGCGGGGTCCGCGCGACCGCGGCCAGCACCGCACGCCGCTGCGGCGTGTTGCGCAGACCCTTGTCGCGCAACCGCGTCCCGAACTCGTCCATGGCCCGGATCGTACCCCCAGACTTGACCGAATCAATTCTGGCGTGCACTGGCTCACAGTCCCAGAGTTGACCCGTTCTTACATTTGACTGGATCAACTTTGGGGACTACAAAGGAGGCGTGCTCACGACCTCCGCACCCATTCCGTCCAGCGCCGACGCCGGAACCCGGCTCCGGCGCGCCGGCCTGCGCGTGACGACCGCCCGGCAGGTCGTGCTGGAAGTGCTGGCCGAAAACCCGCACGTCACCGTCGCGGAACTGCTGCCGCTGGTCCGCGAACGGCTGTCGATGGCGTCCACGAGGGGCGTCCACGACGTGCTGACCACCGGCGTCACCGCCGGTCTCGTCCACCGCTTCGACCACGTCGGCGTCGCGCAGCGCTACGAACTTTCCGGCTTCGACCACCAGCATCTGCTGTGCCGCCAATGCGGCCGGCTGGAGGCGATCCCCGGCGCGCCGACGGAATCCGCCGAGGAAGCGGTGTCCGGCCTGTGCTCGCGCTGCGATCCGGCTGAGTAAGACTCAGCGGAACGCGGCGATATTGCGGGCCGCCCAGTCGGCGAAGGACCGCGGCGCGCGGCCGAGAATCCGTTCGACGTCCGGGCTCACGCGCAGTTCGGCCGGAGTCGGCGAGCTGAGGATGTCCAAGGTGTCGTCGGCGAGTTCGCCCGGCATGCTCTGCATCATGCCCGCCTTGGCCTCGGCGCGGGTCAGCTCCTGGAACCGCACCGGCTTGCCCAGCGCGGCGGCCAGCGCCTCCGTTTGCTGACGCGGCGTGATCACCGCCGGCCCGGTCAGCTCGTACACACCGCCGACATGCCGGTCGTCCCGCAGGCAAGCCGCGGCGACCTCGCCGATGTCCGCCGGGTCGATGATCGGCACCCCGGTGTCGCCGAACGGCGCGGCGACAATTCCTTGCGTGCGAACGGATTCCGCCCACCACAGCGCGTTGGAGGCGAACCCGCCCGGCCGCAGGAGCACCCAGTCCAGACCCGATTCGCGCACGGCGTCCTCGAGTTCGCGCATCGCGATCCGCGTTGTGCCGAACGGCCTGGTCGCCACACCCAGGGTCGACAGCAGGACAACCCGGCGCACCCCAGCGTCCGCGGCCTTCGCGACGAGATCGGCGGGGTTCGCGCCGACCGCGTGCAGATCGCCGGACAGCAGGAGGAACAACGCTTTCGCCCCGGTCAGCGCAGGTTCGAGACTGGCCGGATCCGCCAGGTCGGCCACCACGTGCCGGACCCCTTCGGGCACCTCGGCGGCCCGCCGCGACACCGCCGTCACCTGCTCGCCCGCGTCGGCGAGCGCCCGCACCAACGGCCGGCCGATGTTTCCGGTCGCCCCGGTCACCACGATCATGAACAGCTCCCTTCGTAGGCCGCCGACGCTAGGCCGATCCGCTTACTTTTCGTAAGGACATACCTTTTGGTAAGCTCGATACGTGACAGGAAGCGCGCAGTTCACCCCGGCCGTCCCGACGCCGCGTTATGAGGTGTTTCACACCGACTGCCCCGCGCGTGCCGTGATCGACCACGTGACCAGCCGGTGGGGCATCTGGATCCTGATCTCGTTGCGGGACAAGGAACTCCGGTTCTTCGAACTGCGCGAAAGCATCCGCGGCATCAGCGAGAAGATGCTCGCCCAGTCCCTGCGCGCACTGGTCGAGGACGGCCTCGTCTGGCGGCACGTCGAGCCGACCACCCCGCCTCAGGTCAC
This sequence comes from Amycolatopsis sp. CFH S0740, assembly GCF_004522315.1. Classification (NCBI taxonomy): domain Bacteria; kingdom Bacillati; phylum Actinomycetota; class Actinomycetes; order Pseudonocardiales; family Pseudonocardiaceae; genus Amycolatopsis; species Amycolatopsis sp. CFH S0740. Next base: position 180,677 of record NZ_SDLS01000005.1, on the reverse strand, counting down.
CTACGGCTTGACCGAGTTCGGCCAGGACCTCGGCGAACCCCTGGACGACCTGTTCGACCGGATCACCCGGCGGCTCAGCTCCCCATAACCGCCCTGGTCAGGCCGCGTATTACCCCAGAGGTAATTTACATACAGACTGCATGTATGTATCTTCGCCAGCATGAGCGCATACGAAGACCTGGGCACTGCCCGGCACGTCAACCTCCCCCAAGGCGAACTCCGGTACTTCGAGCGCGGACACGGCCGTCCGGTCGTTTTCGTGCACGGCGTACTCACCAATGCCCTGCTGTGGCGCAAGGTCGTCCCGGCCGTCGCGGACGCCGGATTCCGGTGCCTGGCCCCGGATCTCCCGCTGGGCGCGCACCCGGTGCCGATGCGCTCGGACGCCGACCTCAGCGCCGCCGGCCTCGCCACCCTCCTGGGAGACTTCCTCACGGCACTGGACCTGGAAGACGTCATCCTGGTCGCCAACGACACCGGCGGCGCCATCACGCAACTGCTGCTCGCGCGGTATCCGGAACGGGTCGGCCGGGTCGTGCTGACGCCGTCTGACAGCTTCGAGTACTTCTTCCCGCCGATCTTCCAGCCGCTGCCGGTGTTCGCCCGCGTACCGGGTTCGATGGCGGTGCTCGGCCAGTTGCTGCGGATCAAGCCGCTGTACCGGCTGCCGCTGCTGTTCGGCTGGGTCACGAAACGCCCGCTGCCGCCGGACGTCGCCGAGGAGTATCTCGGCAAACTGCGGAAATCCCCTGGTCTGCGAAGGGATTTGCGCAAGTTCCTGCGCACCGTCGACTCGAAGCACACCCTCGCCGCGGCGGAGAAACTGCGCCAGTTCAAGCGTCCGGTACTGCTGGTCTGGCCGCCGGAGGAGAAGCTGTTCCCGATCAGCCTCGCGCACCGCCTGGCGGAGGTGCTGCCGGACGCGGAACTGGTCGAGGTCGCGGACTCGTACACCTTCGTCTCGGAGGATCAGCCGGACGCACTGGCCGGGCACATCACGCGCTTCGCCGCCGCCATGGCAGATTAGGTGCGTGCGACGTACCCAGCAAGAACGCTCCGACGCGACGCGAGCCGCACTGATCAAGGCCGCCCGAGACCTCTTCGGCGCACGCGGCTACCACGACGTGCCGGCCGAAGAAATCACGCGCACGGCAGGCGTCACGCGGGGCGCGCTGTACCACCACTTCGGCGACAAACAGGGCCTGTTCCGGGCCGTCGTCGAAGTGCTGGAACGCGAACTGACCGTCGAGGTCTCGGACGTCCTTGACGGTGCGCCGGATCCGCTTTCCGGTCTTTCTGCCGCGCTGGGGGTGTTCCTGGACGCTTGCCTGCGCCCGGATGTCCGGCGAATCTCGCTGACCGACGCCCCGGCGGTGCTGGGATGGGACGCCTGGCGCGATCTGGAGGCCGAGTACGGCTTGGGGCTGGTCGCGGAGCACCTGACGGCTGCGCGGGATGCCGGGTTGATTGTGGATTCGCCGGTGGATGCTTTGGCGCAACTGGTCTTGGCGGCCGTGATGGAGGCGGCGAGGATGATCGCGCACGCCGACGACCCGGGGCGGGTGCGGGGGGATGTGCAGCAGGTGTTCGCTGGGTGGTTGAGCGGGTTGTTGGTTCCTAGGTGAGGAGCCGGGCGGTGTATCCGTGTGCTGCCAAGCTCTCGAACGCTCGCTCAACCTGGTCCGGAAGGTCTTGGGGTATCGCGAATCCTCGCTGGGCATAGAGGCTTATCCGCTGCGTGTCGCCGACCAGCATGGTGATGACCCGGTCCACGTCGCCGATGCTCCGGACGTATTCGTCCAGCGGCAATGACTGGGAGGCGCAGAGAACGTCGATGTCAGGCCAGAGCTTCTTGCACGTCGCGTACGCCCGCCGTTGCTGGTAGGGGCGCGAGATCAGCGTGACGGACTTGATCTCTATCTCGTGTGCTGCCAGCAGCTCACGGCTTCGCGTGATGTTGTCTCCGGTGTTGCGGGCCGTGGGCTCGACGAGGATCGCGCCGTCGGGAACGCCCAGTTCCAACGCGCGCTCCCGGTAGTGCACGGCTTCGCCGCGAGGGAATCGCTCCACGGTTGTCGGCGCATTGGCTCCGGTGAAGACGATCCGAGGAAAGCTGCCCTGGTGGTACAGCTCCGCTGTATGAGTAGCGACACCGAGGTCGTGGCTGCCCAGGCCGATCCCGACGTCCGTCGGCCGGAGTTCGTGGTGCAGGTCGTGGTAATCCCAGAGCGTTTGGACGTCGGCGCGGAGGTGCTCCGGCACGGTGGTCGAGCGCTCAGGCATGCGAGGACTCCGGAGTCAGTCGGGGGTCTTGAAGGTATAGGACCAGGAGAACCGGCTCGCCGCGTGGACGCCGCGCGCGAACTCCACGACCCGGCCCTTGGCCGTGAATGTGCGGCGTTCCAAGACCATCACCGGTTCTCCCGCGGGGAGTTCCAGCGTCTCGATCTCGACGGGCGTGGGCATGCGCGAGCAGACGGTCTCGCTGATCGTGTCGGGTTCGAGCCCCTGCAGGGTGAGGACCAGGAAGCCTCCGCCTCGCCCCGCTGGCCCCGGCGTCTCGTCGACGAGGCGAGTGCCTTCAACGTCTTCCGGACGGTAGTAGCTGGAGAGGATGTGCGTCGGATGGCCCGCGTCTTTGACCAGGCGCGCACGCTCGTAAACGGGCGAGCCGACCTCGATGCCCAAGGCTTCGGCGATCTCCGCATCGGCTTCGATCCGGGCGACGGTCTGCGTCTGATCGGCGGACTTCCACTCGCGACCGGACGCCTCGCGGTCAGCGACGAACGCGACCGTTTCGCCGTACTTCCACTTGCTCTTGGCGTAGCGATCAGCACCGAGACGCTTCATCGGCGGACGCGCGCGAACGACAGTGCCGCGGCGCCGGACCGGCGTGACCAGCCCCTCAGCCTCGAGGACACTCACGGCTTTGCGCACTGTGTTGACGTTGACGCCGTGCTCCTGAGCCAGTTCCTCCTGCTTCGGCAGCGTCGAGTCCGGTGCGTATTCGCCCCGCTGGATCGCGTCGCGCAGGCTCGCGGCCAGGTCACGGTACCCAATGCCCACGTCATCCTCCTCCGTGCGGCGATAACGCTAGCGGTATCAGGGCCTCCTGACCTGCCAGACTAGATAGAAGTAGTTCTATTGACAACCTATGAGACTTAGCGCCTAATAGAACTACTTCTAATCTAGAACCTAGACCCGCAGACTCCAGCAACCAAACGTGCCAGCGGAAGGGCATGGACCATGGCGGACAAAGCTGAACCCGCGACACTGCACGACGCGCACTCCGCTGCGACAGCCCGGCGTCCGGCGCCCAACGCGACCCGTGCGACTTGGGTCGCCTTCCACCTCGCGAACGCGCGGATGTATCAAACTGTCGCGGACTACGACCGCTGGCATCATCACGAAGCCCTCTACTGGGTCAGTTACGAGGAGCGTCAGGCTGCCCGGTTTTCCCCTCCGCCCGAGGAAGACCGGAATTAATCCATAGGAGACTTCACCGTCCGCGGACAGCTGCAGCTCACAGCCGGATCGACTTCTGATTCATGAACTATCCAGGCGGTCAGTGGGCCTGGGAACGTTTGTGATCGCACTGCCTCTGACCTGCTCGTTTGCTTCGGTTGGGTCCGGTCACGTCCGGACCGATCTTGACGTCCGACGGCCTGGTGACGGCCTGGACGTCCTCGTCCTGGCCACCCTCTGAATGGCGGCCAGGCTAACCCGCCGTCCTCGTCCCTGCCGCCTTTAGCACCGTCTCGGCACCGTCAAGGGCAGGCGCTTGCAACCATCGCGAAGCGACGCCGCCAGGCACCCTTGATGGCGTCGAGGCGGTGCTAAACGATCGCTGACGAGGAAGCGGGCCGCCACGGGCGGCGACTGGCCTGTAACGGTCTGGACCGCTTGGGCGACTTTGCCCGCATGCGTCTCATTGGATCACCCGCCGTTGACGGCGGCGCTGCGCTCGCCGGCACCTCCGGCGGGCCGCCCGCGACCGGCGGCCGGAGCGGAGCGGCAGGCCGTCCGTGTCGCACCGGGCGGACCCGCCGGGAGCCGCGCAACCCCGCGCCGCCGTCGGCGGCACCTTGATCCCATAGAGCCAAGTTCGGCAGCGACCACCGCTTGCGAAGTTCTTCTGGAGGCCTGCACCTGGGATGGAAATGCGGCAATGTTGGGTTTCGACTCAGGTCGGATCATCCGTCCGATGTAGTATCTCCTTGCGGTTATCGAACCTTAAGGAGCTAATATTTTGACTACGATACCAACTTCGTATTTCGGAGTCGGATGCTTCCTATTTTTCGTCAATACTAAAGACTCAAAAGAGTGGTTTGAGTCCGTCGAAGACACTCTGTCTCAAATTGGATCGATAAAGAAAATAGAAGTACGCACCGTTAACAATTTCTTCATGGGGGAGCTAACCCATCCTGATATAGATGACAACTATGGTGACACCCCCCTGCAACCCAACGATGGATCCATATCATTCGAGATTTCAATACCCGAGCGGATTCAAACCAAGCTTAACCCCATTGCGATCGTATCTGAACGAAAAATTGAAATTGGCACGGAATTCCTCGTTCAAATACGGTACTTCTATCATGGGCCTGTGACATTCGTGGAATGCTTGAACTGTCCACCTGACACGAAGGCGTCGGCGGCGGTAGCATTAGTTCGAGAGTACCTGATTAACGAGCTCGACAAAATCGGAAACGATATACGCATGGTCACAGTCGGACCTTCACCGTTCCATGCCGACTTCCAAATTCGAAATCCTCCTGGAAATAAGCCCGTTGACGAAGACCCGATCGAATTTTCCCGAGCTGGCGGCTATGACCAATGTGTGTACAACTTCTATAGTGACGACGTTTCGTCAGTTATGGCAAAAGAGGCCGTCTATCGAACACTTGGCAATGAGCTATCTCTCTACTACCTTCTAACAATCGAAAGGCAGATTCGAGCTGGCAGAATGGAAGATGTTGCCGAAAGCCTTGAAGAACTGACCGACCTTCATCAGAAAAAGGGTTTGCGCGGCACATTGTCCAGACTATTTAAATCTTCGAAAGTCGCACGAAAGTTGATTCTCGATGTTCTAATGGCCGAAGCCTTGGAATCCCAAGATAAACGAAGCAGCTCACAGTCCTTGAGTACACTTAAGGAACGAGGCGGGCGCCTCTTGTACTTCGAGAAGCTTGAAGAGCAGGCAAGTGTTAGCTATTTGGACGAGCTGCGCGCTATCAAGGACTCTGCCGCAATGCTCGAATCCGGACGCACGAAGGAGTTCGAAGTGGCAATCGTTTCTCTGTCAACCCTTCTAGGTGCCGCAGCCGGCGCAGTCGCATCACTCCTCTCCAAATAGTCCATTGTGCGGCGCACGGCGATTTTCACACAACCAAAAGCCGGAGATTATCATCGTCGACGTTGCGACGATGATTTTCTAGGTTGCGCGATTTTTAACTAAATATCAACATGCCCTCCTTCTCTCAAGAAGGAGTAAACTTCCGCCGTGTAGGTTGATCACATGAGTAACCAAGTCCCGCCCTGGGTGACTCTCGCACTGGGAGTACTCGCAATCGTGGGTCCAATCACTGGAGCTTGGCTAGGCGGCGCTCTCAAGGTAGTCGAGAAGACCGACACCATCCGGGATTGGCTCGACTGGTTGGAGCGGCCGAAGAGCGGTGGCGGACGCGGACTCATGGCCCCGTACCGGGCGATCCTCTTCGACACGGTCTCGGCCATCTTCCAAGCCGCAGTCGACGACAAGAAGATCCGGACGAATCCCTGCCGGGCGAAGAGCATCAAGCGGCCGCAGCCGGTGCAGCGCAAGGTTGTTCCCTGGGGGGGCTGCGGCCAACAAAGTGTTCACACCCCGCAAGGCTGGCCAGGCCGTCCTGGACGAATCCGCGACGGCCTGACGACGGCCTGAGAGGGCCAAACGCAACAAAACAGCAGGTCAGAGGCGTATTGATTTCTGGTTCATAAACTCCTCAATCCCCGACGGCCCCAGTTCCCGCCCCATCCCCGAGCGTTTGATCCCGCCGAACGGCAAATCCGCTTGCGACCCACCGGATTTGTTGAAATACACCATCCCCGCCTCCAGCCGATCCGCGGCCCGGCGCAATCGAACCGGATCAGTCCCGAACACTGCCGCTCCCAAACCGAACGGCGAGTCATTGGCGATCTCGATGGCATGGTCATCCGATTCAGCCCGGAACAAGATCGCCACCGGGCCGAAGATCTCTTCCCGGTAAGCGTCCATTTCCGGCGTGACATCAGTCAGGACAGTCGCCTCCAGATACGCACCCTCGCCACGACGACCGCCGGTTCGCAAGGTCGCGCCCTGCTCCACTGCGCGGGCGACCTGAGCGGCGACCTCGTCCGCAGCGGCGACGGAAGCCAGCGGAGGCAGCTTCGCGGACGGGTCGGCGGGATCCCCGGGGACGTAATAGTCCGCGACCCGTTTAGTGAACCGGTCCACGAATTCCTCATAAAGATCAGACTGGACAATAATCCGCTTAGGCGCGTTACAGGACTGCCCGCAGTTACGCATCCGCGCGGTCGCGACAGCGCGCACTGTTTCGTCCAGATCCGCGGTGTCGAGCACCAGCAACGGGTCCGCGCCGCCTAATTCCAGCACGCATCGCTTCAGGTTTCGGCCAGCTTCGGCCGCCACCGAGATACCGGCTTGTTCGCTGCCGGTCAGGGAAACGCCTTGAATCCGTGGGTCAGCAAGAATCATCGGGACCTGGCGGCTGGACGCGAAGGTGTTCACGTACGCATCGTCCGGTACGCCTGCTTCCTGCAGGATTTTCTCGATCGCGAGCGCCGAACGCGGGCAAATCGACGCGTGCTTGAGCAGGATCGTATTGCCCAGAACCAGATTCGGCGCGACAAACCGGGCGACCTGGTAGCACGGGAAATTCCATGGCATCACGCCCAGCAGCGCACCGATGGGCTCCTTGCGGATCACCGCGGAACCGCCGCGGATCGGGAGCGGCTGGTCGGCGATCAGGTCCGGGCCTCGTTCCGCGTAGTAGCGGAAGATGTCCACGACGATCCCGACCTCGCCGCGCCCCTCGTTGATCCGCTTGCCCATCTCCAAGGTCATGATCGCGGCCAGCTCGTCGGCGCGCTGCTCGAACAGGTCCGCGGCGCGCGCGACGATCGCTGCTCGTTCCGCGACCGGACGCGCCCGCCAGCTGCGATATCCGCGGTCGACGCGCTCGATCGCCGCGCGAACCTCCGCATCGGTCGCGTTCTCGATTTCCTCGATCAGCTGGCCCGTGGCCGGGTCGGTCACCGTGTACATCGCGGTCTCCCTGCGGTCGGCATCCTCGCCGACATTCTATTGCATACAGTATCCCGTGTATAGATGACGCAGGGTAGCCGATCCTTGACCGAGCGCTGGCGGCCGAGTATGGTCTAGACCACAAATCTCCCCACCCCTCCGCCCGCGCACCACCCCACCGCGGGCTCGTCGGTCGTGCCGTGGCTCGTCCGGCCGCCCTCCGGCGCGGGAGCGGGCCCGGCTTCGAAGGAGCCACCATGCCCCGCAAACGCACGATGCTCGCCGCGCTCGGCGGCGCGGTCCTCGCCCCGGTGCTGATGCTGATCGGCCCCGGCATCGCCAGCGCGCACGGCTACGTCAACTCCCCGCCGAGCAGACAGGCCCAGTGCGCCGACGGAACAGTGTCCTGCGGCGACATCAAATGGGAACCGCAGAGCGTCGAGGGCCCGAAGGGGCTGCACAGCTGCAGCGGCGGCAACGAGCGGTTCGCCGACCTCGACGACGACAGCAAGGGCTGGAAGGTCACCCCGGTCGGCACCCAGGTGACCTTCAACTGGGTGTTCACCGCGCGGCACGCCACCCTCGACTACGAGTACTTCATCGGCGACACGATGGTCGCGAGCTTCGACGGCGGCGGCCACGCACCAGGGGAAACCGTGTCGCACCAGGTCGACCTGAGCGGCTACACCGGACAGCAGAAGGTGCTCGCGGTGTGGAACATCGCGGACACCGGCAACGCGTTCTACGCCTGCATCGACCTGAACGTTTCCTGACCGCGCGGAATGCCGGGCAGCCGGGCGGAATCCCCGCTCCGGCTGCCCGGCGCTTCATCCGGCGAACGCCTCGGCGACGGCGAGACTGTCTTCGTAAACGTGGTACCGCGTGATCTGCCCGCCGCTGACGGTTACGCGCACCGCCAAGCCGGTTGTGAAGCGTTTGCCGGTCAACCTGACCGTTTGGGTGCTCGTCCCGAAGAACAACGCGTCCGCGCCGTCGACCAGGATCCGGTCGAACCGGACGTCGCTTTCCTCTGGCACACAAGCACTTCCGAGCGTCCGGAAGTGGTCCGCGATGTCCGCGCGCGAGGAACGGGGACGAATCCACGGCACCACGGGATGCGCTGGTTCCGGCCAGCTCAACCGCCAGTCGACCGGTTCCGCGAAAAGCTCCGCGATCCGGTCCGGGTCGCCCTGCTCGATCCGGCGCAGGAATTCCTCCACGACCGCCCGGGCGTCCGGGAACGTGGGGCGCGGCGGTTCGGCGAACTGGCAGTCGCGCCGGATACGACCGTCTTCGCCGAGTTCGAGCACGACGAAGCCGGTCCAGGCGACCTCCCCGCCTGCCGCGGGGACCATATAGGTGCTGAACCGGACCGTGCCGTGATGGCCGACTGCGTCTCCGGCGGGGCGGAACACAAATCCCGCCCCGCCAACGAATTCCTCGAAAGCCTCGCTGACCCGGCGCTCAAGCTCCTGATGGCCCCGAAACTCCGCGGACTCGGTGAACTGCACCCCGTCCTCGGCCCACAACGAAGCGATCGCCGCGCGCCGGGCGGCCGGGTCGGGCTCGTTCCATACTTCGACATAACGCCTGGCGAACTCGCCGGCGTCCATTTCCTGATACATGCCCGGACGCTAACCGCGTCCCACTGACATCTTGTGTCAGCGGAACGAAGCTTCCGCGCTCCGCTTGCCGACCAGGAACCACAGCATCGGCCCGAGGAAAGGCGCGCAGAACGCGAAGACGACCCACACGAACTTCATCCCGGCACCGAGCGGACTGCCGAGCACGCTCACCAGCGCGCCGATGAACAGCAAGACCGGGAACGCCACCAGCACCGCGATCCCGGCGATGGCGGCGAACTGCAGGCCGGTATGGACGGTGTCGGCCAGGACGGCGGTCATCAGGCGATTCCTCTCTCACGACGGGCGAAAACCCATTGTGCGAGCGGAACCGCTCGGCCCGGATCGGCTTGACGGCTCGATCCGGGTACCGCTTAAGTCGTACTCGCGTCCACTATGGACGTCAGGCTCCGAACAGCTCGAGCAAAGCCGCCGGTGCGTCCGGGCGGAAACAGCTGTCGAGACTTTGCGCTGACTCCGCCGCCGATTTCGCGCTGCGGGGGAACAACGCGGCCTCGTACTCGGCGAGCGCGCGTTCGACGTCGTCCGGGTGCCGGGCGAGGGCGAGTCCCAGCTCAGCGCCGTCCAGCATGGCGAGGTTCGCGCCCTCTCCGGCGAACGGCGACATCACGTGTGCGGCGTCGCCGAGCAGCGTGACGCCGGGCACGCGCGACCACGAATGCTCGACCGGGAGCGCGTGGATCAGCCGGGGAGTCAGCTCGCCGTCCGCCTCCTCGACCAGGGCGCGGAGCCGGTCGGACCAGCCGTCGAAGTGGCTCAGCACGGCGGCCTTGGCGGCGGCGTGATCGGTGAAATCGATGGACGCGGTCCAGGTTTCCGGGACGCGCACGGCGGCGTAGACGTGCAGGCTGCCGTCCGGTTCGCGGTGGGCGAGGAAGCCTTTGTCCTCGCCGAGCGCGAAACTCATGCCGCCGCCGAGGAGCGCTGCCGCGTCCGGGTGCCGGGAGTCGGCGTCGAGGAGGTCGATCTCGACGAACGAGATCCCGGTGTACGCCGGTTTTTCCGGTGACACCAGCGGGCGGATCCGCGACCAGGCGCCGTCGGCTCCGACGAGGACGTCCGTGGTGAGAGATGTGCCGTCGGCGAAAGTGAGGCGATGCCGCCCGCCGGACAACGGTTCCGCGGCGGTGACCTTCATGCCCCAGCGGACGGTGCCCTCGGGCAGCGAGTTGAGGAGGAGGTCGCGCAGGACCCCGCGGTCGATCTCCGGCCGCTCGCCGCTGCCGTCGTCCTCTTCGGCGAAGAGTAGGGCGGCGGTGCGGTCGTAGACGCGGGCTTCCTGTCCGCCGGAGTGGATCAGGGTGCGGAATTCGTCGTGCAGACCAGCGGCGCGGAGGGCGACCTGGCCGGAGTCTTCGTGGATGTCGAGCATGCCGCCCTGCGCGCGGGCGGACGGGGAGGCGTCGAGGTCGAGGACGGTGGCTCCGATGCCGTGGACGTGGAGGACGCGGGCGAGGCTGAGACCGCCGAGGCCGGCGCCGACGATGGTGATGGTCATGGGTTGCCCTACCTTTCTGTTTGGGTCTGAATCGGCGTTCGTAGGCTCGGTGGGCCCAGGGGCTCTGGGCATGGCTGCATGGTTCGTGCCCTACCTTTCTGTTTGGGTCTGAATCGGCGTTCGTAGGCTCGGTGGGCCCAGGGGCTCTGGGCATGGCTGCATGGTTCGTGCCGTGGGATGGCTCAAGGAGCTTGGCCACCCGGAGCCCCCGCGACGACTCGACCGCTCATTGAGAACCGCGAACGATCGCTGTGTAGGGCAACGTCGGCGAAGTCGTCTGTGGGACCGATGACGATCGAGCGTGCGGAGGTGGCGATGCCCGAACTGTGGGCCGGAGTGGACGTGGGCAAGGAACATCACCACTGCGTGGTGATCAACGCCCGTGGTGAGCGGTTGCTGTCGCGTCGGGTGCTCAACGACGAGACCGCGTTGCTCGAACTGATTGCCGATGTGCTCGCGATCTCGACGGACGCGCTGTGGGCGGTCGACCTCAACCACGGCGGTGCCGCGCTGCTGATCGGCCTGTTGATCAACCACGACCAGCCGATGACCTATCTGACCGGACTGGCCGTGCACCGCGCTTCCGGTTCCTACCGCGGAGAGGGCAAGACCGACGCGAAGGACGCGTTCGTCATCGCCGACCAGGCCCGCATGCGCAACGACCTGGGGCAGCTGCGCCCCGGCGACGAGATCGCCGTCGATGTGCGCACGCTGACCACACGACGAGCCGACGTGGTGGCCGACCGGACCCGGCAGATCAACCGGCTGCACGCGCAGCTGCTGGAGATCTTCCCCGCTCTGGAACGGGCGCTCGATCTGACCAATCAGGGTCCGGTCGTGCTGCTCACCGGTTTCCAGACCCCGGACGCGATCCGCCGGGCGGGCCGGGACCGGATCGAAACCTGGCTGGCCACAAGGAAAGTCCGCAACGCCGCCGCCCTTGCCCAGACCGCGGTCGAGGCGGCCGCGGCCCAGAACATCAGCCTGCCCGGCGAGAAGCTGGCGGCCGCAATGGTCGTCCGCCTGGCGAAGGGGGTGACAGCCCTCGACGAGGAGATCCGCGAGCTCGACGCCCTCATCGAGGAACGGTTTCGCCAGCACCGCCACGCCGAGGTGATCCTCAGTCTGCCCGGCCTGGGCGTCCGGCTCGGCGCAGACATCATCGCCGCCACCGGCGGCGACCTGGCCGCGTTCGGCAGCGCCGACCGCCTGGCCGGTTTCGCCGGCCTCGCACCCGCGCCCCGCGACTCCGGCCGGATCAGTGGCAACCTCCGCCGCCCCAGACGGTTCAACCGCACGCTCCTGCGCGCGTTCTACCTGTCCGCGCTGGCCAGCCTGAGAGCCTGCCCAGCCTCGCGCACCTACTACCGGCGCAAGCGACACGAGGGCAAGAACCACAAACAGGCACTGCTGTCCCTCGCCCGCCGCCGGGTCAACGTCCTCTGGGCCATGATCCGCGACGGAGCGCATTACCAAGCCACACCCGTCACCGCGGCGGCTTGACAACTTCATTGAGAAGCTCCTTTTCTCTGTGGTTGGCTCTCAGCTTAACGAACATGTTCGTTACGAACAAGTTCGCTACCGGGTGACGCCGGTCAACCCTCGACCCCGGTGGGTGGCTGTGGACGGTTCGCGCATCCGGGCTCGCGGCGAATGCACAACGATTCGCCAGACAGCGCAACCTGATCGAGGTCCGCCTGGTTTACCAAGCGGTCACTCGATTGGTGGCGATCCAGATCACCTTAGGGGGCCGGAACATTCGGGCGGTTGGAGCGTTGTACAGGGTGTCGGTACGGAGGTGCCCCCGGGCCTCACCTTCTGCCTTCCAGGAATACCGGTCCGGCCGGAGCCTGGTCGTGCCACTCGCCGCGAGGCGGCCCCCGTACCGGCGCAGAACTACCCGCTCCGCGTGACTGCTCCCCCAGACGCGGAACGGGATCCGGTGCTCCTGCTCCCGCCGGCCGGTAACCCCCAGCCGGTCCGGACGGAGAGCGGGAGCACACCCCCGGCCGCGGGAATGTTCTTGGCCCGCAAGGGGTTGTATGGGGTGTCGGGGAGCAGGCTTTGCCCACTGGATGAGTCCGGGTTCGACTGCGGGTTCGCAGATGAGTCTTGATGAGCCGAGTTCAACCGCGGGTGCGCGTCGGAGTCCGGATGGGCCGGGTTGCGCCGCTCGCCGGTGTGCCGGGGAGTCCGGTTGAGACCGTCCGAACCGAACACGCCGTTTTCCAAGCCACCCCGTCCGCTGCGGCATCTCTCCCCAGTGCCCCGCGCGGACGGGGACCCCGCGCCCCCGCTCCGGCTCCCGCAAGCCGGACGCGCGGGGCGCCCAAACCACCTCGCTCGCCGCGCCACCCCCTCCCCCACGGTCGCGCGAGCGGGGACATGCATCCGCCCGGCCGCCGGATCCCGACCGGATCGGCCGGGCGGGTGCCCCTCGTAGCGCCCACCCGCCCTGCAGCGCGTGCAGCCGTCGCGTTCGTTGAGCGACGTATCGCGGGCACGGGCATGCGCGCTCCCACACCGAATGGCGCATCACGGCACAGGCATGCACACCCACACCGGGCGACACCCCCGGCGCAGGCCCACACCTCACGCCGGACAACGCATCCCAGCCTAGGAAACGCACTCTGCACCGAGCGACACATCACGACACAGGCGCGCACGTCCACACCCAATGACGCGTCCCAGCACAGGTGAACTCACCCGTCGCCAAGCGCTCGGCTCAGCCGATCCATTCGCGGGCGTCGCGGAGCAATCCGAGCATTCCTGAGACCAGCCGCATCTGGTCTACCGTTCTGATGTCGGCTTCGAGCAGCTTCGGAGAGCACACCAGGACAGCGACGGACTGCGCGCGGGAGAGAGCGACGTTCAACCGGTTACGGGACAACAAGAAATCAAGGCCTCGTGGCAAGTCTACCGCCGACGAGGAGGTCATTGTCGTCACCACAACGGGTGCTTCTTGACCCTGGAACCGGTCCACTGTGCCGACTCGGACGTCGCCGAAGCCGGCGTCGGAGAGTGCGCGCGTCACGACTCGCGCCTGCAAGTTGTACGGGGCTACTACAAGGAAATCGGCGTCCGTGAGCGGCCGGCCTTCCCACGATCGGCCGTGCAGGGACTTGATCACCGCGACCACTTGCTCGGCTTCTTCGACCGAACGCGTGGTGTTCCCGCGATGCTCGACCGATGCCAGATAGAGACCTGACGGGAAGCCGTCGATCGAACGTTCCGCGCTGGGATGCGAGTGCAGCAGACCCGCGTACGACAGGTTGGAAACCGGGGCGCAGACAGCGGGATGCATGCGGCGCGTCAGGTCCAGGAAATAGCCCAGTTCCGGCGGGATGATGTCCGCCTCGCCGATCAGGTGGCCGAGCGCAGACGCCTCCGCACCGGCCGGGTGCGTGCCTTGCACGACCTGCGGTAGTTGTTGCGGATCCCCCAGTAGTACCAGGTTTTTCGCGCACATCGACACCGCCAGCGCGTCCGCGAGTGCGAACTGACCGGCTTCGTCGATGACGAGAACGTCGAAGGGTTCCTCGCGCACGGCGGCGTTGGCGAAGGTCCACGCCGTGCCGCCGACCAGGTGGCCGGTGTCGTGTTCTTCACGCCAGCGTACCAGCGCGGTATTGCTTTTCGGCTGTTCCCAAGGCAATGAGGGGTCCGGCGTCCGCTTCGCGCGCTTGGCGCAGGCCATTTCCGGCGCGTTCTCCATGGCCGCCGAGAGAACGTTCTCGACCGCTTTGTGGCTGTTCGACGTGACGCCGACCGTCCGGCCCGAACGCACCAGATGCGCGATGAGTTTCCCTGCCAAGTAAGTCTTTCCGGCCCCGGGCGGGCCCTGGACGGCGAGTACGGAACCGTCGAGTTGGTCGACCGCAGTGATCACCGTGGCGACCAGATCTTCGCCCGGTTCGGGCAGTCCGCCGCGCAACCGGGGGATGCGGCGCAGCAGGTCGACGCCGGGGTGTGACGGCAGCGCAGGCAGAGTTTCCCCTACCAACCGGGCGAGATCGGCTACCGCCTCGTCCTTCGGCGACGGGCGGACCGGGCTGCCGGGCAGGACCGCTGCGGGGAGGTCGTTGGACGTCCGGTCCGGAGCGCTGCTCTCTTCGAGCGTCACTTCGACGGCCGTCGCGGACACGACTTTCGCGTCGCGCGCGTCGGCACCGTAGCGCAAACGCACGTCGTCACCAGGCGCGTACGGATGCGGACGGTCCGGGTCGCACCTCACGACCAGCGTGCGTTTCGCGGTGCGCAACCGGCCGGACGGCGGCACCCACTCGCCCGCGGTCACCGACACCGGGACCGCGCAGGTCGTGTCCACTTCGAGATCGCTGATCGGCGCGGCCAGCTGGCGGAAGAACTCCCACCACGCCGGATTCGTCTCGCGGCGGTGGTAGCCGACGGAGGCGGCCAGCAGCGCGCGGGCGTGGTCGTCGGGGGTGAAATCCGCGGGGTCGTCGGGGAGGCCGTCCAGGAGCGGGTCGACCAGCGCGGCCATCGCGGCGGCGCGTTCGGCTCGGCGCTGGGCGGCTTCCTCTTCTTCGGTGCGGCGGAGCAGAGCGTCCACTTCGGACTCAGGGTCCGGCTCGGCGAGGGCGATTCCGGCTTCGGTGCGCACGCGGTGCAGGAATTCGTGCAGGCGCAAGGTGGAAACGCAGTCGTACTCGTTGTAGTCCGCGATGCCGCGCAGCACTTCTTCGGCCTGCTCGGTGTTTCCCGCCGACGAGAGCGTCAGGTAATCCTCGTACGCCTCGATGCTCGACGCCGCCGTTTTTACCTCGCCAGCACGGGCTTCCGGCATGTACAGTGGTTCTAAATACTTGATCGAATACGACCGCTGTCCTACCCGCAAAGCCTTGCGTACCACGGCATACAGGTCGATCATCGCGCCGCTGCGCAGCAGCTCGTCCACGGCTTCCTCCCGCGTGCCGTGGACGGCGGCGAGCCGCTTGATCGCCGTGACCTCGTACGGCGCGTAGTGGTAGACGTGCGCGTCGGGGTGTTCCGCGAGCCGTGCGGTGGCGAAGTCGACGAACTCCTCGAACGCTCGTTTCTCCTGCGCGCGCGAGTGTGCCCAGAACGGGGTGAAGCGCTCGTCCGGAGTGACCGCGCCGAAGAGGTACTCCAGGCCGGTGCCGGCCAGGGCGTACGGGTCGCCTTCCATGTCGAAGAAGACGTCGCCGGGGCTGGCTTCGGGCAGTTCGGCGAGCGCGTCCGGAGCGATGATTTCGTAGGCCAGCTCTCCGGTTTCGTCCTGCCGGACCTGGATCGCGGCCTGCGCGCGCAACGAGGCGAACGTGCCCTCGGACATGTCGCGCGGACGGTCGGCGGGTTCGGCGCCGGCGAGCGCGTCGATGGTGCCGAGCCCGGCGGTCACCAGCTTGCGCCGCTGCTCGCTGCGCATCCCGGCGACCAGCGACAGGTCGCGGTCGGCCTCGCGCGCGGACGAGCAGTGGTCGGCGAACGCGCATCCGGTGCACGCCGGACGTTCGTCTGCCCAGATCCGGTCGGGCAGCTGCGGCGGACGGTCCTCCAGCCGGTCGCGGAGCCGGTCCACGAGCGGGAGGAAGTCGTCGACGCGCAGGCTGCGCGTGCTGCCGTCGCCCAGCAGCAGGTGCATCTCCGGCCCGGCGGGCCAGCCGCCGCGGCGCAGAGCGTCGGCGTACGCGGTGAGCTGCACAACCGCCGACGGCTTGGCGTGCCGGGCGAGCTTCGTGTCGTAGACCTCGTAGCGGCCCTGGTCGTCGCGCAGAAGGAAGTCGGCGCGGCCGGAGAACTCGCCGTCGTGGAACACCGCCTGGTAGACGACCGGCGCACCCGCGCGCAACGCTTCCTCGGTGGCCTTCGCAGCGACGACCGGATCGTGCTCCTCGATCTCGACGACCTGCGTCCGCTCGCTGCGCAGCCGTCCGAGCGTGGCCGCCTCGTGCGCCCGCCCGTGCTTCACCGCCAGCCGATCGGGTGCCGAAGTGGGCCGCGGCGCGCCGGGTATCCCCGCCGCCAATGCCTGCTTGAGGATGCTCCGGTGCTCGCATTCGAGCAGGTCAGCGAGATCAGACGGCGTGTACATCGCCCGGCAGTCTGTCACGGCCGAGGGAGGGCTCTGTCGAGGCGGGTGCCGACACGCCGCCCGGAATTGTCGGTGGTGGGTGGGATGATCTTGGAGTGGGCGGGAACGGGTGTGATGGGAGGTGCGTGCCGCCCCGCCAACCTCAGCGGGGCGACGCGCGGTCCCGCTACGGCATCGGGCGGCTGAGCAACCGCTCGAGCCACGACTCGCGAGCCGCGACGCACGCGTGGGCGGGAACGGGTGTGATGGGAGGTGGGCGGGAACGGGTGGGATGATCTTGGAGTGCGCGGGAACAGGTGTGATGGGAGGTGCGCGCCACCCCGCCAGCCACGGCAGGGCGGCGCGCGGTCCGCTACGGCATCGGACGGCCGAGCAACCGCTCGAGCCACGACTCACGCGCCGCGACGCACGCGTGGGCCAGCGCGGAGTCTGGGGCGAGGTCGTGGAAGCCGTGGAACGCGCCGCCCCAGACGTGGAGTTCTGCGTTGCCTCCTGATGCCCAGATCGCGGTTGCGAAGGCGACGTCCTCGTCTCGGAAGACTTCCGCCGCGCCGACGTCGATGAAGGTCGGCGGGAGACCGCTCAGGTCGGTTGCTCGGGCGGGTGCTGCGTAGGGCGAGACGTCGGCGGTTCCGCGGCGGTCGCCCAAGACGGCTGTCCACGCGGTCAGGTTGCTGGTCCGGTCCCAGACGCCGGTGCCGTCGTACTGGCGGGACGACGCCGTCTCGTTGCGGTCGTCGATCATCGGGCATTGCAGCAGCAGGCCGAGCAGCGCTGGGACGCCTCGGTCGCGGGCCAGCAGCGCGGTGCCGGCGGCTAGTCCTCCGCCGCCGCTGCCGCCGAACATCACTAGGCGTTGCGGGTCGAAGCGCAGGGCGTTCGCGTTGGCGGCCGTCCAGCGCAGGCCCGCGTAGCAGTCCTCGACGGGGACCGGGTCGGGATGTTCCGGGGCCAACCGGTACTCGACGGTGACGGCGACCGCGTCGTACTTCAGCACCCATTCGATCAGCGGGCTCGCTCCGGCGAAGCGGTCTCCCATCACCATTCCGCCGCCGTGGAGGTAGTAGATGCCGGGGCCGGAGGTCTCGTGGTCCGCGCGGGACAGGACGGAGACCGCAATCTCCGCACCGTCGTAGCCGGTGATGGTGTGGTGGGCGCAGCGGACCGGGCGGTCGCCGATTTGTTCTTCGATGCTGGGGAAAGGGAGGTTCCGGTAATGCGGCAAGCGGTCCGCGGTCATGCCGACCGGCACGTGGTCGGCTAGTGCGGGCAGCATCGCGGCGAGTTCTGGGTCGAATGGCGGACGCGGCGAATCGTGCGTCATGAGTGCTCCTGAAGGTCATCGTCCCCGCGACCAGCGCACAGCGGAGCGCACGCCAAGGGCGCGAAGGGGGAATTGGTGGGAAAGAGTCGGGCCAGGGCACTCGTCGGCCGGTACGCCGCCGAGAACCCGGCGGCTAGCCTCTGTCCACCTCGATGAGCATGCGGTGAGATTACCCTACTGCGGCGACATTCCCGGGCAGCACAACTGAATTCGCTGTCGGGCAAGGATATTGCTCGGTCCGTATTCGGGCGCGACACGTCTGGGCGGTGCAGAATGGAAAGTCGTGACCGTCCTTCTCCCCATCCCCCGGACCACATTGCGACTGCGCCCGTGGCGGTCGGAAGATCGGCAGGTGTTGGTTGACGCACATCGCGATCCGCTGTTGCGCCGCCGGTTGACGACTTCCCTTGCCAACGACGCCGAGGCTCAGCGGTGGCTGGACGCACAGGCGTCCGGCTGGGACTCCGCGACGCAGTTCAGCTTCGCGGTGGCGGCTGTCGACGACACGCCGGTCGGTCACGTCGTCGTGAAGGTCCGGGACGCTGGTGCCGCCGAGGTCGGCTACTGGACGGCTGCCCAAGCTCGGGGGCGTGGCATCGCTGCCCGGGCGCTGGAAGTCACGTCGCGGTGGGCGCTCGACACGCAGCAGATCGTCCGGCTGAACCGCTTGGACTTGCTGCATGCCGAAGACAATCCGGCGTCCTGCCGGGTCGCGGAAAAATGCGGGTA
This sequence comes from Amycolatopsis sp. CFH S0740, assembly GCF_004522315.1. Lineage (NCBI taxonomy): Bacteria > Bacillati > Actinomycetota > Actinomycetes > Pseudonocardiales > Pseudonocardiaceae > Amycolatopsis > Amycolatopsis sp. CFH S0740. Next base: position 162,122 of record NZ_SDLS01000005.1, on the reverse strand, counting down.
CATGCTCGCTGAACTGCTGCCGCCCGCGCCTCCGGACTTCCCGGCCAGGGGGCACCGGCATGTGCGCACGTCGGGCTGCTGACTGACCCGCGTTTCGCGCGTCAACGCCCCTACCGCAGCTCATCCCGTCGACGAGACAGCGCAGCAGTCTCCGCGGTGTTGCCCGCCAGCTCGATCGCCCGGTCATAAGCCGCGCGCGCATCCTCGTCGCGGCCTAACCGGCGGAGCAGGTCAGCGCGAGTGGCGTGGTACGGGTGATATCCGGCCAACCGGTCCTCGAGACCGTCGACCAAATCCAGCGCCACCGATGGACCGTCGAGTTCGGCGACGGCGATGGCGCGGTTCAGGGCGACGATCGGCGACGGATCGACACGGACGAGCTGGTCGTAGAGGGCGAGAATCTGTGACCAGTCGGTTTCGCGCATGTCCCGCGCGGACGTGTGCACAGCGTTGATCGCCGCCAGGAGCTGGTACCGGCCGGGAGCGACGCCGGTGGCGAGGCGTTCGCGGACCAGGCGGTGGCCTTCGGCGATCAGCGACACATCCCAGAGCGCACGGTCTTGTTCGTCCAGGGCTACTAGCTCACCGTCGGCGGACACTCGGGCGGGGCGGCGGGCTTCGGTAAGGAGCATCAGCGCCAGCAGGCCGGTCACCTCGCCGTGGTCAGGCAGCAGGGTGCGGATCAGACGGGTCAGCCGGATCGCTTCGGCGGTCAGGTCCTGGCGCACGGGGTCGGTGTCGGGGCCGGTGGCCAGGTAGCCCTCGTTGAAGGCCAGGAACAGCACGGTCAGGACACCGGAGACGCGCGTCGGGAGGTCTTCGGCGGCGGGCACTCGGTACGGGATGCGGGCGGCCTTGATTTTGGCTTTCGCACGCGTGATCCGTTGTCCCATAGTGCTTTCCGACACCAGGAAAGCGCGGGCGATCTCGGGCACGGTCAGGCCGCCGACCATGCGCAGGGTCAGGGCGACCCGGGATTCGGCGGCCAGCGCCGGGTGGCAGCAGGTGAAGATCAGGCGGAGGCGGTCGTCGTCGATGAGGTGGGGAGGCGTCGCGTCGTACACCGGCTGGGCCTCCCGTTGCTTGTCGTCGCGTTTGTTTTCGCGGCGAAGGCGGTCGATGGCTTTGCGGGTGGCGGTGGTGGTCAGCCAGGCGCCGGGGTTGGGCGGCACGCCGTCGGACGGCCATCGCTCCACCGCAGTCGCGAACGACTCGGCGGCGGCTTCCTCGGCGATGTCCAGGTCGCCGAACCGTTTGGTCAGACCGGCGACCACCCGGGCCCACTCCTCGCGGTGGGCGCGGGTGATCGCCTCCCGGACGTCGCTCACTGGAACGGTCGCACCTCGACCTTGCGGTTGCACGCTTTCGACCCTTCGGCGGCGAGCTTGAGCGCCACGTCGAGGTCCGGCGCCTCGATGATCCAGAAGCCGGCCAGGTATTCCTTCGATTCCAGGAACGGGCCGTCGGTGACCATTCCCGCCGCGTCCCGGTTGTCGATGACGGTCGCGGTTTCCGGCGCGGCCAGACCGCCCGCGAAGACCCAGTGGTTTCCGGTCTGGAGACGCTCGTTGAAAACGTCGATCGCCGCGTCCTCCTCCGGCGTGACGGAAGGGGGCTGGTCGTGGATCACGGAAATCAGGTACTGCATCGCAGGATCCTTTCTGAGGTCAGCGGCCCGCGTACTGCGGACGCCCGGCCGGGCGCCAGACCTGCGTCGTCACGCCCTTCGTGTCCACTCGTGACTCAACCAGATCGAGGGCCAGATCCGGGCCGTTCTGCGGGAAAAGCCGCTGGCCCTGTCCGACGATCACCGGGATCACCAGGAAAATCATCTCGTCGACCAGGTCCAATTCCAGCAGCCGCCGGACCAGGGTGCCGCTGCCGTGCACCTGCAGTTCGCCGCCGGGCCGGGCCTTGAGGTCCGCGACGGCGGTCGCCAGGTCGCCGGACAGGACGCTGGTGCCGGACCACGCCGGGGCGGCGAGCGTCTTCGAGGCCACGTACTTCGGCCGCTCGTTCAGGGCGAGCCGGATGCGTTCGCGGCCGGGGGCGGCGTTGGCGCTCATCATGCCCCACGAGGCCGCGAACAGGTCGTACGTCCGGCGGCCGAACAGGAAGGCGTCGGCGCGGTGGTAGGTGTCGTTGATGAACGCGAGCGTGTCCTGGTCGCCCTTGCCCAGCGCCCATCCGCCGCGGTCGAATCCGTTTCGGCGGTCCTCCTCGGACGCGCCGCCGTTGCCCTGCACGACTCCGTCGACGGTCAGCTGGGTCACGGTCGTGAGCTTCATGGTCGGTTCCTTCGCTTCGGTGCTGCCCCTTGCGGGCGGCTTCACTACTGCTACGAACACCGGCGACCCGATCCGACAGCGCGGCCGAAAATTCTTGAGAAGATTTTTTAGCGGTGTGTCCAGCCAGGCCACGACGGCGCGGACGAAGCCATCGATGCTGGTCAGCGGCTTGCCGGCGAGGAGTGGGTGGAGGTGTTCGACGCCGATCGGGTCGTTCCAGGCCCGGGCGCGGCGGCAGGTCTCCTCGTCGGTGGCCGCGCGCAGGAGGTCCCAGCCGTGCCAGGTCGAGACGAGCGCGGCGTCGATTGCCGGGTTGGCCAGGATCGCCAGGTCCCAGTCGAGGACGCCGGTCAGCTTGCTTCCAGCGCTGGGGAGATCTCGACCTCGCGCAGTGCCGTCAACAGCGGGCCGAACGCCGCTGGATCGCCGAAGCTGGTGACCGGGGTCAGCGGCTCCGGTATGGCGAACGGCAGACCGGCCGCCGCGATCGTGTGGAGGATCTCGGTTCGGCGTGGCAGCTCGGCGGCGGAATCGGGACGCTTGCTGATCCGTACTGCGGCGACGCCGGGCAGCAGCACCACGTGGTGCATATTCCCTTGCGTGGCAAGGCGAGCGGAGCCGACCGGGGCACCAGGGACGAGCGCCTCGGCGATTTCCAGCAGGTCAGCGGGGACCGGTGGCACCATTCCACTCCTCATCGGCGCGGCGGCAGCGGCACCACGTCCAGATCCCGTGCCACGTGGATCTCTCCGTCGAACACCTTCGCGGCTTCGTCGCGGAATCGGTCCGCCTCCTCGTAGGGGTAGCGCTGCGAGAAGTGCGTGAGCAGCAGTTCCCGGGCACCCGACTCCGCGGCCAGCCGTCCGGCGTCGGTGCTGGTCAGGTGGCCGTAGCGGTAGGCCAGGTCGGCGTCGGCGGCGCGGAAGGTCGATTCGGCGATCAGCAGGTCCGCCTCTCGCGCGCAGGCGAACGCGCCGGCGCACAGGCGGGTATCCATCACGAACGCGACCACTTGACCGCGGCGCGGCACGCTCACGTCTTCCAGCCGGACCAGGCCGTTCGCGGTCTCTAGTACGCCGTCGGCCTGGAGTTTTCGGACCGCGGGGCCCTGGACGCCTGCTGCGGCGAGTGCGTCGGGCAGCGTCCGGAGGCCGTCCGGTTCGGCGTAGCGGTAGCCGAAGCAGTCGATGCGGTGTTCCAGCGGGTATGCCGACAACGCGCCGCCGAGCGGGCCGGGGGCGGAGATCGGCAGCGGGACCAGTTCGGCGCGTTCGTGGAACGACGTCGAGTGCCGCAGGCGGTCGAAGTACTCCTGGCCGGACGCCGGGTAGTGACAGCGCACCGGGTGCGCGACGGCGTCCAGGGACAGCCGCTGGATGATGCCGGCGAGGCCGAGGCTGTGGTCGCCGTGGAAGTGGGTCACGCACAGGTGCGTGAGTTCGTTCGCCGTCGCGCCGGCGTACATCATCTGCCGCTGGGTGCCCTCGCCCGGATCGAAGAGGACGCCGTCGGTGTCGAAGCGCAGCAGGTAGCCGTTGTGGTTGCGGTGCCGGGTCGGCGTCTGGCTCGCCGAACCCAGCACGACTAGCTCGCGTCGGGACATGACGATCATCTTCGCGCCGCGCCCGGGTTCGCCGCCACCGAAATGAAACGGCGGCCGTCCGGGACGAATTTCCGGACGGCCGCCGTCGTTTATCGCCGAATGAATTCGCTCCGATCAGACCGGCGCGGGAATTGCCAGCGTTTCCCGATACCAGTTCCGGGATTGGGCCAACCGGACGCGCAGCCCCGGTCCCGGCGGCACTCCGGTGAGCTTCCAGACCTTTTCGCTGTCGTACCAATGATCCCGGGTGAGCAGCGACCATTGGTGCTCGCTGAGCCACGGCGTGCGCGCCCGGTGCTCGGCAAGCGGCAGGTCCACATCGGGGACCGGCAGGTCGAGCGTGCCGCAGACGGCTTCGAGCAGCTCGCGCATCCGCACCGGTTCGGGGTCGGCCACGTGGAACACCTCGCCGGGGCTGCCCAGTGCCGGGTCCAGCGCGAACGCACTGAGCACGGCAGCGAGATCCCGCGACGACACCACTGACGTCCGAGCCATGCCGCCCGCGGCCCACGCCGGCACCGCCCGCAGCCACTTCACCAGCGCCGGGACCACGTGCCGGTCTCCGTCGCCGTACACCAGGTGCGGCCGCAGAACGATCCCGCCCGCGGCGCGGACCTGCTGTTCTCCGGCCAGCCTGGTGCGGCTGGTGGCCGAGGCGGGCCCGAGGTCGAGCGTGTCCTCGGGCGCGCCTCGATGCTCGCCGTCGCGGTAGACCGCGCAGGTGCTGAGGTACACGACCCGGCGGGTGCCCGCGCGGTGCGCCTCCGCGAGCAGCCGGGCCGTGCCGCGGTCGTTGACCTCGGCGCATTCCTCTTCGGTGCCGCCGATCCGGGACGCGGCGTGCACGAGCGTCGCGACGCCCGTGCACGCCCCGGCCAGCCCGGCGGCGTCGGTGAGATCGCCTCGGTGGATCCGCGCGCCGGATCGCGTGATCCACTCCGGCACCGCACCGCGCGCCAGCACCCGCACCGCGGCGCCGCGGGCGAGCAACGCCCGCAGCACCGCCGAACCGATGAACCCGGTCGCTCCGGTGACGAGGATGTCCCCGGTCGTACTGTCCGCCCCCAGGCCGGCAGTCATGACCTGCGCATCGCCAGGATGCCGGTGGCGGCCGCGCGGCCCTTCTGCTCCAGCACCACCCGCACCACGCGGCAGCCGTCCGCGTCCGGTTCGAGTTCCTCGGCCACCAGCAGGCATTCGGAATCGAACTCGACGTAGGCGGAGAACTCGAAATCCGAACGCAGCGGAAGCGCGTACGGATCGCCGAGCGTCAGCAGCGCCGCCTGCCGCGCGCCCTCGATCAGCACCATGCCCGGGACATGGTCCACCGAGTGGTCGAACAGCACCGGATGGTCCGGGTCGAACTGCAGCGACCAGGTGCCCGGCACCGCGGTTTCCGCGACCAGCACGTCCTCCCCCCGGTCCCGGCCGACGAGCGCCGGGGCCACCGTGGGCAGCGCACGGGCCTGGAACGGCGTCGCCGCGAAATGGTCGCCGCGCAGCCGGCGGTAGACCGCCGGGGACACGCAACGCCAGGTTTCCGAAGCGGTGCCGACCAGTTCGTCGTCGCGGAAGCAGCCGAACTCGGTCCGCATCCCGATGAGATTCTTGCCCCGGAACACCGGGTCGTGCGCGCTCGCCCGCAGCACCACGTCGATCGGCCGACCTTCGGTGACCAGCCCTTCGGGGGCGATAGAGCTGGTCTTCCAGTCGGAGATGAACGCGTTGCCGAGCGAAACGCCGTAGGCGCGGTGCGCGATCAGCAGCGACGCCTGGCGGGTGGTTTCCGCGTACAGCATGGGGTCGTGCGACCCCGCGGTGCGCGGGCCGAAGAAGCCGTGCCGGCGCGGCCACTGCGCGCCGACCTCGAACTGCCCCTCGCCCACGATGTTCAGATCAGTGACGAAAACTTCCGAGACGGCCGCGCGGTGCACGAGATTGCGCGGGATCGTCTGCTGGAAGTCGACCGGGCGTCCGCCCGGCGAACTTTCGCCATCGGTGATGAAGGTTCCTCGGACAGACTCCTCTAACAACATACCGACCATGTCGGTCCTCCCAGAAAAAAGAACTTCCCCAGTACCCCCACACCATGTTTAGCGGATACGGCCGGACAAAACCATACCTACCTACCGGTTTTTTTCTTCTGGATCCGATGGCCGGGACGGAGGTAGACTGGCGTGCCTGCGCGGCCGTTCCGGGCCCGCGGCTTCCCGAAAGGAGTGTGCGCAGTGGCTCGCCAGGAACGCGCGGAGCAGACCCGCAAGGCCATCCTCGACGCGGCCGCGTCCAGGTTCGACGCGGTCGGCTTTCTCGGTGCGAGCCTGTCGGACATCCTCGCCGAGGCAGGGGTGACGAAGGGCGCGCTGTATTTCCACTTCAAGTCCAAGGAAGAACTGGCGGACGCGTTGATCCGCGAGCAGTTCATCGTGTGGGACCCGCTGGCCGACGTCGAAAACCCGGGGCTGCAGACCGCCATCGACCTCACCCAGAACATGGGCCACAGCCTGCGCACCGACGTGCGCGTGCGCGCGGGCATCCGGCTGGTCATCGAACAGGGGTCGTTCGTCGCCCCGGCCGCGAACGCCTACAAGCAGTGGAACGACACCGTGCACGGTCTGCTGCTCGCCGCGAAAGCCGCGGGCGACGTGCGGAAAGAGGTCAACGCGCACGATCTCGCGCAGTACGTCGTCGCGTCGTTCACCGGGACCCAGCTCAGTTCGCAGGTGCTGACCGGGCGGACCGACCTGCACGAGCGGATCACGTTCATGTGGCAGACGATCCTGAACGCGGTGGTCCCGCCGCGGCGGCTGCACAAGTTCGATCCGGCCGGGACTCCTCCCGCCGACGCGGTGTAAGACTGGGGAAACCGGGCGGTCGGTCTTCTCAGTGAAGGTGCTGCCGCGCAACGGGTTTCGGCGGATCCAGGCGGTTCGTTTGACTGGCGCAGTGCAGGGGATCCTCGACCCGTAGGTGTCGCGGCCGCTCAGGTGCCTGTTGCCTCGGCGGCGGACGAATCCGCGGGCTGCGCCACCTCGATCACCCGCCAGAGCTCGGAAAGCGTGTTCGCCAGATCCGTGCCCGCCGGGATCGTGCCGCTCGCCGAAGCCGTTTCGAGGCCGACGCAGGTCACCACGACCAGCAGCGCCGCGAGGTCCGGGCGGACGCGCGGGCTCAGCTCCCCCGCCCCGTGCGCCGCGGCGATGTGCGCGCGCACCTGGCCCATCCACGCGCGGACGAAGGCGACGAACCGCGGGTCGTTCGAGCCCATTTCGCGGGCCAGCCGGAAGCTCGCGCCCACCTTGGCGTCCTCGGCGAGCCAGCCCATCAACGCCCGGCTCAGGCCGGCCAGCCTGCGCAGATGCGGACGGCTCCCGCGCGCTCGCGCGACGTGCCCGTGCAGCACCGCGACGGCCGCCGACTGCACCTCGTCGCAGACCTCGTCCTTCGACGAGAAGTGGAAGTACAGGCCGCCCTTGGTCACGCCGGCCTCGCGGGCGATGTCCACCATGCTCGTGGCCGCGTAGCCGTCGCGGTAAAACAGTGTCGCCGCGGCGTCCAGCAGCAGGAGCCTGGTCAGCTCCGCACGGGCCTGTTTAGTCACCGTCTTCCCCATCGTCTCGCGCCGGGAACGGCACGGCGTGGGTTCCCGGCCTGCTCATCATGACATACCGACCGCCCGGTTTACTAGTCGGCAGGGCCGATTGCCTGGCCGTATCCGGCAGGTCGCGACCGGAACAGACCAACCACCCGGTTTTACCTTGAAAACCGACCTCCCGGTTTGCTATGGTCCTGTCACGGACCCGGCTCGGACCGGCAGGCAGCGGCGCTGGGGGCGCCGCCGGACGGGTCCGGCGCGAGAGACATCGGAGGGCAGTCATGCTCAACTACGAAATTCTCGGACAGATCAGAGTGAGCGGCCGGCCCGGCGTCTGCGCCCCGCGGGCCCGCAAGATCGAGACCCTGCTGTCCGTGCTGCTGGCCAAGAACAACCAGGTCGTGACCGCCGAGCACCTGATCAGCGAGATCTGGGGCGAACATCCGCCGGCGCGGGCGAGCGCGGCGCTGTACGTGTACGTGTCGCAGCTGCGGAAACTGCTGCGCGGCACGAGCAAGGATGCGGAAGAGAGCCCGGTGGTCACCAGTCCGCGGGGGTATTCGCTGCACGTCGGCATCGGCGAGCTCGATGCCGACCGGTTCACCCGGCTTTACGAGCAGGGGCGGACGTTGCATTGGGACCGCGGCTACGGGCAGGCGGCGAAGGTGCTGCGGGAGGCCACGAGCCTTTGGCGCGGTGCGGCGTTCGGCGGGTTCGCCGACTCGCCGGATGTGCAGGCTTACGCGACGCTGCTCGAGGAGAGCCGGCTTGGCTGCCTTGAGCTGCTGATGGAGACCGAGCTGTTGATCGGGCGGCATCGCGAGGTCGTCGGGCAGCTGTCCGCGCTGGCTAAGGAGCACACGCTGCGCGAGACGTTCACCGAGTATTTGATGACCGCGCTGGCCCGGTCCAACCGGCGGGCCGAGGCGTTGGAGACGTTCGCTTCGGCTCGGCAGAATTTGGTGCAGCAGCTGGGGATCGAGCCCGGGAGCTCGTTGCGGAAGCTGCACCACAGCATTCTTGTCGGCGAGATGTCGGACGCGGTCTGATCCTGACCGCGCCGGATTCGGCCCGGTCTTCCGTCACAAGCGGGAGACCGGGCCGTTCTTGTGTGCTGCGGGGCTGGGGCAAATGCCTCAGCTGCGGTAAACCGACACTACGAAACCGCCGCACGTGACTGGTTCTCCGTACCAGCCGCCCCAGCGGCTGTCCAAGGCCAGGCCCGCCAGTTCGGCCATCAGGTCCAGTTCGGCGGGCCACACGTAGCGCAGGGGCAGCGACGCGTCAGTCAAGTGCACGATCTGCCGGACGTCGTCTACCGCGCGTACGCGGGCGTCCGCGGTCCAGCAGGCCGGGTCCGGGTGGCGGCCCTGGACTACCAGGGCGCCGCCTGGGCGCAGGAGGCGGCTGTAGCGGCCGATCGCGCGCAGCTGGTCTCGCTGGTCGGGCAGGCGGGACAGCACGTCCGCGCCCAGGTAGCCGGTGTCGAAGCGCGAGCCGGGTTCGAGGTGGACCTCGTAGCCTTCGCCGGCCAGTGCGTCCGCTACCGGACCGCCGCCGGGGACCAGGACTCTGCCCGAGCCGTGGCGCCGCGACACGCGGTCGGTCACTTCGGAGAGGAACGCGACCGCGCCCGCCGGGTCGTCCGCCAGCGGGGCCAGCCACGCTGCCACTGGATCGACCGGCTTTTCCATCACCCGGGTCGGCATTGCCGCCACCTCACTTCACGCAGTGGTCCTCTCTACTCCACAGAGAGTGCCGGAGCGATCTAAAGCCGACCTAGCGGGAGCAGGGGGGCGATGACCGCGCGAGGGGCCGGTAACGTGGCTACCTCCGCACGCAACGCGTCCGCACCGGCGCGAAGTGTGTCGTCGGTGAGTCGGGAGATCTCTTCCACCGAACCGGTAAGGCCCGCGCCCGCAGTGGTGACGCGGGTACCGAAGGCGGACTCGGTCAACGACAGCTGCGGAAGGCCGTACGCCACTGCGGCAAGCGCCAAGGTCTCGTCGCCGTCGTGCACCACCGCCGCGCAGGTTGGCAGCACGGCGGCAGGAGGCACGGAGTCGACCAGTTTTACGCTCGGCGGCAGGATAAGCCCGGCTGGTAGTTCCGCCTTGCAGACGAACTCGGCGTCTACATCGGACAGTGCACAGAAGACCGGCTCGTACCAGGAAGGATCGGTCAGCGACAGGAGAATGCGAGTGCGGCATGCCTTGCGACGCAGCCAGTTGGGGATCACGGCCGGACCGAAGTACGGAATGTGCCGTATCGAGGTGCCCGGAGAGTCCTTGTCTCGCAATGCAGGAGGGACGACGTCGAGTGTGTGGTCCGCAGTGATGTCGGGGTCCGACGGCCCGAGCACGCGAACTGCCTTGGCGTTGACCTCACGGGCGGCGGTGATTCCGGCGGGTGCGTTCGACACGACCGCAGCGGGCCGCCACAGTCGCGCGAACTTGACCAGCGCGGCGGATTCGGTCAGTTCCGCGTCGCCGTCTTCGAGCTCGGCCGCGACGCAGCCGGTGCGGAGGATGTCCTCGACGAACGCGGGGCGTCCGGCGATTTTCACGTCGTGTCCGGCGGTCCGCAGCGCCCAGGCCAGCGGCACCAGGGTGTGCAGCCGAGCGGTCGAGGACGGCGCGGCCAGGAGTACACGCATGGGATAGCTCCAGAAACGGCAAAAGCCGGGCCGGGATGGACAGTCTTTTCGAGACTATCCACCCCGGACCGGCCCGGCGTACCCCTAGAAATCGTTACTGGCCAGGCATTTTCACCGCTTCGACGGCGTTGCGGCGCATCGCCAGCCTCGCCGAGAGCGCGGTCGCCGGCCACACGATCAGGAAGATCGCGAGCACCACGGCGAGGAACACCCAGACCGGTCCGGACGGGATGATCTCGCCGGTGGTCAGGGCCATCGGCACCACGGTGAAGAGCGAGATCACGATGCCGAGCACGAGCCCGGTCACCGCCACGATCCCGCCTTCCACGAACAGCATCCGCTTCACCTGGCCGCGGTCGGCGCCGGCGAGCCGTTGCGCGCCGAACTCCCGCCGGCGGGCCAGCACCGCTACCGAGAGCGTGTTCACCGCGGCGATCGCGGCGTACGCGATGGCGAGCACGGCCAGCAGGTAGTTGATCAGCGCCTCGACGTCGGCACTCGCCTGGAAACTCGCGGCGAGCGTACTGTCGTCGCCGACCGTGACCCCGGGCCAGTCCTTCGTCCGGTCCGACAGTGCCGACACGATCGCGCTGGCGTCGCCGCCCCGCACGAGCACCTGCGACGCCAGGCCGCTTGTGGTGTGCGCGGCCAGCAGGTCTGCGGGCAGCACCATGCTCGCGTAGCTGGACGGGCTGTCCAGCAGCGCGACCACGGTCACCGGGACCTGTGCCCCGTCGCCGAGCCGCATTTTGATCTTGGCGCCGACCTTGATCTCGAGACTGTCCGCGACCGACGCGGGCAGCGCCACGGAATCCCCGCGCAATGCCGTCAGCGAACCTTCGGTGACCTCGGTGGAGAGCACCGTGCCGCCCTGGTCCTGCGGGGCGACGCCCAGCAGCCGCAACGGGTCGCTTCCGTTGCCGTCGTACGGATCTTCGATCCAGCCGGAGCTCGTGACGAGCGGCGACGAGGTCGAAACCCCTTGCGTGCTGCGGATCTGCGCGAGCTGGTCCGGCGAGAACCCGCCCGCGGTCGAGGTGAGCACGGCGTCCGCCTGCAATTGCCCGGCGTACGCGTTGACCTGCGCTTTCTGCGCGGTGGTCTCGGAATACACGTTGCCGAGTGCGACCGCGCTGGCGAGCGTGATCGGCGTGAGCACCGCGGCGAACGCGACGGCCCGCGCCCGGGTGTTGATGACCGCGAGCGTGGCGTCGCGGCCGGCGACCCGGCGCACGAACGGACCGAACCGGTCCACCACCCAGGCGATGATCTCCGGACCGAGCAGCGCGACGCCGATCGCACCGGTGAGCAGCGCCGGACCGCCGATCGCCGCCGCGCTGTCGGCGGGCATGAAGATCGTGGTCGAAGCCAGCAGCACGGTGGCCGCACCGCAGATCAGCGCGCCCATGCGGCGCACCGCGTTCACCTTGGCCCCGGGGATCGCCGCCTCGGCCAGTGCCTGGATCGGCCGGGCCCGGGCGGCGGCCAGCGCGGCGAACCACGCGGCCCCGAAGGTGATCGCGAGCGTGACGACGATGCCCGCCGCGAACGCGATGATGTCCTGGGTGAAGGCGAGTTCGTCCGGCACGATGCCGAGCGAGCCGCTGGTGCTGAAGATCCAGTTCCCGAGCAGGCTGCCCAGGAACGCCCCGCACACCGCGGCGAGCGCGCCGACCGCCATCGTCTCCATGACGACCATGCGGTGCACCTGTTTCGGCGTCGCCCCGGTCGCCCGCAGCAGCGCGAGTTCCTGCTGCCGCTGCCGGACGGTGAGGCTGATCGTCGCGGATACGACGAGCGCCATCACGACCAGCACCATGCCGCCGAAGATCGCCGCGAGCAGGATCAGCGGCAGCTGGCTTCCGCTCACGCCGACGAATTCGGCCGAACCGCGGTCGTCGCCGGTCAGCACCGTCAGCGCCGGAACCTGTTCGGAGATCTTGCCCGCCAGTTCAGTCGCGTCGATCCCGTCGGCCGGGAACACGCCCACGAGCCCGACAGTGCCGGGATGCGGGTTGAACCGCTGGGTGTCCGCGACGGAGAAGAAGAACGCGGGCGCGCGCACGGCCTGCGAAGGCTGTGCGACGCCGGAAATCTGGAACGACTGGCGCTGTCCGTTCACCGCCAGGTCGACGGCCGAACCCGCGTGCAGGCCGGCCGCGGACGCGGTGGCCGCGTCGAGCACGACCTGGCCCGGCGTGTTCGGAGCCGCGCCCTCGGTCAGCTTGTAGCCGCCCAGCGAAGCGGAATCCCAGCCGTGTCCGGAAAGGACAGACGCACCAGGTTCGGGCGCACCGTCGTGCAGCAGCACGGTCGCGAACGAAACGTCCGGCACCGCCTGTCCGACGCCCTGCACCGCGGAAATCTTGGCGACCTGGTCCTCCGGCAGCACCGCACGCTCGGCGTACGGGACGACCTGCGATTCCTCGTCCGGCAGCTTGAACCCGGCGGACCCTCCGACGACCAGCGGCGCGGCGGACAACCGTTCCGGGGCCGCTTTCAGCACGATCGCCGTCTCGAACAGCCCGGCGCACGCGATCAGCAGACCGCAGCCGACGAAGATGGCGATGAACGACGCGAGCGACGCCGCCGCGCGGTACCGGAGGCTCGACAGCGCGAGCGCGAGCACGACTCGCCGCGAACTCACCGCTGCCTCCTCGCTTGCTCGCCGAGGTGCGCCAGGGTGCTCGCCACCGCGTCGACGCTCGGGTTCGCCATCTGCGTGACGATCCGGCCGTCGACCAGGAACAGCACGTTGTCCGCGTGGGACGCGGCGACCGGGTCGTGCGTGACCATCACGATCGTCTGGCCCGCGCTGACCAATTCGCGCATCAGGCCGAGCACCTCGAGCGCGGTGGTGGTGTCGAGCGCGCCGGTGGGCTCGTCGGCGAACACCACCGCGGGGCGGGCGGCGAGCGCGCGGGCGATCGCGACGCGCTGCTGCTGCCCGCCGGACAGTTCGCCGGGCCGGTGCTTGACGCGCTGGGACAGTCCGACGCGCGCGATCACCTGGTCCACCCACGCCTTGTCCGGCGTGCGGCCGGCCAGCAGCGTGGGCAGCGTGACGTTCTGCTCCACGTTCAGCGCGGGCATCAGGTTGAACGACTGGAAGATGAACGCGACGTGCTCGCGGCGCAGTTCGGTGAGCTTCGTTTCGTTCTTGCCCTTGAGGTCGGTCCCGACGAGGGTGACCGTGCCCGAGGTCGGCGTGTCCAGCCCGGCCGCGCAGTGCAGCAGCGTGCTCTTGCCGGAACCGGACGGGCCCATCACCGCGGTGAAAGTGCCTGCCGGGAAGGCGACGGACACGCCGGCGAGCGCTTCGACCGCGCTTTCGCCGCGGCCGTAGGTCTTGTGCACCGCGTCCAGCTGGACCGGCGCTGCCACGGAAGTGGTGGTGGTGGACACGTCGTTCACTCCGATCCGTTCCCGGAACCGCGGCGGTCGAGCGACCACCAGACCCCGAGCACGATCACGCCGCCGCCCAGCGTCCACAGCCAGAACGGCCATTTGAAGGACATGCTGATGAGGCACATCAGCAGCCAGATGACGAACTGGACGCCGAGGACGGCCGCCCAGGCGATCGTGACGATCAGGCGAGCGGATCCGCTCCCCGAACGGGTCTTCTCGGTGCTCTCCGACATGAGAGGCCCCCCAATACGGCTTCGGCGGAGTCAGGATTAATTGTGTAAGGCTTGCACAGTTTAGCGGACCCCGGATGATCGGGAAACCCCAGGCCCCGGCAACAGGGCCTCGGAGCAGCTCAGACGGCGCCGCCGGACAGGGCGCGAAGCAGTTGCGGCGGGTCCGGATTCCCGCCGATGCCGGACCAGGTCAGCGCGCTGGCCGTCGCGAAACAGGGGTGCGCCGTTCAGCCTCGGCGGCGCTCCCGGCCCCGGATCGATTGGTCTCGCTCACGTTGGCTCGCCCCCAGGCCAGATCGGTGTAAGACTTGCACAGTTTACTGAAAGACGTCCCGGAGCGAAAGATGCCGATCGAGCCCGACCCCCGCGCCCTGCCCCCAGGTCTGTCCCCGGCATGGCAAGGCGGCCCGCGTCCCCGTCGCGGGCCGAAGCCGTCGCACACCGTCGAGGCGGTGGTGGCGGCCGCCGTCGAACTGGCCGACACCGAGGGCCTGGCCGCGGCGTCGCTGCCGAACATCGCGTCCGCGCTCGGGCTGACGACCAACGCGCTGTACCGCTACGTGAGCTCGAAAGACGAACTGCTGATCCTGCTGGCCGAGACCGGATTCGGCCCGCCCCCGGAACCCGCCGCGGGCCCGGAGTGGCGCTCCGCGGTCCGGGCCTGGGCGGACGCGGCCGCCAAACGGTACGCCGCCCGACCCTGGCTGCTGGACGTCCGCGAGAGCCTGACCCCGCACCGCCTCCGCTGGACCGAACAGCTCCTGGACATTTTCACCGGGGCCGGTTTGTCCACTGTGGACGCACTGGGGTGCGCGGAGCTGGTTTCGGCGGTCGTCCGGGCCACCGCGGACCGCCGCCGGACGGCGGCCGACCCGGATTCCCCCGAATCCGCCGAATACTCCGCCGAAGTACGAGCTTTCCTGCAACCGCGACTGTCCGAAGGCGGCTATCCGCACCTGGCCGAACTGGCCGAATCCCGCGGCTGGCCCGCCGCCGCGCCCGAAGACTTCGCGCTGGAACGAGTCCTGGACGGAATCGCCGCCCTGTTCCCCTGAGCGGAGCCCCCCTGCTCCCCCGCTGAAACCATACCAACCGAGCGGTTTTTAGTGGCTTTCCGGGCCGCCGGGACGTAGACTGTCCTTCTGGGCGGGGGTCTGCTGTGGACCGAGCCGCCAAAGCGAGAGGGGCCGCCGTGGCTCGCCAAGAGCGTGCGGAGCAGACACGGAACGCGATCCTCGAGGCGGCCGCCTCGCGGTTCGACGCCGTCGGCTTCCTCGGCGCGAGCCTGTCGGAGATCCTGGCCGAAGCGGGCGTCACGAAGGGTGCGCTGTACTTCCACTTCAAGTCGAAGGAAGACCTGGCCGACGCGCTGATCGAGGAGCAGTTCACGGTGTGGGAGCCGCTCGCGGCGATCGAACGCCCGGGGCTGCAGACGGTCATCGACCTGACCCAGGGGATGGCGGCCAGCCTGCAGTCCGACGTGCGGGTCCGGGCGAGCGTCCGGCTGGTCATCGAGCAGGGTTCGTTCATCGCGCCGGCGGGTGCGGCGTACAAGCGGTGGATCGACACGATCCACGGCTGCCTGCTCGCGGCGAAGGCGGCGGGCGATGTGCGCAAGGAGATCAACGCGTACGACCTCGCGGTGTACGTGCAGGCGTCGTTCACCGGGATCCAGCTGAGTTCCCAGGTGCTGACCGGCCGCAACGACCTGCTCGAGCGCACGGCGTACATGTGGACGTTGATCCTGAACTCGGTGGTCCCGCCGCGGCGGCTGCACCGGTTCGATCCGCGCGGGGCGGAGCAGGAGACGTCCGGGGTCTGAGGCTTCGGAAAATGGGCGGCCCGGTGGTGCGGGGCCGCCCTTTTTGGTGCGGCGCACTGTGATCAGCAACGAAACCGACCGGCCTGTTTTACTGGGAAAACCGGGGAGTCGGTTTAGTACGCTGCCGGGGGTGTCAGGCCGGGCGGCTGCTCGCTGCACATCTCCGACGGCGAACTCGACGCCGACCGCTTCACCCGCCTTTACGAGCTAGGCCGGTCCCGGGTTGCCGCCGTGCGGAAGCTGCCCCACAGCAACCTGGGCGGTCTGACGCAGCCCGCGTCTCGGGTTCAAGAAAAAGGCGGCCCGTGCTCGGGGGCACGGGCCGCCTTCGCCACCGCGGCGAGGGGGTCAGCCGCGGGCGCGCTGGTGGAACTTCCGGATCGCGAGGTACGCGCCGACCGCGGTGAGGACGACCGACCAGGCGAACGCCAGCCACACCGTCGAGGCCACCGCGGTGCCGTTCATCAGGCCGCGGACGGCGTCGATGACCACGGTTATCGGCTGGTTGTCGACGACGGCCCGCAGCACCGACGGCATCGACCCGGTGGGGACGAGCGCGCTGGTGGCGTACGGGACGAACACGAAGATCATGCCGAGGCCGCCCGCTCCCTCGACGGTCTTGGCGATCGACCCCACCAGTGTGGCGAGCCAGAACACGCCGGCGGCGAACAGCACCAGCAGTCCGGTCGCGGCGAGCCAGCCGAGCACGCCGCCCGCCGGGCGGAATCCGATGGCCAAGCCGACCACGACCATCACCACGAGCGAAAGCATGCTGCGCAGCACACCGGAGACGACGTGGCCGACAAGCACGGCCGAGCCCGCCATCGGCATCGAGCGGAACCGCTCGACCAGGCCTTGGGTCAGGTCCGCGGCCACGCCGACCACGGTGGTCGTCGAGTTGAAGCCGATGCTGACAACCACCAGGCCGGGCACGAGGTAGTCGACGTAGGCCATGCCGGGCAGGTTGATCGCGCCGCCGAACATGAAGCGGAACAGCAGCAGCAGCACGATCGGCAGCGAGAACGCCTGGATCAGCATCTCCGGGTTGCGGACGATGTGCTTGACGTTGCGCGCGACCAGCACCCGGCAATCGGACAGGGCGAGCGCGAACGACGAGCGGCTCGGGGAGCCGGGGATGTGCGTCCCCTCGATCTCCCTGGACAGGGTCTGGGTCATCAGTTCGCTCCCGCGGTTCCGGTGAGGGTGTGGAAAACGTCGTCGAGGGTCGGCTCGGAGAGCTCCAGTCCGGTGGTTTCGAGGCCCGCGTCGTCGATCCGGTTGAGCACCTGCCGGACCTGGGCGGGCTGGTCGATCGCGACGCTGACCGTCTCGCCGGTCAGCACCCCGCCGGCGACGTCGTGCGCGCGCGCCGCGTCGGCGGCGGTGGCGAAGGTGAGCTTCAACCGCTCGGTGCCCACCTTGCGCTTGAGCTCGGCGGCGGTGCCTTCGGCGACGACGCGACCCTTGTCGAGCACCGCGATCCGGTCGGCGAGCTGGTCGGCCTCCTCGAGGTACTGCGTGGTGAGCAGGATCGTGGTGCCTCCGTTGAGCAACTCGCGGATCGCGTCCCACATCGCCGAGCGGCTGCGCGGGTCGAGGCCGGTGGTCGGCTCGTCGAGGAAGAGCACCGGCGGCGACGTGATCAGGCTGATCGCCAGGTCGAGCCTGCGCCGCATGCCGCCGGAGTAGGTCTTGACCTGGCGGCCCGCGGCCTCCACGAGGTCGAACTGCGCGAGCAGTTCGGTGGCCCGCTCTTTCGCCCGCGCGGCGGGCAGGTGGAACAGCCGCGCCATCATCTCCAGGTTCTCGCGGCCGGTGAGCAGTTCGTCGACCGCGGTGTCCTGTCCGGTCAGGCCGATCTGCTCGCGCACCGTCCGCTTGGACCCGGCGAGGTCGTGCCCGTTGACGGTCACGGTGCCGCCGTCGGCGTCCAGGAGGGTGCTGAGGATCCGCACCGTCGTGGTCTTCCCGGCGCCGTTGGGGCCGAGCAGCGCGAACATCGTGCCGCGCCGCACGCTCAGGTCGACGCTTTCCAGCACTTTCACGTCGCCGTAGGACTTGCGCAGCGCCCGTGCTTCGATTGCGTAGCCGGTGACCATGGGGTTACCTCTCCTCGTTCGGGTCTTGTCAGTGGGCCACACCCGGCAGGGCCGGACAACAGTGGCCGGGGCCTGCCGGGTTAGGGGTTCCCGCCCCTCGCGCCCGGTGCGCTCAGTCGTCGCCGGCGCCGATCGCCATGCTGATCAGCGCGTCCGTGTCGAGGTCGTCGATCGACGCCTCCTCCACGGCTTCCGGCTCCTCGGCGCGGTCTTCGGCAAGGCGCACGCCGGCCAGCTCCAGCAGCCCGTCCAGCAATCCGGCCGCGCGCAGCTTCTCCAGCGGGATTCCCGCCAGCGCCTCCCGGACTCCTTGCTCCGTAACGGTTTCTTCGGCGGGTGCTTCTTCGGCAGGAGCCAGTTCGCCGACGAGGAACTCGGAAAGGATCCGCGGCGTCGGGTAGTCGAAGATCAGGCTGACCGGCAGCTTCAGCCCGGTGACGAGGCTGAGCTTGTTGCGGAACCCGGTGGCGGACAACGAATCGAAGCCGACCTCGTTGAACGAACGGTCCGCTTCCACCGCCTCCGGACCGGCGTGGCCCAGCAGCGCCGCGGCGTGCGTGCGCACCAGGTTCAGCACCAGCGGGACGCGCTTGTTCGCCGCCAGGCCAGCCAGTTTCTTGGCCAGCGACTCGGTGTCCTCCGCCGTGTCCTGCGCCGCGCGGCGGCCGGGCGTGCCTGCCAGACCGCGCAGCACGGCCGGGAGGTCGTCGCCGCCGGACGACGCCAGCACCCGCGTGTCCAGTGCGATCGGCACCAGTTGCGCCTCCGCCGCGCCGACCGTCGCGTCCAGCAGCCGCAGACCGTCCTCAGTGGACAGTGCGGTGATGCCGGTCTCGCCGATGCGGTGCGTGTCCGCGTCTTCCAGCGCCGCGCCCATGCCGTCGCTCCACAGGCCCCATGCCAGCGAGGTGCCGGTGAGGCCCTCGGTGCGCCGGCGGGCGGCCAGTGCGTCCAGGAACGCGTTGGCCGCGGCGTAGCTGCCCTGCCCCGGTGCGCCGAGGACCCCGGCGGCCGACGAGAACAGCACGAACGCGGTGAGGTCCAGCTCGCGGGTCAGCTCGTGCAACGCCTCCGCCGCGTCGACCTTCGGGCGCAGGACCTTGTCGAGTCGTTCCGGCGTAAGGGAAGTCAGCACCCCGTCGTCCAGGACGCCGGCCGCGTGCACCACCGCCCGCAGCGGCGCGTCGGCCGGGATTCCGGCCAGCAGCGCCGCCAGCGCGTCCCGGTCGGCCACGTCGCAGGCGGCGAACGTGGCCTCGGCGCCGAGACCGGACAGTTCGTCCCGCAGTTCGGCCGCGCCCGGTGCGTCCGCACCGCGACGGCTGACCAGCAGCAGGTTCCGCACGCCGTGTTCGGTCGCCAGGTGCCGTGCCACGGCCGTGCCGAGCGCGCCGGTGGCTCCGGTGACGAGCACGGTGCCCTCGGCGTCCCATACCGGGGCCGCCGCCGCGTCGGCCGCCCGGACCAGGCGCGGCACCAGCACCGCGCCCGCTCGCAACGCCACCTGCGGCTCGTCGGAGGCCGACACCGCAGCCAGCGTCCGGCCGGCCGGGGTGCCCGCGCCGAGGTCTGCCAGCGTGATCCGGCCGGGGTGTTCGGCCTGTGCCGAGCGCACCAGGCCCGCGACCGCGGCGCCGGCCGGGTCGGGGTTCTCCCCCTCTTCGGCGGCCACCGCGCCCCGGGTCGCCACGATCAGCGAACCGGTGGACCCGGCGAGCCAGTCCTGCAGCAGGCCGAGCACGCGGTGCAGTTCGGCGTGGACGTCGTCGGTGCCGCCTGCAGGAAGCACGACCAGTCCGCTCGCCTCGGCGACCGTCCCGGCTGCCTTGGCGCCCAGCGCTTCGGTAAGGCCGAAGGCGTCCGGGCCGAGCACAGTCCAGTCGGTGACCTCGGCGACGGCGTCGAGGTCGGCCTGTTCCCAGGCAACGCGGAACAGCGCGTCACCACCGCCAGTCGGTGCCGCCTGCGGTACGGCCGACATCGGGCGCAGCAGCAGGGATTCCACCGATGCGACCGGAGCCCCGGCACCGTCGGCGACGTCGAGCGAGACCGCGCCCGAGCCGACCGGGCGGACGTGGACCCGCAGGGTCGTCGCCCCGACGGCGTGCAACCGGACGCCTTCCCAGGCGAACGGCAGCGCCGGTTCGTCCCCGGCCGCGCCGGAGACACCGATGGTGTGCAGTGCGGCGTCGAGGACGGCGGGGTGGATGCCGTAACGGTCCACATCGGACACCGAGGCCGGGAGCTGGATCTCGGCGAACGCTTCGCCGTCGCGCTTCCAGGCCGCGACGAGCCCGCGGAACGCCGGACCGTAGGCGAGCCCGTCGGCGGCCAGCTCTTCGTAGGTGCCCTCCAGCCGGACCTCCTCGGCGCCGGCGGGCGGCCACTCGGCCAGATCGAACTTCCCGGCCTTGCCCGCCTTGGCGAGCTTGCCGATCGCGTGCCGCGTCCAGGCGGCGCTGTCGCCTTCCGGCCGGGAGTGCACGCTGAACGTCCGGCTGCCGCTGCCGTCGGGCGCGCCGAGGGCGAACTGCACGCGGACGCCGGAGCGCTCGGGGACGACCAGCGGGTACTCCAGGGTCAGTTCCTCCAAGCGCGGGCAGCCCGCCTCGTCGCCCGCCCGGATCGCCATTTCGACGAAACCGGTGCCGGGGAACAGGATCGAGCCGCCGACGACGTGGTCAGCCAGCCACGGGTGTGTGCCCACCGAAAGCCGTCCGCTGAACAGCAGCCCGTCGGCGTCGGCGAGTTCCAGTGCCGTCCCGAGCAGCGGGTGGTCTTCCTCGCCGACGGCACCAGAAGTGCTCTCCAGCCAGAAGCGCTGGCGCTGGAACGGATACGTCGGCACCGGCACCGGGCGGGCGCCGGTCGGCTCGTAGATCGCGGACCAGTCGACGTCGATGCCGCTGACGTGCAGCTGCGCGACACCGGTCAGCGCGGCCACCGCCTCGTCGTTCTCC
Organism: Amycolatopsis sp. CFH S0740; assembly: GCF_004522315.1. Classification (NCBI taxonomy): domain Bacteria; kingdom Bacillati; phylum Actinomycetota; class Actinomycetes; order Pseudonocardiales; family Pseudonocardiaceae; genus Amycolatopsis; species Amycolatopsis sp. CFH S0740. The sequence goes on along the minus strand of NZ_SDLS01000005.1, from coordinate 141,458 downwards.
TTGTGCAGCAGCGAAGCCAGCGCCTCAGGCTGCTCGTCGAAGCAACCCGCGGCCATCGCGGCGAGCGTGGTGTCCGGGCCCAGCTCCAGGAACCGGGTCACGCCGTCCGCGGCGGCCCGAGTGACCGCGTCGCGGAACTGCACCCCTGCGCGGACCTGGTTCACCCAGTACTCCGGCGAGGTCAGGTCCGCCGGACCGCCGGTGACCGTCGAGATGACCGGGATCCGCGGGTCCGCATAGGACAGTCCTTCCGCGACAGTGCGGAACCCGCCGAGCATCGGGTCCATCAGTCGCGAGTGGAACGCGTGCGAGACACGGAGCTTCTTGGTGCGCTCGAACTTCGCCGCCACCGCGGCAACCGCTTCTTCAGCGCCGGAGATCACGACCGAGGTCGGACCGTTCACCGCGGCAATGTCCACAGTGTCCCCTGCGGCTTCGCGAACCGCTTCGGGAGTTCCGTCGATCGCCACCATCGCACCGCCGGTCGGCAACGCCTGCATCAAAGCACCGCGAGCGACCACCAGCTTCGCCGCGTCTTCGAGGGAAAGCACGCCAGCGCAGTGAGCTGCCGCGATCTCGCCGATCGAATGCCCGGCAAGCACGTCCGGTTTGACGCCCCACGCGCGGACCAGGCGGAACAGCGCGACTTCCAGAGCGAACAGCGCGGGCTGGGTATAGCGGGTCTCGTCGAGGCCGTCCCCGCTGTCGATGATCGGCCGGATGGGGCGGTCCAGGTGCCGGTCGACCGCGGCGCAGGCTTCGTCGTACGCGGCGGCGAACGCCGGGTACTGCTCGGCGAGCCGCGCCCCCATCTTCGCGCGCTGCGAACCCTGACCCGCGAACAGGAACGCGGTGCGCCCGCCCGCGCTGGCGGTCCCGCTGACGACCCCGCGCGCCTCTTCTTCGTCGACCAGCGCCGCGAGACCGCGCACGAACTGCGGCGACCGGCTGCCGATCAGCACCGCCCGGCGGTCGAACGCGCCGCGCGTGGTGGCCAGCGAGACGCCGATGTCGGCGAGGCTGCCTTCCGGCTCTTCGTCCACATAGGACATCAGTTGCTCGGCCTGTGCCCGCAACGCCGCGGCGCCGCGACCGGAGACCGGCCATGCGACCGGGCCGTCGTACTCCGGACCAGTCGAGGCGGTGACCTCGCGCCGGTCGCCTTCCTCCAGGATCACGTGCGCGTTGGTGCCGCTCACGCCGAAGGAGGAGACGCCCGCCCGGCGGGTGTGGCCGTTGGGCAGCCACTTCACCGGCTCGGCCAGCACCCGCACCGCGCCCGAGGACCAGTCGATCTCGCTCGACGGTTTGCCCACGTTCAGCGTCGCGGGGAGTTCGCCGTGCCGCATCGCTTCGATCATCTTGATCACGCCAGCGGCGCCCGCGGCGGCCTGAGTGTGCCCGATGTTCGACTTCACCGATCCGATCCACAAGGGACGGTCCGCCGAGGTCTGCGTGCCGTAAGTGGCCAGCAGCGCCTGGACTTCGATCGGGTCGCCCAGCTTGGTGCCTGTGCCGTGCGCTTCGACGGCGTCCACATCGGACGGTTCCAGTCCGGCGTCGGCCAGCGCCGCGCGGATCACCCGCTGCTGCGCGGGACCGTTCGGCGCGGTCAGGCCGTTCGAGGTGCCGTCCTGGTTCACCGCGCTGCCCTTGAGGACCGCGAGCACCGGGTGCCCGTTGGCGCGGGCGTCGGAGAGACGCTCCAGGACCAGGACGCCGACGCCTTCGGACCAGGTCGTGCCGTCGGCGTCGTCGGAGAACACCTTGCACCGGCCGTCGGGGGCCAGTCCCTTTTGGCGGCTGAACTCCACGAAGGTTTCCGGAGTCGCCATCACCGTGACGCCGCCGGCCAGCGCGAGCGTGCAATCCCCGCCGCGCAGCGCCTGCGCCGCCATGTGCATCGCGACCAGCGACGACGAGCACGCCGTGTCCACCGAGACGGCCGGGCCCTCGAGGCCGAGGGAGTAGGACACCCGGCCAGTGACGATCGATCCAGCGCTGCTCGCACCCGCGTAGTCGTGGTACTGGACGCCCGCGTACACCCCGGTCGGGCTGCCCTTGAGCGAAACCGGGTCGATCCCGGACCGCTCCAGCGCCTCCCACGAGGCTTCGAGCAGCAGCCGCTGCTGCGGGTCGATCATCGGCGCTTCCTTCGGCGAGACGCCGAAGAACGTCGGGTCGAAATCACCCGCGTCGTAGACGAACCCTCCGCGTGCGACATACGTCGTGCCGGGGCGGCGGCCGGTCGGGTCGAGCAGACCGTCGACGTCCCAGCCGCGGTCGGCCGGGAAGTCGCCGATCGCTTCGCGGCCCTCGGCGACCAGTTCCCACAGCTGTTCCGGCGAGGTGACCCCGCCGGGCAGGCGGCAGGCCATGCCGACGATCGCGATCGGCTCGTCCGAGTTGTCCTTAGTGGACACTGTGCTGATCTCGACCGCCGTGCCGGCCAGTTCGGCCAGCAGGTGCGCGGCCAGCGAGGTCGGCGTCGGGTAGTCGAAGATCAGGGTCGCGGGCAGCCGCTGCCCGGTGGCCGCGGTGAGGCCGTTGCGCAGCTCGATCGCGGTCAGCGAGTCGAAGCCGAGCGACGAGAACTGCGCCGACGACTCGATTTCGTGCGCGCCGCTGTACCCGAGCACGGTCGCGGCGTGTCCGCGCACCAGTTCCAGCACGGCGTCGCGGCGGTCTTCTTCCGGCAAGCCCAGCAGCCGTCCGGCGAAAGAGTCCACTGAGGACCCGGCTGCGGCGGCGACCCGGCGCGCGGTGCGGCCGACGAGCTGTTCCAGCGTGCGCGGGAGCCGGTCGAGTTTGCGCAGCACCGGAAGGTCGAGCTTGGCCGGGACGGCGGTCGGTTTGCGGACCGCGAGCGCGCGGTCGAACAGCGCCAGACCGTCCGCAGTGGACAGTGGCACGATGCCGCTGGCCGCGAGCCGCTGCACCTCCTCTTCGGTGAGCGTGCCGCCCATGCCGCCGACCTCGCCCCACAGGCCCCAGTCGAGCGACAGACCCGGCAGGCCGTGCGCGACGCGGTGCGACGCGAGGGCGTCCAGGTACGCGTTGGCCGCGGCGTAGCTGCCCTGGCCGGGCGCACCGAGCACGCCGGAGACCGACGAGAACAGCACGAACGCGGACAGCGCGGTCTCGCGGGTGAGTTCGTGCAGGTTCAGCGCGCCGTCGACCTTCGGGGCGAGCACCGCGTCGACCCGCTCCGGGGTGAGCGCGGTGACCACACCGTCGTCGAGAACGCCAGCGGCGTGCACGACCGCGGTGAGCGGGTTCTCCTCGGGCAGCGACGCCAGCACGCCGGCCAGCGCCTCGCGGTCGGCGACGTCGCAGCGTTCCAGCCGGACGTCGACCTCGCTTTCGCGCAGTTCGGCGGCCAACTGGTCGAGCGCGGGCGTGATCCGGCGGCTGAGCAGCAGCAGCCTGCGCACCCCGTGCTCGGCGACCAGGTGCCGGGCGAGCTTTCCGCCGAGCGCGCCGGACGCGCCGGTGACCAGCACGGTGCCGTGCGGGCAGAAGTACGGCCGGTCCAGTTCCGGCGTCGTGCGGACCAGCCGGGGCACGAGGACCGTGCCGAGCCGGACCGCCGCCTGCGTTTCGCCCGAGGCCAGCACCTGCGGCAACACCGCTTCCGGCGTGGTTTCGGCGTCGAGGTCGAGCAGGACGAAGGCGTCCGGGTTCTCCTCCTGCGCGGAGCGGACCAGGCCCCAGACCGCCGAGGCGGCGAGGTCGGTGACGTCTCCGGCGGCCGGGACCGCGCCGCGGGTGACCACCACGAGCCTGGCTTGCTCGGAGTGTTCCTCGGCCAGCCAGGTCTGGAGAGCGGCCAGGACGCGGTGGGTGAGTTCGTGCGTCTCGGCGGCAGTGCCGGATTCGCCGACGCACTCCAGGACCTGCACGTCGGCAGTGTCCACAGTGGATTCGGTTTCGGCCGACCGCTGCCATTCGATCCGGTACAGCGGAGCGGTCTGCTCGGCGACCGGCGCGGTGAAGGCGCGGAAGACCGTCTCGGCGACCGTCGCGACCGGCGCGCCAGTCGGGTCGGCGAGGACGATCTCGTAGCCGTCCTCGGTGGTCGGCTTGAACCGCACGCGCAGCGCGGACGCACCGGTGGCGTGCAGTTCGACGCCGGTCCAGCAGAACGGAACCAGGCCGACGCCGCCGTCCCCGCCGCCCGCGACACGCAGGGCGTGGGTGCACGCGTCGAGCGCGGCCGGGTGCAGGCCGAAGCGGTCAGCGTCGCTGTCCTCCGGCAGCGCGACTTCAGCGAAGATCTCGCCGTCGCGTTGCCACACTGCCTGCAGGGAACGGAAAAGCGGGCCGTAGGTCAGGCCGGTGTCGGCGAAGTCGTCGTACACGCCGTCGATCCCGACCGGCTCGGCACCGGCGGGCGGCCACTCGGCCAGCTCCACCCCGCCGCGGTACGACGGTGGCGTGACCGTGCCGCTCGCGTGCAGCGTCCACGGCTCGCCGTCGGCACCTTCCGCGCGCGAGTGGACCGTCACGGAGCGGACGCCGTGCTCCCCTGCCGCGCCGACGGTCACCTGGACCTGCACGCCACCGCGTTCCGGCACCACCAGCGGGCTGCTGAGCGTGAGTTCTTCGATCCGGCCGCTGCCGACCTGGTCGCCCGCGCGGACCACCAGCTCCAGGAACGCCGTGCCGGGCACGGTGATGACCTCGCCGAGCCGGTGCTCAGCCAGCCACGCGTGCGTCTCCGCCGAAAGCCGCCCGGTGAGCACCACGCCGTCGGTGTCGGCGAGGGAGACGGCGGCGCCGAGCAGCGGGTGCCCGGCCGAAGCGAGTCCGGCCGCAGTCACCTCGTCGCGGTTGGCGCGGGCGTCGATCCAGTAGCGCTTGCGCTGGAAGGCATACGGCGGCAGGTCGACGCGCTGGGCGCCGCGGCCGGCGAAGACCGCGGACCAGTCCGGGACGAGCCCGCTGACGAACAGTTCGGCGAGCGCCGTGAGCGCTGCCTGCGGCTCCGGCCGGTCCTTGCGCAGCACCGGCACGACCACCGCGTCGAAGCTCTGCCGGGCGAGCGCGGAAAGCACGCCGTCCGGCCCGACCTCGACGAAGCGGGAAACGCCCTGTGCGCTCAGCGCGGTCAGCCCGTCGTGGAACCGGACCGCGGCGCGGACGTGCGAGACCCAGTACTCCGGCGTGGCGATCTCGGCCCCGGCGAGCGCGCCGGAAACGTTGGAGATCACCGGGATTTCGGGCCGCGAGTAGGTGAGCGTGCGGGCGACGGCGGCGAACTCCGCCAGCATCGGCTCCATCAGCGGCGAGTGGAACGCGTGCGACACCTTGAGCTTCGAGGACTTGCGGCCCTCGAACTTCGCCACCACCGCGGCGACCGCGTCTTCGGTGCCGGAAAGCACCACCGAGTCCGGGCCGTTGATCGCGGCGATGCTGACGTCGTCGGTCAGCTGCGGGGCGACCTCGTCCTCGGTCGCCTGCAGGGCGACCATCGCGCCACCGGTCGGCAAGGCCTGCATGAGCTTCGCCCGGGCCGCGACGAGAGCGCAGGCGTCGGTCAGCGACAGCACCCCCGCGACGTGCGCGGCGGCCAGCTCGCCAACCGAGTGGCCGAGCAGGAAGTCGGGCTTGATGCCCCACGACGACAGCAACCGGAACAGCGCCACCTCGATCGCGAACAGCGCGGGCTGGGTGTAGCCAGTCTGGTTGATCAGCCGCGGGTTCTCGAAGACGACTGTCTTCAGTGGACGGTCGAGGTGCGGGTCGATCGCGGCGAAGACCTCGTCCAGTGCCTCGGCGAACACCGGGAACGCGGCGGCCAGCTCGGCGCCCATGCGTGCGCGCTGAGCGCCCTGACCGGAGAAGAGGAACGCTGTGAGCCCCTCGACGGCGGTGCCGGTGACCAGCGCGGGCGATGTCGAGCCGTCAGCAAGGGCGGCGACCCCGGCCTTCCCGTCGAGCACGACGGCACGGTGGCTGAGCGGCGACCGGGACGTCGCCAGTGAGAAACCGAGGTCGAGCGGGGTCGCACCGTCCACAACGGACAGCAGCTGAGCCGCCTGCGCCTTAAGCGCCGCGGCACCGTGCCCGGCGAGCGGCCACGGGACCGGGACGCCTTCCGGCCAGCTCGGCGTCGCTTCTTCCGCTTCAACGGCGGGAGCTTCTTCGACGATCACGTGTGCGTTGGTGCCACTGACGCCGAACGACGACACACCCGCGCGCCGTGGGCGTTCCCCAGCCGCCCACGGACGCTCCTCTGTCAGCAGTTCGACCGCGCCGGAGGTCCAATCGACCTCTGTGGACGGTTCGGTGACATGGAGCGTGCGAGGCAGCAGGCCGTTGCGCATTGCCTGCACCATCTTGATCACCCCGCCGACACCGGCCGCACCCTGCGCGTGGCCGATGTTCGACTTGATCGAACCGAGCCACAGCGGACGGTCCCGGTCCTGGCCGTAGGTGGCCAGCAAGGCTTGCGCCTCAATGGGATCGCCGAGGGTGGTGCCGGTGCCGTGGCCTTCGACAGCGTCCACATCGGACGCCGAGAGTCGCGCGTTCGCCAGCGCCTGCCGGATCACCCGCTGCTGCGAAGGACCGTTCGGTGCGGTGAGCCCATTCGACGCACCGTCGGAGTTCACCGCGGAACCGCGCACAACCGCGAGGACCGGGTGGCCGTTGCGACGCGCGTCGGAAAGCCGTTCCAGCAACAGGGTTCCCGCGCCCTCAGCCCAACCGGTGCCGTCTGCGCTGTCGGAGAACGCCTTGCACCGGCCGTCCGCGGCGAGCCCGCGCTGACGGCTGAACGCCAGGAACGGGCCCGGCCGCGACATCACCATCACGCCGCCGGCCAGCGCCAGCGAGCAGTCGCGCTGCCGCAGCGCCTGCACGGCGAGGTGCAGGGCGACCAGCGACGACGAGCACGCCGTGTCGACCGTGAGCGCCGGTCCTTCCAGCCCGAGCGCGTAGGCGACCCGGCCGGAAATGACCGACGCGGCGTTGCCGGTGCTCAGGTAGTCCGCGACCTCGCCCGCGAGCACGGACGGCGGCAGCTCGTCGTAGTAGTCCTGGTCGCCGCTGCCGACGAAGACCCCCACCTGCTGTTTGGCGAGCGAGTGCGGCGCGATGCCGGCCCGCTCGAACGTCTCCCACGCCAGCTCCAGCACGATCCGCTGCTGCGGGTCCATGGCCAGCGCCTCGCGCGGGGAGACGCCGAAGAACGGCGCGTCGAACTCGCCGACGTCGTGGACGAAGCCGCCCTCGGAGACGTAGCTCGTGCCCGGGCTGTCGGGGTCGGCGTCGAACAGCGTGTCGAGGTTCCAGCCGCGGTCGGACGGGAACGCGCCGATCGCGTCCCGGCCGCCGGCCACCAGCTCCCAGAGGTCCTCCGGCGAGCGCACGTCGCCCGGGTACCGGCAGCCCATCGCCACGATCGCGATCGGCTCGGCCTCCGCCGCCTCGACCGCGCGAAGCCGCTCACGCGTCTCCTGCAGGTTGGCGGTCACCCGCTTCAGGTAGTCGACCAGCTTGCTTTCGTCAGTCATCGCCAGAATCCTCTTGTCGCTGGGTGGGTGCGCTCAGGCGCCGAGCTCGTTGTCGATGAGGGCGAACAGCTCGTCCGTGGTCGCGGTTTGCAGGACGTCGGCGGCCTTGGTGCCGGCCAGGGTCTGGTGCAGGGCGGTCACCATCGCCTGCAGACGGACGACGATCCGGGACCGGTCGATCTCCGCGGCGTCCAAAGCGGACGCGACCGCCTCGAGCCGGTCCAGTTCCGCCTCCAGCGGGACCGCCGCTTCGCCGCCGCCCAGCTGGGTCCACAGATGCTCGGCGAGCGCCTGCGGGTTGACGTGGTCGAACGCGACGGTGGCCGGGAGCTTGAGGCCGGTGGCGGCCCCGAGCCGGTTGCGCAGGTCAACCGCGGTGACCGAGTCGAACCCGAGTTCCTTGAACGCGCGGGCCGGTTCGACCGCCGAGCCGTTGTCGTATCCGGCGACCACGGCGACCTGGCCGCGGACCAGCTCCAGCAGCGTCCGCTGCTGTTCGGCGGGCGTCAGCGACGCGAGCTTCCCCTTCAGGTCGCCGGTGTCCTCGACCGGGCCGGTCTCCTCCTCGGCGACCTCGGCCAGCGCGCGCAGCAGCGGCCGCGGCCGGGCGAGCTGGTACACCGGGGCGAACGTGGCCCAGTCGATGTCGGCGACCACCAGGTGGGTCTCGTCGCGGTCCAGCGCCTGGCCCAGTGCCTCGGCCGCGAGTTCCGGGGCCATCTCGGCCAGGCCGATGCGGCGCAGCAGGTCGCTCGCTTCGGCGTCGACCATGCCCCCGCCGCCCCACGAGCCCCACGCGACCGCGGTCGCGGTGCGTCCCGCGGCACGACGGCGGCGGGCGAGCGCGTCGAGGTAGGCGTTGCCCGCGGCGTAAGCAGGCTGGCCGGAGGTGCCCCACACGGCGGCACCGGAGGACATCAGCACGAACGCGTCCAGCTCGGTGTCGCCCAGCAGTTCGTCGAGCAGGGCCGCGCCGGTGATCTTGGCGCGGGTGGCGGCGGCGAACTCCGCGGGCGTGACGTCGGCAAGGGCCGGCTCGTCGGTCAGCACACCCGCGGCGTGCACCACGGCCGTCGGCGGGTGCTCGGCCAGCAGCGCCGCGAGCGCCTGCTTGTCGGTGACGTCGCAGGCCGCGACCGTGACGCGGGTGCCAGCCAGCTCTTCGACCAGCTCCCGCGCGCCTTCAGCGTCGAGACCGCGGCGGCTGGTGAGCACGAGGTGCTCTGCGCCCCGTCCGGCCAGCCAGCGGGCGACGTGCGCGCCGACCGCGCCCGTGCCGCCGGTGACCAGCACCGTTCCCCGCGGCTTCCACTCCGCGTCGGTCGCGGGCAGCGGAGCGCGGACCATGCGCCGGGCGAACACCCCGGACGGCCGGATCGCGACCTGGTCCTCGTTGTCCGTTCCGGACACCACGGCGGCCAGCCGCGCGGCGTCCGCGGGGCCCTCGACGTCGACCAGGCCGCCCCAAGCGGCGGGCTGGTCGAGCGCGACGACCGTGCCGAGTCCCCACACCGCCGCGGCGGCCGGGTCGGCGTCGGAGAAGGCGTCCACCGCGACCGCACCACGGGTGACCACCCACGCCGGGGCGTCAACCCCGGTGTCGCGCAAGGCTTGCAGCAGCGCGACGGTGCCGGCGACCGGAGTGGTGAGCGCGGGGTGCTCCGCGTGTTCGCGGGTGTCGAGCGCGAGCAACGACAGCACGCCGTCAAACGGCCGCACCGCGGTCGCCTCGGTGAGCTGCCCGGCCAGTTCGGCGCGGTCCGCCGTCGCGATCACCCGGACGACGTCGCCCTGCGCGGCGAGTGCATCAGCCAGCTCGGCCGCTTCCGGAACATCGGCGGGGACGACGACCAGCCAGGTTCCGGCCAGTTCGCCCGCGACGCTCACCGGTGCCCAGGAGACTCGGTAGCGCCAGGATTCTATTGTGGACAGATCGGTGCGGCGGCCGTGCCAGGCGGCCAATGCAGGGACGACCTCGGCCAGCGGGGCGGGTTCGACGCCGAGCCGGGTGGCGAGCGCGTCGACATCGCCCGCGGCGATGTCCTGCCAGAAGTCCTGGTCGGCGACCTGCGCTCCGGTCACCGGTGTCGCCGCGGCCTCTTCTTCGTGCCAGAAGCGCTTGTGCTGGAACGGATACGTCGGCAGTTCCACGAGCTGGGCACCGGGAACCAGCGAGGCCCAATCCGCCGCGCCGCCGCGGACCGAGTGCTCGGCGAGCGAGGTCGCGAACCGGGTCAGGCCGCCTTCGTCGCGGCGCAGGGTCCCGGTGACGGAACCGTTGTGGCCGCCTTCGTCCAGGGTCTCCTGGATGCTCATGGCCAGTACCGGATGCGGGCTGATCTCGATGAACCGCGTGTAACCCGCCTCGGCGAGCTTCGCGACCACCGGCGCGAACCGGACCGTCGTGCGCAGGTTGGTGAACCAGTACCGGGCGTCCATAGTGGACTCGGTCACCGGCTCCTCGGTCACCGTGGAGGTCATCGCGACCGTCCCCGCGCCGGGGGTGATCGGGGCGAGGTCGGCCAGCAGCCGGTCGGCGAGGTGCTCGACGTGCGCGGAGTGCGACGCGTAGTCCACCGGCACCCGCTTGGCGCGGAATCCCTCCTCGACCAGCTGGTCGCGCAGCTCGTCAAGGGCGGTGCCGTCGCCGGACAGCACGGCCGACGTGGCGCCGTTGTCCGCGGCCACCGAGATCCGGCCGTCCCAGGCGTCGAGCCGGGAGCCGAGGCCGGAGGCGGGCAGCCCGACGGCGAGCATCCCGCCGCCCCGGCCGCCGAGGACGTCGCCGATCGCCTTGCTGCGCAACGCGACCACCCGGGCACCGTCCTCAAGGGACAGTGCACCCGAGACGCTCGCGGCGGCGATTTCGCCCTGCGAGTGGCCGATCACCATGTCCGGCTCCACGCCGTGCGCCCGCCACAGCGCGGCCAGCGAGACCATTACCGCCCACAGCATCGGCTGCACCACGTCCACGCGGTCGGCGGGCGGGGTGCCGGGTTCGCCGCGCAGCACTGCGAGCACTGACCAGTCCGCGAACTTCCGCAGTTCCGCGTCGCACTCGGCCATCCGCTCGGCGAACACCGGCGACTGCTCCAGCAACGCGGTCGCCATTCCGGTCCACTGCGAGCCTTGGCCGGGGAACACGAACACGGTCTTGCCGCGTGCGTCGGCGGTACCGGTGACGACGTCTGGGCGCGATCCGCCGGAAGCCAACGCCCGCAGCGCTTCCGCAGCCTGTGTGGAATCCTGCGCGACAACTACCGCGCGGTGGTCGAGCCGGGCTCGTCCGGTGGCGAGGGTGTGCGCGATGTCGGCGAGCCCGTCGGCGTGACTGTCCATATGGGACGCGATCCGGCCCGCTGCCGCGGCGAGCGCGGCGGGGGTCTTCGCCGACAGTACGAGCGGGTGGACCACCGGCGCGGGCGGTTCTTCCCGCTCCTGGCTCGGTGCCTGCTCCAGGATCACGTGCGCGTTGGTGCCGCTCACGCCGAACGAGGACACCGCCCCGCGGCGCGGCCGGTTCACCTCGGGCCACTCGCGCGGCTCCGTCAGCAGTTCCACCGCGCCCGCGGTCCAGTCGACGTGCGTCGAAGGGGTGCCGACGTGCAGCGTCTTCGGCAGCTTGGCGTGCCGCAGCGCCTGCACCATCTTGATCACCCCGGCGACGCCGGCGGCGGCCTGCGGGTGGCCCATGTTCGACTTGATCGAGCCGAGCAGCAGCGGCTCCCCCGTCGTGCGCTGCCCGTAGGTTTCCATCAGCGACTGCGCTTCGATCGGGTCGCCCAACGCGGTTCCGGTGCCGTGTGCCTCGACAGCGTCCACATCGGACACTGAGAGTCCGGCGTCGGCGAGTGCCGCCTCGATCACCCGGACCTGCGAGGGGCCGTTCGGAGCGGAGAAGCCGTTGCTCGCGCCGTCCTGGTTCACCGCGGAACCGCGCAGCAGTGCGAGGATCTGGTGCCCGTTGCGGCGCGCCTCCGAAACGCGTTCCAGCACGAGCACGCCGACGCCCTCGGCCCACGACGTTCCGTTCGCGTCGTCGGAGAACGACTTGCTGCGGCCGTCCGCGGCGAGACCGCGTCGGCTGGAGAAGTCCACGAACATCTCCGGCGTGCCCATCACGGCGACGCCGCTGACCAGCGCGAGCGAGCAGTCTCCGCGACGCAGTCCCTGGGCGGCCATGTGCAGTGCCACCAGCGAAGACGAGCACGCGGTGTCCACCGACACCGACGGTCCTTCGAGACCGAGCGTGTAGGAAACCTGACCGGACACGAGGCTGCCTTCGGGGCTGCCGCCGCTGTAGTCGTGGTACATCACGCCGGCGAAGACACCGGTGGGGCTGCCCTTCAGCGCGTGCGGGTCGAGCCCGGCGCGCTCGATGGCCTCCCAGGACGCTTCGAGCAGGATCCGCTGCTGCGGGTCGGCACGACGGGCGTCGCGCGGGCTGATGCCGAAGAACTCCGCGTCGAAGTTCGCCGCGTCGTAAAGGAAACCGCCGTGGCGCGTGTAGGTCTTGCCGGGCCGCTCGGGCGTCGGGTCGTAGACGCCCTCGATGTCCCAGCCGCGGTCGGCCGGGAACTCGCCGATCACGTCGCGGCCCTCGTCGACGACGTCCCACAGGTCGTCCGGCGTCGCGATGCCCCCGGGGTAGCGGCAGCTCATGCCGATGATCGCGATCGGCTCGGTGTCGCGCGCCTCCAGCTCGTGCAGCCGGCGGCGGGCCTGTTTGAGATCGGCCGTCGCACGCTTCAGGTAGTCGCGGAGCTTGTCCTCGTTGCTCATGGTCTGCCCGTTCATGAGATGCCCAATTCGTCGTCCAGCACGGCAAACAGCTCGTCGTCGGTGGCCTCGTCCAGACCGGCTTCGGTTTCGGCTCCCGCGTGCGCGTCGGTCCACTTGCGCACCAGGGCGTCCAGTCGCGCGGCGACCTTCGCGGTCGAGCCGTTCAGCGTTCCGGCCGCGCCGCCGAGGAGGGTTTCCAGGCGGTCGATCTCGGTCAGCAGCGGCTCCGCGGCGCCGCGGGCCGGGCCGAGCAGCTCGTGCAGGCGCCGGGCGAGCGCGGCGGGCGTCGGATGGTCGAACACGATGGTCGCGGTCAGCTTGAGGCCGGTCAGCGCGCCGAGCTGGTTGCGCAGTTCGACGGAGGTGAGCGAGTCGAACCCCATTTCCTGGAAGGCCCGCTCGGGCTCGACGGACGCGGCCGAAGCGAAGCCCAGCACCGCCGCGACCTGCTCGGCCACCACGTTCAGGAGATAGGCCTCGCGCTCGGTTTCGGGCAGCGTGCCCAGCCGGGCGGCGACCGCGGCTCCGGACCGGGCGGCCGGGCGGCGGCTCGGCGCGGGCCGCACGAGCCCGCGCAGGACCGGCGGAAGAGCGTCGCTGCGGGCGCGCAGGGCCGCGAGGTCGAGCTTCACCGGCGCGAGCACGGCGTCCTCGGCGGTGAGGCACGCGTCGAGCAGCGCGAGGGCTTCCTCGGTGGCCATCGGCGGCGTGCCGAGACGGCGCAGCCTGCGGAAGTCGGCCTCGTCCAGTTCGCCTGCCATGCCGCCGTCCTCGGCCCAGGCACCCCAGGCCAGCGCTGTCGCCGCGAGTCCTTGGGCCTGGCGGTGGCGAGCCAGCTCGTCCAGGTAGGCGTTGGCGGCGGCGTACCCGGCCTGACCCGCGGCGAGGACGGTGCTCGCGGCCGAGGAGAACAGGACGAACGCGGCCAGGTCGCCGGTCAGCTCGTGCAGGTTCCACGCGCCGTCGACCTTGGGGGCGAAGACGCGGTCCAGCTCGTCGTCGGCGAGGGCCTCGACCCGGCCGGCGGCGGGGACGCCCGCGGCGTGCAGGACGGCGGTCAGCGGCGCCTCGGCCGGGATCGCGTCGAGCAGCGACCGCACGGACGCCGCGTCGGTGACGTCGCAGCTCGCGATCGTCACCTCGCCGCCCAGCTGCCGGAGCTCTTCGCACAACTCGGCCGCGCCGGGCGCGTCGGCGCCCCGGCGGCTGGTGAGCAGCAGACGGCGCACGCCGTGCCGCGTCACCAGGTGCTTCGCGACGACCGCGCCGAGCCCGCCGGTGCCGCCGGTGATGAGGACGGTCCCGTCCGGGTTCCAGTTCAGCTCCCCGGCTGGCGGAGTCGCGGGGGTCAGGCGCGGCACGAGAACCTTGCCGCCGCGGACGGCCGTCTCGGGTTCCCCGGTGGCCAAGGCGGCTTCAGCAGTGCCGTTCCCGTCGAGGTCGACGAGCGCGAACCGACCCGGGTTTTCGGCTTCGGCCGCCCGCACCAGGCCCCACACCGGAGCGAGGACCGGGTCGACGTCCTCGCCGTCGACCGACACCGCGCCGCGCGTGACCACGGCCAAGCGGGTCTCGCCGTCCTCGGCGAGCAGTTCCCGGATGGCGGTGAGCACCTGTCGCGTGACCGTGCGGGCCGCTTCGGGCGGCGGACCGTCCGGAGTGGACACTTCCAGCACCTTCGCGTCCGCGGCGTTCCCGTTGTTCCCGGCGGGTTCCCACTCCACCCGGAACAGCGAGTCCCGGTTCGAAGCCAGCTTGTCCAGCGAGATCGGCCGCGCGGCAAGGGATTCGACGGACAGCACGGGCGAGCCAGCGTCGTCGGCGATCCGCAGCGTGATGGTGTCCGGACTGGTCGGCGAGACGTGCACCCGCAACGCCGCAGCTCCCGCGCGATGCAGGGTGGTGCCGCTGAAAGCGAACGGCAACATCGGTTTCGCTTCGCCTTCCTCGGGTGCCGGGCCGAGCAGCTGGGCGTGCATCGCGGCGTCGAGCAGCGCCGGGTGCAGACCGTAACCGACGGCGTCGGCGGCGTCGGGCAGGACGACGTCGGCGTACACGTCGTCGCCGTCGCGCCACATCGCCCGCAGGCCCTGGAAAGCAGTGCCGTAGTCGTAGCCCAGCTCCGCGAGCCGCTCGTACGGGTCAGCCAGCTCGACCTCGACGGCACCGGCCGGCGGCCACTCGGCCAAGTCGAACGAGGGCGGCTCCGCCTCGGTTCCGGCGAACCCCTCGGCGTGCCGGATCCAGGCGTCCTGGCCGTCGGGTCGCGAGTGGACGGCGATCCGGCGGCGACCGTCGTCCTCGGCGTCCACCGAAACCTGGATCGCCGCGCCCGCGCCCTCGGCGAGGGTCAGCGGGGCGTGCAGCGTCAGCTCCTCGATCCGGGCGCAGCCCGCTTCGTCGGCGGCGCGCTGCGCCAGTTCGAGGAAAGCCGTGCCGGGCAACAGGATCGTGCCGAGGACGACGTGGTCGGCGAGCCACGGTGCGGTGGTGGTCGACAGCCGGCCGGTCAGCACGAGCATGTCGGAGTCCGGGACTCGCACGACGGCGCTCAGCACGGGGTGTCCGGCAGGCTCCTGGCCGTGGTCCGCGATGTCCCCGGCAGCAGTGGTGGCGGGTGCCCAGTAGCGGGTGCGGCGGAACGAGTAGGTGGGCAGCGCGACTCGGCGGGCACCGGCGTAGAACGCGGCCCAGTCCACGGGAATCCCCCGGGCGTGCAGGGTCGCGAGCGCGGTGACGACGGTGTGGGCTTCGGCGCGGTCCTTGCGCTGCGCCGGAACGAAGGCGAGTGCGTCGTCGTCCAGTGCGGTTCGCGCGGCGGCGGTGAGCACCGCGGACGGTCCAATCTCGACAAACGTCCGGACACCTTCGCTGGCCAGCGTGCGCACGCCGTCGTGGAACCGGACGGCCGCGCGGACCTGGTCCACCCAGTACTCCGGGGTGGTGAGGTCGGCGTCGGCCGAGACCGTCGAGACGATCGGGATCGCAGGCGCGGCATAGGAAAGCTTCTTCGCGACGGCAGCGAACTCGGCGAGCATCGGCTCCATCAACGGCGAGTGGAAAGCGTGCGAGACGCGCAGCTTCGAGGTCTTGCGACCCTCGAACTGAGCGGCGACCGCGGCGGTTCCTTCTTCGGTACCGGAAACCACGAGCGCGTCCGGGCCGTTGATCGCGGCGATGCTCACCTCGTCCGTGAGCAACGGCGTCACCTCGGCTTCGGTGGCCTGAATCGCGACCATCGCGCCGCCCGCGGGCAGGGCCTGCATGAGCTTCGCGCGCGCGGCGACCAGCGTGCAGGCGTCGCGCAGCGACAGGATTCCGGCGACGTGCGCCGCGGCCAGCTCACCGATCGAGTGCCCGAGGAGGAAGTCCGGCCGCACACCCCAGGTTTCCAGCAGCCGGAACAACGCGACCTCGACGGCGAACAGCGCCGGTTGCGTAAAGCCGGTCTGCTGCAGTGCTTCCTCGTCTTCGAGAACCGTCCTCAGTGGACGACCAAGGTACTGGTCCAGTTCGGCGGCCACGGCGTCGAGCGCTTCGGCGAAGGCCGGGTACTGCTCGGCGAGCGCCAGGCCCATCCCGGCGCGCTGGGCGCCCTGACCGGTGAACAGGAACGCCATGCGGCCGTTGCCCCGCCGATCGCGCACTACGCCGGGCGCGTCGGCACCCTCGGCGAGCGCGTTCAGCCCGGCAAGCAGCTCCACGTGGTCGGCACCGACGACGACGGCCCGGTGGTCCAGCGCGGAACGTGTTGTGGCGAGGGAAAAACCGATGTCGGGAAGCGAACCTTCGGCAGCGGCGAGCCGCGGTGCCTGCGCGGCCAGGGTGTCCGCCGAGTCGGCCGACACCGGCCACGCGACGACCGGCAGCGCGGGCGGGGTCGTCGGCTCCTCCGAGGCAGCCTCCGCCTGCTCAACGATCACGTGGGCGTTCGTGCCGCTGATACCGAACGACGACACCGCGCCACGCCGCGGCCGGGACACCTCGGGCCACGCACGGGACTCGGTGAGCAGCTCGACCTTGCCCGCCGACCAGTCGACGTGCGGCGAGGGCGCGTCCACATGCAGGGTCTTCGGCAGCACGCCGTGGCGGATGGCCTGCACGACCTTGATCACGCCGCCGACGCCCGCAGCGGCCTGCGCGTGCCCGATGTTCGATTTGAGCGAGCCGAGCCAGAGCGGCTCTCCGGCCGCTTCGGAGCGCTGACCGTAGGTCGCCAGCAGGGCCTGCGCCTCGATCGGGTCGCCCAGCTTCGTCCCGGTGCCGTGTCCTTCGACGAGGTCGACGTCCGAAGTGGACAGTCCGGCCGATTCGAGCGCCTGCTGGATGACCCGCTGCTGCGCCGGTCCGTTGGGGACGGTGAGCCCGCTGGAGGCACCGTCCGAGTTGACCGCGCTGCCGCGCACCACGGCGAGCACGTCGTGACCGAGCCTGCGGGCGTCGGACAGCCGCTCGACAACGAGCACGCCGACACCCTCGCCCCAGCCGGTGCCGTCGGCGCTCGCGGCGAACGCCTTGCAGCGACCGTCGTCCGACAGGCCGCGCTGCTCGGCGAAGTCCACAAACGTCCCCGGCGTGGCCATCACCGTGACCCCGCCGACGAGAGCCAGCGCGCAGTCCCCGCGGCGCAGCGCCTGGGCGGCCCAGTGCAGCGCGACGAGCGAGGACGAGCACGCGGTGTCCACCGTCACCGCCGGACCCTCCAGCCCGAGCGCGTACGCGACCCGTCCGGAGACGACGCTGCCAGCGGCTTCGTGGCCGAGGTAGTCGTGGTACATCACCCCGGCGAACACGCCGGTGTTGCTGCCGCGCAACGTCTCCGGCACGATGCCGGCCCGCTCCAGCGCGGTCCAGGACGTCTGCAGCAGCAGCCGCTGCTGGGCGTCCATCGCCCGTGCCTCGCGCGGCGAGATGCCGAAGAACTCGGGGTCGAACTCGGCGGCGTCGTAGAGGAAGCCTGCCTCGCGGGTGTTCGTGGTGCCGGGCCGCTCGCCCGAAGGGTCGTAGAGCGCGTCCAGCGCCCAGCCGCGGTCGGCCGGGAACGGGCCGATGGCGTCGGTGCCGGTCGCCACCAGCTCCCACAGGTCTTCCGGGGAACTGACGCCGCCGGGGTAGCGGCAGTCCATGCCGACGATCGCGATCGGCTCGGTCTCGGCCTCCCGCGCGTCCCGCAGGGCCTGCTTCGCCTCGCGCAGTTCCGCGGTGGCGCGCTTGAGGTAACCGAGCAGCTTGCCCTCGTTTTCCGTGCTCACGTCATTGCCCCCAGTCCGGCGCGGGCGAAGCAGAAATTGGCACTCACGTAATCGACCGCCTCGGGAAGTTGCCGCGATTTCCAGGTGATTCCGGGAAAAACGCTATCCAGATGTGGTGCCCCGTCCCACCCCTAACCGACGGAGTCCGGGGTCGGCGACCGGCGGACATGCGTGAGGGCCGCCCTGCGGGAAACTCATTCCCTCAAGGCGGCCCTCACGGACTTCTGCGGTGCGGTCAGCGAATCAGTTCGTCCACCACGGTGCGCGGGGCGGGCAGTGCCGCGATTTCTTCCCGCAACGCCTTCGCGGCGCGGCCGAGCTCCTCGTCGGCCGTCAGCGTGCGGGCCGCTTCGCTGGAGCCGGTATTCCCGGCTCCGGCCGCCGCGATGCGCGCGGTAATCGGCGATTCGGCAAGGGAAAGCTGGGGCAGACCGTGCGCGGCCGCCGCGAGCGCGAGGGCCGCGTCGCCGTCGTGGATGACCGCGGCGCACGTCGGCAACAGCGCGGCCGGCGGCACGGAGTCGACCAGCCGAGCGTTGGCCGGCAGCGTGACCCCCTCCGGTACGCGGGCCGAGCACACGAGTTCGAAGTCCGCTCCCGCGACCGCGTCGAACAGCGGGCCGAACAGCGTTTCGTCGGTGAGGGAAAGCAGCACGCGACTGCGTCGTGCCTTGCGGCGCAACCAGTTCGGCACTACCACTGGACCGAAGTAAGGCACGTGCCGCACCGCTCGCACGGCACTGTCACCGGCCCGCAGCGACGGCGGCACAGTGTCCAAAGTGACGTCTGCGGTGTCGTCCGCGTCCGGCTCGTCCAGTGCGCCGAGGACGCGGACGGCGACAGCTCCGACCGCTCGCGCGGCGGCCGTTCCCGCCGGGGCGAGGGCGTCGGAGACCACGACCTGGGGGCGCCACAACTCGGCGAACTCGGCCAAGGCCGCGGACTCGGCGAGCGCCTCTTCGGCACCGTTTTCCAGCTCGACGGCCACGCAACTGGTGCGGAGGATCTCGTCGGTGAACGAAGGGCGTCCGGCGATTTTCACGTCATGGCCCGCCGTCCGCAATGCCCACGCGAGTGGCGCGAGATTGTGCAGCCGGGCGGGCGAAGACGGGGCGGCCATGAGCACACGCATGGAATCCACTCCAGGAAAAGGAAACCGGGCACGCCCGGCGCGAATGGTTGATCCGAGATTAACCGCGCCGGAGATGCCCCAGTACCCCTATTGCGCAGCCGATCAGGGACACCCCGGTCGTGCTTCGCCGTCGACGGCCGGCCTTATCCGCCCGTCCCGGACACCGCGCGCAGGCGGCGATCCCACTCGCGCGCGGCCCACACGCCGCCCGCGAGCACGCCGCCGCCGAACAGCACCCAGAGCAGCCACGACGGGTCCCAGTCCCCGTTGAGCACGCCGTCCAGCAGCCAGATCACGATGTGGACGACGCTGACGAGCAGCCACAGTGCGATCGCGACCCGCGGCGCCGCCTCGAGCGCGGGCGGGATGACGTCCCCGGACTGTCCCGCGACCGCGACCCGCAGCGCGGCTTGCGTGGTCGCGGTTTGGACGCGCGCCAGCCGCCGGGCCGCCTCGGCGACGTCGTACTCGCCTTGCGAGCGGGCGTGCTCGATCTCGGTGGCCGCCAGTTTCCGGTCCAGCTCGGTGACCCGGCCCCCGAACCGGCGGGTCGCGTTCACGACAGCGGACCTTCGGCCAGAACGCGTTCCGGCGCGGGCTTGGATGCCGCCACGACCATTCCCGTAGCCTCTCAGCTTGATTAGTGTATGGCTTGCACAGTTTACTCGAAGGGCGCTGCGGAGCGGAAGGCGGCAGCTGGGCACGATCGGGTCGGCCTCCGGTGACGCTCGGCGTGCAGCGCCTTTTCGCGCGCGGAAACGGCGGAGGCACCCCGCCGAACGGGGCACCTCCGCCGCCTGAGTTACGCGGCTACCGCGAGCCGAGCCACTGCTCGACGGCCTGCGCCGTCGTCGCCGAACTGCTCTCGACCAGGCTGAAGTGGTCACCCGGGACCACTGCGGTGTCGTCGGACAGGCTCCATGCCGTCCGCCACGCCTCCGAATCCCCGGTTACGGCCTCGCCCGCGTCGAACCGGTCCTCCGGGCGCACCAGCAGGCTCGGTGCCGCGATCTTGGGCAGGGTGACCTCGGGGAGCACCTCCAGGTACTTGGCGAGCGCGGTCAGCTTGGTCCGGTCGTACGGCCCGTACCGGTCCTCGTTCGCGAGCAGCCCCGAGACCAGGCCGAGGGTGGCCTCGTCCCGTTCCTCCTGGTCGCTGCGCTGCATGTCCTCGCCGCCGGCCGCGTAGGTGTCCAGCAGGACGACCGCGGCCGGGCCGGTGCCCGATTCCTCGAGCCTGCCCGCGATGGCGTGCGCGAAGATCCCCGCCGACGAGTAGCCCAGCAACGCGAACGGCTCGTCGCCCACGGCCTTGCGGACGCTCTCGGTGAGCACGTCCACGATGGCCTCGGCCGACTCCGGCAGCAACTCGCCCGCCAGGAATCCCGGCATCGGCAACGCCGACAGCGTGCGCACGCCGCGGAAGTGCGCGGCGAACCGCGCGTACTGGTACGCGCCACCCATCGCCGCCGGGGTGGACAGGCACAGCAGGTGTGGCTGCTTCGGTCCTTCGGCCATCCGGACCGGTGCCGGGAGCTGGTCGATGTCGGCCGACGACCGGAACGACTTCCGCAGCCGGGCCGCCGCGCTCAGCAAGCCGATCCCGTTCTCCGTCTGTCCGGAACGGACCGCTTCGGTGAACATCTGCTTGAGTCCGTCGGAAGCCGGGTCCTCCGGCGAAGCGCCACCCGCACCGTCCAATTCGGACAGCAAGTGGACGGTCAGCGCCATCGGGTTCTGGTGGTCGAAGATGACCGTCGGGGACACGCTCAGCCCGGTGGCCTCGTTGAGGCCGTTGCGCAGGCCCACCGCGGTCACCGAATCGAAGCCCGATTCGAGGAAGTGCCGGTTCGGGTCGACCTCGGCGGAGTCGGTGTAACCGAGCACGGCCGCGGTGTGCTCGAGCACGACCTCCAGGAGGATTTTCTCGCGCTGTGCCTGGGTTTGCCCGGCCAGCCGCTTGCGGAGCGCGTCCGGGTCGGCCGCGACGCCGGTGCTCGCCGCGCGGCGCACCCGGACCGGCCCGGCCTTGACGGCTTCCACCGGTGCGGCAACGGTTTCCCGCACCTCGGCGACGGGACGCACCGTCACGGCCTCGATCGAGGCGACCGGCTTGCCCGCCTGGTCGGCCAGCGTCACCGCGACCGCGCCCTCGCCGACGGGGGTCATCCGCACGCGCAGCTTCGCCGCCGAGGTGGCGTGCAGTTCGACGCCCGCCCACGCGACCGCGAGTCCCGGCTCGCCGCCGGGCAGCAGGCCGAACGCCTGGATCGCGGCGTCCAGCGCAGCCGGGTGCAGACCGAACCGACCGGCCTGCTGGCTCGTCTCCTGGCCGAGGCTCACCTCAGCGAACACCTCGTCGGCCCGACGCCAGCCCGCGCGCAGACCCTGGAACGCGGGGCCGTGGCTGAGCCCTCCGCCTGCCGGTGCCTCGTATCGCACCGGCACCGGCTCGGCGTCGACGGGCGGCCACTCCTCAAGCCCTTCCGGCCGGGCCTTCCCGCCGGTCAGCGATCCGGTCGCGTGCCGGATCCACCCGGCGATCGGGTCGTCCGGACGCGAATACACCGTCAGCGACCGCGCGCCGTCCTCGTCCCGAGCGCCGACCACGGCCTGCACCTGCATCTTCCCGCGCTCCGGCAGCACGAGCGGCGTGTGCACGACCAGGTCCTCGACCCGCGAGCAGCCCGCCTCGTCACCGGCGCGGACGGCGATCTCGACGAAAGCCGCGCCCGGCAGCATGATCTCGCCGCCCACGGTGTGTTCGGCCAGCCACGGGTGGGTGCCGGCGGAGAGCCGGCCGCTGAGCACGATGCCGTCCGAGTCCGCCAGCCACATCGCCGCGCCGACGAGCGGGTGGCCGGTCGACTCGAGCCCAGTGACGCCCAGGTCGCCGCTCGACCTGATCGCCTCCATGTCGACATCCGGCCAGTACCGCTTGCGGTGGAACGCGTACGGCGGCACCGGCACCCGCCGCACCTGCTGGCCCGCGAACAGGCGCGTGCCGTCGAGGGCGAGACCGTCCACATGCAACTGTCCGGCCGCGCGCAGCACCGCGGCGGTCTCGGCAAGATCGCTAGGCAGCACAGGCAGTTCGGCGACCTCATCGCCCGGTCCGGTCAGGCACGGCCGTACGTCGTGCGCGAGCGCGCCGCCGGGACCGAGGTCCACGAACCGGTTCACCCCGGCCGCTTCGAGGCTGCGGATCGCGTCGAGGAAGCGGACCGGCTCCCGCAGCGTGGCGACCCAGTGCGCGGGCTCGGACAGTTCGGCCCCGGCCAGCGCTCCGGTGACCGTGGAGACCACCGGAACGCGCGGGGTGCCGTACGACAGCTCGCCAGCGATCTCGGCCAGCTCCGCCAGGACCTCGTCCATCCGCGGCGAGTGCGCGGCCTGCGGCCGGGCGGTCAACAGCGGACGCATTTCCTCCTCGCTCGCTTCGACCTCGACCATCGCGCCGCCGGGCATTTCCTCGAGCAGCTGCGCGCGGCTGGCGACCAGTTTGACCGCGTCGGGCAGCGACAGCACGCCCGCGACGTGCGCGGCGGCCACCTCGCCGCCGGAACGGCCCAGCACGTAGTCGGGCCGCTGCCCCCAGAATTCGAGCAGCCGGAACAGGGCGACCTGGACGGTGAACAGCGCCGCCTGCGTGAACGACGTCCGCGCGAGCTGTTGCGCGTCCACCGAGCCCTCCTCGGCGAACAGGACGTCCAGCAGCGGCCGGTCCAGGTACGCCCCGAACTTCTCGCTCACGTCGGTGAATTCCCGGGCGAACGCGGGGAAGGCCGCGCAGAGGTCCTTGCCGCTGCCGGGCCGGACGGCGGCGTGGCCCGCGAACAGGAACGCCGTCTTCGCGCCCGCCCGGACGCTGCCGCGCAGCACCGTGGCGGCGGATTCGTCGTTCGCCAGCGCAGCGAGCCCCGCGAGCAGTTCCTGCCGGTCCGCACCGACCACGACGGCGCGGTGCGGGGCCGGGGCGCGGAAGGTAGCCAGCGAGTACGCGAGGTCCGCCAGACCGGGTTCGTCAGCGGTCAGCCGGGACAGCAGTCGCTCCGCCTGCAACGGCAGGGCTTCCTTGCTGCGCGCGGAAAGCAGCAGCGGCAACGGCCCATCCGACTGGGGCGCCGCGGGCTCGTCCTTCCCCTGTGCGGGCGCCTGCTCGATGATCACGTGCGCGTTGGTCCCGCTGTATCCGAACGAGGAGACCCCGGCGCGGCGCGGACGTCCGGCGTCCGGCCACGGGATGGTTTCCGCCAGCAGCCGGACCTGGCCCGCCGACCAGTCGACCTGCGTGGTCGGGTTGTCCGCGTACCGGGTCATCGGCAGTTGCTCGTTCCGCAGCGCCATCACCATTTTGATGACGCCGGCGACCCCGGAAGCGGCTTGGCTGTGGCCGATGTTCGACTTGACCGAGCCCAGCCACAGCGGACTGTCGCCGGGCCGGTCCTGCCCGTAGACCGACAGCAGTGCGCGCGCCTCGATCGGGTCGCCGAGGGTGGAGCCGGTCGCGGACGCCTCGACGATGTCCACATCGGACGGTTTCAGCCCGCCGAGCGCGAGTGCCTTGCGGATCACGCGTTCCTGCGAGGATCCGCTGGGCGCGGTCAGCCCGTTGGACGCACCGTCCTGGCCCACCGCGCTCGACCGGATCACCGCGAGGATCTCGCGGCCGTCGCGCACGGCGTCCGAAAGGCGCGCTACCACGAGGACGCCGACGCCTTCGGACCAGCCGATGCCGTCCGCGTCCGCGGAGAACGACTTGGACCGGCCGTCGGCCGCGGTGCCGCCGGAATCGAAGTGGGCGAACGGGCTCGGCGAGGTGAGCGCCGAAACGCCGCCGATCAGCGCGAGCGAGCAGTCGCCCTGGTTGAGCGCCTGGCTCGCGGAGTGCAGCGCTACCAGGGACGACGAGCAGGCCGTGTCGATCGAGACCGACGGCCCCTCCAGGCCGAGCGCGTAGGACACGCGGCCGGAGACCACGCTGCCGAGGACGCCGGTGCTGCGGAACAGGCCGTTGGTCTCCATGTCGCCGGCGGGCCCGGGGTCGTAGTCGGACTTCATGACCCCGGCGAAGACGCCGGTGTCGCTGCCCTTGAGCGAAACCGGGTCGATCCCGGCCCGCTCCAGCGCCTCCCAGCAGGTCTCCATCAGCATCCGCTGCTGCGGCTCGATCATCGGGGCCTCGTGGGGGCCGATCCCGAAGAAGGCCGCGTCGAAGTCGGTGATGTCGTGCACGAACCCGCCTTGCGGCACCCGTCCGCTCGCCTCGACCAGGCCGAGCCAGTAGTCCATGTCCCAGGACCGGTTGGCGGGGAAGGCGGAGATCCCGTCCCCGCCCGACGACGCGAGCTGCCACAGCTCCTCCGGGGAGGCGACCTCGCCGGGGTACCGGCAGGCCATCCCGATGATCGCGATCGGCTCGTCCCCGGCAAGGGCGGTCAGCGTGATCGTCTCCTGCTTGCCGTCCAGCTCGCCGAGCAGCGACTGGTACAGGTGCTCGGCCAGCTCCGCCGCGGTCGGGAAGTCGAACACGAGGGTGGGCGGCAGGGACAGCCCGGTGGCCGCGCCGAGCTGGTTGCGCAGTTCGACAGCCAGCAGCGAGGTGAAGCCGAGGTCGTTGAACGCGCGGTCGACGTCGATGAGGTCCGCCGAGTCCTGGTCGAGCACCGCGGCGATGGTGGCGAGGACGACCCCGCGCACGGCCTTGAGCCGTTCGGTGGCGGGAAGCGCGAGCAGCTTGCCCCGCAACGAGTTCGGGTCGGCTTCAGCGCTGGCCTGCGTAGCGGTTTCCGGGGCGCTGGCGGCGCGCCGTGCGACCGGTTCCGGTGCGCGGCTGGACTCCCGGCGGGGCGCGGCGGCGCGGACAGCGGCGAGCTGTTCCTCGGAGATCTGCCGCAGCGTCAGTGCTTCGACCGAGGCGACCGGATTCCCTGCCACGTCGGCGAGTTCCAGTGTCACGGTGTCCGGCTCCGTGCGCCGCAACCGCACCCGCACCGCGGCGGCACCGGAGGCGAACAGCTCGACGCCGGACCAGGTGTACGGGAACGAGATGCCTTCTGCGTCGCTGGCAAGGCCGAGCGCGTGCAGGGCCGCGTCGAGCACGGCGGGGTGCAGTCCGAAGCCCGCCGCGTCCCGCTTGGCCCGTTCGGGCAGGCTCACCTCGGCGAAGATCTCGTCCGCACCGCGCCACGCGGCCCGCAAGCCGCGGAACACCGGTCCGTAGTCCAGACCGCGGTCCGCCATTTCCTCATACAGGTCCGCGAGTTCCAGCTGCTCGGCTTCGGCGGGCGGCCAGGAAGCCGGTGCGAAGGACGCCGCGCCGTTCGTGGCGGCCAGCACCCCGCTGGCGTGCCGGGTCCATGTTCCTTCGCCGGTCAGGTCGTCGGTGCGCGAGCTGATCACGAACGAGCGCGCGCCGGACGCGTCCGGGGCCGCGACGTTGACCTGGATCCGGACGCCGCCTTCCGCGGGCAGCGCCAGCGGCTCCTGCAGGGTCAGCTCCCGCAGCCGGGAGCAGTCCACCCGGTCCCCCGCGCGGATGGCGAGTTCCACGAAACCCGTGCCGGGGAAAAGGATCGAGCCGCCCACGGCGTGATCAGCCAGCCAGGGATGGGTGCTGACGGAGACGCGCCCGGACAGCACGACACCCTCGGAGTCCGCGAGCACGGTGGCCGCACCCAGCAGCGGGTGGTCCACCGGTTCTAGGCCGAGAGAGACCGGGTCGCCGTAGATCTTGGCCGACTGCATCCAGTACCGCTGCCGTTGGAAGGCGTACGTGGGCAGTTCGGCGAGGCGTGCGCCGCGGCCGGCGAAGCAGGCCTGCCAATCCGGGGAGACCCCGTGGGCGTGCAGCTCTCCGATCATCGCGGTCACGGCTTCCGCGGGCCGATCCCCAGTCGGCGCGGACACGACGAGGGCGTTCCCGGTCAGGCTTACCCGCGCGCCCGCGGGTCCGAACTCGACGAACCGGTTCACGCCCTGGGCTTCGAGGTGCCGGATCCCGTCCGCGAAGCGGGCCTTCGCACCGAGCCGCCGGACCCAGTATTCCGGTGAGCGCAGCTCTTCCTCGGTCGCCAGCTCCGTGCCGCCGCCCGGCAGCACGGGGATCTCCGGCTCCGCGTAGGTCAACGGCTCGGCCGCCTTCCGGACCGCATCGGGTCCGGCGTCGGCGGCTGCCACCAGCGCGGCCGCGTCCGCCAGCGACAGCACGCCGGAAACGTGCGCGGCGGTCAGCTCGCCGATCCCTTTCCCAGTAACGAAGTCCGGGGTGATCCCCCACGACTCCAGCAGCCGGAACAACGCCACCTCGACAGCGAACGCGGTGCCGTTCTCGGACAGCGTCGCGCGGGCTTCTTCGTACGCGGTGGCGAACGCGGGCAACGCGGCGCTCAGCTCTTGGCCGAGACCGTCGGACGCGGTGCCGGAGAACAGGAACGCCGTCGACGTCTCGCCGCGAGCCACCCCGTGCACGACCTCGGAGGAAGTCTCACCCTCGGCGACAGCGGTCAGGCCGCGAAGCAGTTCCTCGCGGCCAGTCCCGGTGACCACGGCCCGGTGCGGGAACGCCGAACGGCCGGTGGCGAGCGAGTAGCCGATGTCGAGCGGGTCGAGACCCGGATTGCCGCGAACGTGCTCCAGCAGCCGCGCGGCCTGCGCCTGCAGCGACTCCGGGTTCCGGCCGGACAGCACCCACGGGATCGCGCCGCCCGCAGGGGTTTCCGGCTCCTCGACCGCGGTGTCTTCGGGAGCCTCCTCCAGGATGATGTGCGCGTTGGTGCCGCTCATGCCGAAGCCGGACACCGCGGCGAGGCGGGGCCGGTCGGCGCGCGGCCAGGCCGCCGGTTCGGTGAGCAGTTCGACGCCGCCGGAGGCCCAGTCCACCCGGTGGTTCGGCTCGTCCACGTGCAACGTCTTGGGCAGCAGGTCGTTGCGCAGCGCGAGCACGACCTTGAGCAGCGAAGCGACCCCGGCCGCCGCCTGGGTGTGCCCGAGGTTCGACTTGATCGAGCCGAGCCGCAGCGGCCGTCCGTCCGGCCGTTCCTTGCCGTAGGTGGCCAGCAGTGCCTGCGCCTCCACCGAATCGCCGAGCGGGGTCGCCGTGCCGTGCGCCTCGACGAGGTCGACCTGGTCGCCGGACACCTGGGCGTTGGCCAGCGCCTGGCGGATCACCCGCTGCTGGGCCGGACCGCGCGGCGACATCATCCCGTTCGAGGCGCCGTTCTGGTTGACCGCGCTGCCGCGGACGACCGCGAGCACCGGGTGGCCGTTGCGGCGCGCGTCCGAAAGCCGTTCCAGCAACAGCATTCCGGCACCCTCGGACCAGCCGATGCCGTCCGCGGACTCAGAGAACGAACGGCACCGGCCGTCGACCGACAGCGTGTCGTCGACGCTGAACTCGGCGAACGTCTGCGGGGAAGCCATCACCGTGACCCCGCCGGACAGCGCGAGCGAGCACTCGCCCTGGCGCAGGGCCTGCACCGCCATGTGGAGAGTCACCAGCGAGGACGAGCACGCGGTATCCACGGTCACCGTGGGCCCTTCGAGACCGAACGCGTAGGCGAGCCGTCCGGACACCACCGCAGAGGAACCGTAGTGGCCCGGGTAGTTGTGGTACATCACGCCGGTGAACACCCCGACCGGGCTGCCCTTGACCGACGCGGGCTGGATCCCGGCGCGCTCGAACGACTCCCAGGTGGTCTCCAGCAGCAGGCGCTGCTGCGGGTCCATCGTGAGCGCTTCCCGCTCGCCGAACCCGAAGAACCCGGCATCGAACTCAGGTGCGTCGTAAAGGAAACCGCCGTGCCGGGTGCGGCTGGCTCCGGGCCGCTCGCCGGTCGGGTCGTAGAGGCGGTCGGTGTCCCAGCCGCGATCGGTGGGGAATTCGCCGACGACGTCGGAGCCGTCGGCCAGCAGCCGCCACAGGTCCTCCGGCGTGCGCACGCCGCCGGGAAACCGGCAGGCCATGCCGACGATCGCGATCGGCTCGTGGCCGGCCCCGCTGAGCTTCTTGTTCTGCGCGCGAAGACGCTCGGTCTCCTTCAGGGACGCACGGAGGGCGTGAACCAGCTTGTCGTCGGACTTGTTCATTCAGACCTTCTCCTGAGTCGCGTGGTCGTCGGCGCGGTGCGGGCCGGTTCGCCAGGGCACGGCTGCCGGGAGGTCCCCGGGAACGGCTTCGGCGGGGTTTTCCGTGATCGCCCAATGCACCCACCTGACGCCGTACGTTACGAGCGGTGAACAGGGCATACCCACCCCTAACCGGCCGCCCGGCCCCCTGAGCGAGCCTGGATCGCCGCACGGCGGACGGGCACGGCGACGCTCGGCTAGGGGTTGCCGGGCGCGCGAAGGGGCCGGAGACTTCCTGAACTGTGACTGCCCTGAACGAGAAATCGAGCCGATGGCTCCGGCGATTCCACGCGTCCGACGACGCCGCGGTGCGACTGGTGTGCCTGCCGCACGCGGGCGGGTCGGCCACCGCTTACTTCCCGTTCTCGCGGGCGGCCGCTGAGGGCGGACTCGACGCCGACGTCATCGCCGTGCAGTACCCAGGCAGGCAGGACCGCCGCGACGAGCAGTGTTTCGACGACCTCGAGGCGATGGCCGACGTCATCGCCGACGACCTCGGCCCGTGGATCGACCGGCCGGTGGCCCTGTTCGGCCACAGCATGGGCGCGACGCTCGGGTACGAGGTCGCGTGCCGGCTCGAGGCGCGGGGCGCCCGGCCGCTCGGTCTGTTCGCGTCCGCGTGCCCGGCGCCGTCGGTGCCGCGGCCTGAGGACGTCCACGAGCTCGGCGACGACGGTTTGATCGCCGCCCTCAAGGAGATGAGCGGCACCGGCAGCGCCGTTTTCGGCGACGACGAACTGCTGCGCCTGGTGCTGCCCGCCGTCCGCGGGGACTACACCGCCGTCGAGACCTACCGGCACGAGCCCGGGCTCGCGCTGGACTGCCCGGTCCAGGTGCTGCTGGGCGCGGACGACCCCGTGGTCGACCTCGCCGAGGCCGAAGCGTGGCATGGCCACACCCGCGGCGGCTGCGCGGTGAAAGTGTTGCCGGGCGGGCATTTCTACCTGAACGCCCAGCTCGAAGGGGTGCTGACGACCGTCGCCGCGCGCTTGCGCGACTGGCGCGAGGAGGCGCTCGCTTCCGCAACCCCTGATCTCGGGCGGCTGACGGGGGAGTAAACCCCAGGCCGCTTTCAGGTGCCGCCCCCATGGCCGGAAGGGCCCGGGTCCGCGAAACTTGGTGCAGCAAGGAAACAGACCGGACCACCGCCCCTCGGAGGCAGCCATGATGGCCATCAGACCCGCTCACGGCGTCGCCCAGCGGATGCTCCCCGACGGGCATCTCGAGCTGGTCAGCAGCAGCCGCCAGGTGGACTGCGAACCGGTCGCCGCGGCCATGTGGATCGCTCTCAAGCAGCACAACGGCGACATCGACAGCGCCAGTGCCGTCCTCGCCGAACTGTGGGAGACGGACGTCGAGGACCTCCGCTACGACATGATCGCGCTGGCCGGTTCCCTCTGCTCCCTCGGACTTCTCACCGAGGTGTGAGCACCCCCGGCCGCTC
Source organism: Amycolatopsis sp. CFH S0740 (assembly GCF_004522315.1). NCBI lineage: Bacteria > Bacillati > Actinomycetota > Actinomycetes > Pseudonocardiales > Pseudonocardiaceae > Amycolatopsis > Amycolatopsis sp. CFH S0740. The sequence goes on along the minus strand of NZ_SDLS01000005.1, from coordinate 112,202 downwards.
GCGGTCGTGAAGCGCTTCTCTGCCCGCCGCATGGCACGAGTCCCCGCTGCGCCATTGGCTTGGCGTCAGCGGGGACTCGCGGGGTCACACCGGTTTGGTGTCCAGTTCCTCGTCCAGGAGCGCGAAGAGGTCCTCAGCGCTGGCGTTCTCGATGTCCGCCGACTTCTCGGGAGCCGAGTATGCCGCCAGCAACGCGGTCAAGCGGCTGACCAGCTTCTCCCGGTCGTCCTCGGCCAAGGCGTTGTCCCGCAACGCGGATTCGAGAGCGGCCAACCGGGAGTCCACAATGGACGGCTGGTCCGCCAGGCCCGTTCCGAGGAGTCCTGCCACGGCGCTCGGGGACGGGTAGTCGAAGATCAGCGTCGCGGGCAGGCGCTGACCGGACAGCTCGTCCAGCCGGTTCCGCAGCTCGATCGCGGTCAGGGAATCGAAGCCGAGCTCGATGAATCCCTTGCGCGGGTCGATCGCGTCCGAGCGGTCGTGCCCGAGCACCACCGCGGCCGTGCCGCACACGAGGTCGAGCAGCGCCCGCTCCCGTTCCCCGGCGGGCAGGGCCTCGATCCGGGCCCACGAGTCGTCGGCGGCCGCGGCACGCCGCCGCGTGCCCGCGCGCACCAGGCCGCGCAGCATCGGCGGCACTCGGTCCGCGGCGGACCGCAGTCCGGCCAGGTCGAGCCGGACCGGCACCAGCGCCGGCTGCGAGGTGCCGAACGTCACGTCGAACAGCTCGAGCCCGTCGGCGAACGACAGCCCGGCCACGCCGGACCGCGCCATCCGGACCAGGTCGGTGTCGCCGAGCGCGCCCGCCATGCCGCCGGACCACAGGCCCCACGACAGCGACACCGCGGGCAACCCGCGCGCCGTCCGGCGGTGGGCCAGCGCGTCGAGGAACACGTTCCCGGCCGAGTAGTTCGCCTGCCCGGCCGAACCGAACGTGCCCGCGACGGAGGAGAACAGCACGAACGCGGCCAGGTCGAGCTCCGCGGTCAGCTCGTGCAGGTGCCAGGCCGCGTCCAGCTTCGGCCGCAGCACCGCGTCCATCCGCTCCGGGGTCAGCGCGAGCAGCACACCGTCGTCCAGGACGCCTGCCGTGTGCACGACCGCGGTCAGCGGGTGCTCGGCAGGCACGCCCGCCACCAGCGCGGCCGCCGCGGTCCGGTCGGCGAGATCGCAGGCCGCCAGCGAAACCGAAGCGCCCAGCTCCTCCAGTTCCGCCTTGAGCTCCGTCGCTCCCGGTGCCGCCTCGCCGCGACGGCTGGTGAGCAGCAGGTGACGCACGTCGTGGTCGGTCACCAGGTGCCGCGCGATCAACGCGCCCAGCGCCCCGGTGCCGCCGGTGACGAGCACAGTTCCGTCCGGGCTCAGCGACGGTGCCGAAGTCTCGGGGGCGAACTTCGCCAGCCGGTGCACCAGCACCGCCCCGTCGCGGACGGCGACACCGGGCTCACCGGCTTGGATCGCGCCGAGCACGGTGGCCAGCGGTGGTTCGCTGCCGTCGAGGTCGACCGCGGCGAACCGGTCCGGGTACTCCAGCTCGGCCGACCGGACGATGCCCCACAGCGCGGCGTGCACCAGATCGGCGACGTCTTCGTCGGGACGCGTCGCGATGGCATGGGAGGCGGCCACGACGAGCCGGGAAGCGGCCAGCGCCGGTTCGCTGACCCACGTCCGGACCAGGTCCAGCAGCCGGTGGGCGGCCTCGCGGGCCAGTTCGGGCGACGCCTCCTCGGGTGCCTCGAACGACACGGACACCACGTCCGGGGCGGCCTTTCCCGTCCCCACCGCGTCGGTCAGCGCGGCAAGGTCCACATAGGACTCTCCGCCGAGGCCGAAGGGATCCGCGCCGAGCACGGCGTGCGAAACGCCGGAAGCGGCATCGCCGTTGTAGGGCTGCCATTCCACCCGGAACAGCGAGTCGCCTGCTGCCGGACGGGCGAACGCGTCGTCGGCGATTGGCCGCAGCGCCAGCGCACCCACGGTCACGATCGGTGCCCCGGCGGGATCGGTGGCGGTGAGCGAAATGGTGTTCTCGACGTCTGCGGAGAGCAGCACGCGCAAGTTCGACGCCCCGGCGGCGTGCAGCGAAACCCCGCTCCACGCGAACGGCAGCGCTGGCTTGTCCTCGGTCAGCCCGGCCAGACCGATGGTGTGCAGCGCGGCGTCCAGCAGGGCGGGATGCAACGCGAAGGCCGAACCGTCGGTGTGCTCCGGCAACGCGACTTCGGCGGCGAGAGTGTTCCCGTCGCGCCAGACCCGGCGGAGCCCGGCGAAGACCGGCCCGTAGTCGAAGCCCTGGGCGGCGAGTTCGTCGTAGCGGCTGGTCACGTCGATCTCGACCGCACCGGCCGGGGGCCACTCCGCGGCGGCAACGGGCGTGTCCGCCGTCGGCGACACCCGCCCGCTGGCGTGGTGCGTCCACTCGCCGGTGTCCGCGGCCCGCGAGTAAATGCCCACCGCGCGACTGCCCGACTCGTCCTCCGCGCCCACCGTCACCTGGACCGGGACGGATCCGTGTTCGGGCAGGATCAGCGGGACCGCGAGCGTCAGCTCGTCGAGCCGCGCGCAGTTCACCTCGTCGCCCGCCCGCACGGCCAGTTCGACGAAAGCCGTGCCGGGGAACAGCGGAACCCCCTGCACGACGTGGTCGCCGAGCCACGGCTGCGCGCGCAGCGAAAGCTCCCCGGTGAGCACGACGCCGCCGGTGTCGGCGGTCGCCACGACCGCGCCCAGCAGCGGGTGCGCAGCGTCGACCTGCCCGACCTCGGCGACCCCGCGGACGCGGGCCCCGGTCGGGTTCTCCAGCCAGTAACGCTTGCGCTGGAAGGCATACGTCGGCAGTTCGACCGGTGCCCCGCCAGCGTAGAACGCTGAAAAGTCCACAGTGGACCCAGTGGTGAACAGCGTCGCCACGGCGGCGGCAGCCGACTCGCTTTCGGGCCGGTCCTTGCGCGCTACCGGGATGAACGTCGCCCGGTCGTCTTCGCCAAGGCACAGCTGGCCCATCGCGGTGAGCACGGCCGACGGGCCGACCTCGACGAACGTCGTGACACCGGCGTCGAGCAGCGTGCGGACGCCGTCGGCGAACCGGACCGCGTCGCGCACCTGGTTCACCCAGTACTCCGGTGACGTCAGGTCGGCGTCCGGCGAAACCGTCGAGACGATCGGGATCGCGGGCTCGGAATAGGTCAGCTTCCGGGCGACGAGAGCGAAATCGGCCAGCATCGGCTCCATCAACGCCGAGTGGAACGCGTGCGACACCTTGAGCCGCGAAGTCTTCTCGAAGTTCGATGCCACCGCGAGGACCGCGTCCTCGTCGCCGGACAGCACGACCGACGCCGGTCCGTTGACGGCGGCGATCGACACGCCCTCGGTCAGCAGCGGCACGACATCGGCCTCAGCCGCCGCGACAGCGACCATTGCCCCGCCGGAGGGAAGGGCCTGCATCAGCCGGGCCCGCGCCGTCACGAGCGTGCACGCGTCTTCGAGCGAGAGCACCCCGGCGACGTGCGCCGCGGCCAGCTCGCCAATCGAATGCCCCAGCAGGTAATCCGGAGTGACGCCCCACGATTCGAGCAGCCGGAACACCGCTACCTCGACGGCGAACAACGCCGGTTGCGTGTACCCGGTCTCGTCGGAGCCCAGCACGGTCCGCACCGGCACGTCGAGGTGCTTGTCCAGTTCGGCGGCCACCGCGTCGAAGGCCTCGGCGAACGCCGGGTAGGCCGCGGCCAGTTCCAGACCCATCCCGGCGCGCTGGGCGCCTTGGCCGGTGAACAGGAACGCCGTGCGCCCGGTACTCGCCGCGCCTTCGACGACACCCGCCGATGTGCGGCCCGCCGCGTACTCGGTCAGCGCGCGGATCGCGGCGGCCCGGTCGGCCGCGACGATCCCGGCGCGGTGCTCGTACTGGGTCCGGGTGGTCGCCAGCGAGAATCCGATGTCCACAGTGGACGATTCGGCAGCGACGGACGCGAGGTTGCCCGCCTGTGCCCGCAGGGCCTCCGCGTCGTTGGCGGACAGCAGCCAGGTCACGGGTCCATCGTCCGAAGAACGCGTCACCGGGTCGCCCTGCTCGACAATCACGTGCGCGTTGGTCCCGCTGATGCCGAACGACGAAACGCCCGCGCGACGCGGCCGCCCGGTCTCCGGCCACGGCGTCGGCTCGCGGAGAAGCGAGACGGTATCGGTCCATTCGACGTGCGGCGACGGCTCGTCGGCGTGCAGCGTGCGCGGGAGCACGCCGCGTCGCAACGCCTCCACCATCTTGATCACCCCGCCGACGCCCGCCGCGGCCTGCGTGTGGCCGACGTTCGACTTGAACGACCCGACGTGCAGCGGCCGATCAGCGGTGGCCGCCTTGCCGTAGGTAGCGATCAGCGCCTGCGCCTCGATCGGGTCGCCGAGCTTCGTGCCGGTTCCGTGTGCTTCGACAGCGTCCACATCGGACAGTTTCAGCCCAGCGTCCGCCAGTGCCGCGCGGATCACCCGCTGCTGCGCGGGCCCGTTCGGAACCGTGATGCCGCTGGATGCGCCGTCGGAGTTGACCGCGCTGCCGCGCAGCACCGCGAGGACGTGGTGGCCATTGCGGCGCGCGTCGGAAAGCCGTTCCAGCAGAAGCATTCCGGCACCTTCGGAGCAGCCGACGCCGTCCGCGCCGCTGCCGAACGCCTTGCACCGGCCGTCCGGGGAGAGGCCCTGCTGCTCGCTGAAGTAGACGAACATGTCCGGGGTCACCATCACGGTGACGCCGCCGGCGAGCGCCAGCGAGCACTCGCCGCGGCGCAGCGCCTGGGCCGCCCAGTGCAAGGCGACCAGCGACGACGAGCACGCGGTGTCGACCGACACCGACGGACCTTCGAGCCCGAGGGTGTAGGAGATGCGGCCGGAAATCAGGCTGCCGTCGCTGCTGCCCGCGCCGTAGTCGTGGTACATCACGCCGGCGAAGACGCCGGTTTTGCTGCCCCGCAACGTCGACGGCACGATCCCGGCGCGTTCCACCGCCTCCCACGCGGTCTCCAGCACCACCCGCTGCTGCGGGTCGAGGGTGCGAGCCTCGCGCGGGGAGATACCGAAGAACTCCGGCTCGAAGTCGGCGGCATCGTAAAGGAAACCGCCCTCCTTCGAATACGTCGTGCCGGGGCTTCCCGCGGGGTCGAAGATCGACTCGGTGTCCCAGCCGCGGTCCTCGGGGAACTCGCCGACCGCGTCGACACCGCCCGCGACCAGGTCCCAGAGCTGCGCGGGCGTGGCGACCCCGCCGGGGTACCGGCAGCCCATCCCGATGATCGCGATCGGCTCGTTCATCGCCGCGGCGAGCTTCTGGTTGTCCGCCTTGAGCCGTTCGTTGTCCACCATGGACTGCCGCAGCGCGGCGACGATCTGCTCGGTGGACGGTGCGGTGTTCTGCTCGTGGCCGGTCACTGGGAAGTCCCCTCGTTCGTCGGTCTCGGCACCTGCCGTCGCGGGCCGGGTCGCCCGCGCGCACCACGACCTCGCCGAAGCTATTCGCGCCTGCCCGCGAATCCCCACCCCTAACGGCCCCTAAGGCCGTAATGCCGGGTCTGCCGAGCGGCCCGCCGCGATTACCGTTTCCCCAGCAGTGTTTCCCGGACCCCGGCATCGGAGAGTGCGTTGTGCGAGTCATGTTGATGGTCTTCCCGACTAGGACGCACGTCTACAGCATGGCCCCGGTCGGGTGGGCACTGGCCGCCGCCGGGCACGAGGTGCGGTTCGTCGGCCAGCGCAATCCCCGCGAGGTCCTGCCGTTCGCCGAAACCGGCCTCGACGCGATGTGGTTCGGCGAGGACCTCGACATCGCGGAGCACCGGCGGCTCAGCGCCGGCGGCGACGACACCGCGCACAGCAAGCACCAGCTTTCCGAGAGCCGCCCGGAGCGCTACACCGAGGAGTACGTGCGCACCGTTTACGACGGCTGGGTCGACGTTTTCCGCTGGAACTCGCCGGAACCGCTGCTCAACGACCTCGTCCGGTTCGCCCGGCACTGGCAGCCGGACCTCGTCGTGTGGGACCCGCTGGTCTACACCGCGCCGATCGTCGCGCAGGCGGTCGGCGTCCCGCACCTGCGGATGATGTACGCGGCCGACCAGACCGCGCGGATCGGCGCGCAGTACCGGGACCTGCGCGCGAGCAAGCCCGAGGACACCAGCCCGGACCCGTTCGTGGAATGGATGTCGGACGCGGTGGGCCGCTACGGCGCGGACTACGACGAGAACCTGCGCTACGGCGTCAAAACCATCGACTGCCACCCGTCCTATCTCCGGTACGACGGCGTCGACGTCGACTACCTCCCGGCGCGGTTCGTGCCGTTGAACAAGCCGATGGCGCTGCCGCGCTGGGTGGTCGAACCCCCGTCGCGCCCGCGCGTCATGCTGACCCTGGGCATCTCCAACCGGCAGACGCTCGGCGAAGAGGAGACCTCGGTTTCCGCGCTGCTCGACGGCCTTGCCGACCTCGACGTCGAAGTGATCGCGACGCTCAACGCGGAGCAGCTCGCGTCGGTCGACAAGGTTCCGGACAACGTGCGCGCGGTGGACTTCGTGCCGATGTACGAGCTCCTCGCGAGCTGCTCGGCCATCGTGCACCAGGGCGGCGGCGCGACGATCGGCAACGCGGTGGTCAACGGTGTCCCTCAGCTGGTGATCCCCGGCACCACGTGGAGCGAGCGGATTTCCGCGCTCGCACAGGTGAAGCGCGGCAACGGCCTGATGATCGACCTGGAGGAGGTCACGCCGGGCTCCGTCCGAAACGGACTCCAGCGGTTGCTGGAGGAACCGTCCTTCCGCGAGTGCTCGCTCGAGGTCCGGGACGAGATGCTGGCCACGCCGACGCTCAACGACCTCGTGCCGGAACTGGAGCGGATCGCTCGAGGCCGGTGACGCAGCGGCCCCGCGTCGTCCGCACCATCGGCTTCCTCTCGCGAGCTTCCCCCTCCGCATCGTCGCGTTCGTGCTCGTGCTCGCCACGGCCTTGCTCGGCATCGCCACCACCATGCGGTGGATCGGCCCGATCCTGATCACCGCGACCTCGACGGCCCGCGGCCTGGACCACCCCTAACGCGCTTGCCGCGCCTGTCCTCCCGCGCGGCCAAGGTCCGCTTTAGACGGTCTTTAGGGGTTGTCGCAAGCACCGCCGGATGTCAAATTTTTCTTGCGTTCCAAGCCATTTCGCACGGCTCGTTTCCGCTGGGGGTTTCACCGCCCGGACAAGGACTGGGGAATCGTATGCACACGTTGACACGCAGGCTGCTGGTGGTGGGAGCCCACGGCGACGACGAAACGCTCGGCGCGGGCGGGACCATCGCCCGGCTCGCCGACGAAGGCGTCTCCATTTCGCTTTGCATTCTCACCAACGACGACGGTTCGCGTTCAGCCGCCGGCGCCGAAGTCACCAACCGCACCGACGCGATCGAACTCGCCGCCAAAACACTGGGCATCGAACGCGTGCGAGTCCACGAATTCGGCGACAACCGGCTCGACACCGTCAGCCACCTCGCGCTCAACCAGGTCGTCGAACGCGAGGTCCGCGAATTCGAGCCGGACACCATCTTCGCCACCAGCATGTGCGACCTGAGCACCGACCACGCCCTCGTCAGCCGCGCCGCGCGAGTCGCCGGCCGGCCGGGCAAGGGCCCGGTGCGCGAAGTCCGCACCTTCGAGATCCGCTCCGCCACGGACGTCGGAGAAGCCTCCGGGCTGCCGGTCACCTTCCGGCCGAACTGCTGGCAGCTTCTCGACGAAAGCCACCTCGAGCGCAAAATCGAAGCCCTGCGCGCCTACGGCAAAGAACTCGAGCCGTGGCCGAACCCGCGCAGCGAACGCGGCGTCCGCGCACTGGCCGAATACCGCGGCTCACAGGTCAGCGCCGGGCTCGCCGAAGCCTTCGAAATCGTCCGTTCCGTCCGATGACCGGTTTTCCCTCCGCTTTTCCCGCTCGCTTTTCCACTGCCCATCCAGAAACGGGTGACCAGGAATGACCAGTACTGTCGCTGAATTCGAGACCATCGCCGAACGGAACGAGCTGACGTCGGTCGCCGTGATCGGGATGGGCTACGTCGGCCTGCCGACCGCGCTCGGCCTGCACGCCGGCGGCGTCGGCGTGATCGGCATCGACCTGTCGCAGAACCGGCTCGACTCGATCCGCTCGGGCGAGGTCGACCTCATCGAAGCCGACCACCGCCGGCTCGAGAAAGCCGTGCACCAGGAGGACTTCCAGCTCACCACGGATTCCGCGCGGATGGCCGACGCCGACGCGGTGCTGGTCTGCGTCCCGACCGGGCTCGACGAGTACCTGATGCCCGACCTCGGCCCGCTGGAGGCGGCGTGCACGGCACTGGTCGCGAACGCCCGCCGCGGCCAGACGTTCATCCTCACCTCGACCAGCTACGTCGGCACCTCGAACCGGCTGCTGGTGAAACCGCTGGTGGCCAAGGGATTCACCATCGGCCGCGACCTGTTCGTGGCGTCCAGCCCCGAGCGCATCGACCCGGGCAACGTCACGCACACCCAGGCCGAAACGCCGCGCGTGCTCGGCGGCGTGACCCCGGTGTGCACGGCGATGGCGCAGCGCGTGATCAACGTGCTGACCCCGAGCGTGCACTGCGTCAGCTCGCCGGAGGCGGCCGAGATGACCAAACTGTACGAGAACACCTTCCGCGCGGTGAACATCGCGCTGGCCAACGAGTTCGCCGAGATCAGCGACGGCTTCGAGATCGACCCGATCGAGGTCATCGACGCGGCGGCGAGCAAGCCGTACGGCTTCATGGCCTTCCACCCCGGCCCCGGCGTCGGCGGCCACTGCATCCCCTGCGACCCGCACTACCTGCTGTGGCAGCTGCGCGCGACGCAGAGCAACGCGCCGTTGGTGACCCAGGCGATGCACGCCATCGCGGAGCGGCCGAAGCAGGTTGTCGACCGCGTACTGAACACACTGTCGCGCGAAGGCAAGGGCATGGCGGGTACGCGCGTGCTGGTAGTCGGCGTGACCTACAAGCCCGGCGTGCAGGACGTGCGTTCGTCGTCCGCCCTCGACATCATCGACCTGCTCGCCGCGAAGGGCGCGAAGGTCGGCTACTACGACCCGCTGGTCCCGAACGTCCGCGTGACCGGCGGTTCGCTCGACACCGTCCCCGAGCCCGACGGCGAGGACTGGGACGTCGCGCTCATCCACACCATCCAACCGGGCCACGACTACGAATGGCTCGCCGACTGCCCGACCGTCATCGACGCCACCTACCGCCTCGACCCCGCGCTCTTCACGAACTGAGAAAGGGACACTAACGTGCGTTACCTCATCACCGGAGGCGCCGGGTTCATCGGCTCCCACCTCACCGAACACCTCCTGGCCCGCGGCGACGAGGTCGTCGCGCTGGACAACCTCAGCACCGGCACCCTGGACAACCTCGCCGGCGTCGCCGGGCACCCCGGTTTCCAGTTCGTGCGCGGCTCGATCACCGACCCGAACGCGGTCGAATCGTGCATGGCGGGCATCGACGCGATCTTCCACCTCGCCGCCGCGGTCGGCGTCTTCACCATCCTCGACAAGACGATGGACAGCCTCCGCACCAACCTGCACGGCACCGAGAACATGCTCGACGCGGCGCTGCGGCACGACGTGCCGATCCTGGTCGCGTCGACGAGCGAGATCTACGGCAAGAACACCGCGGACGGCCTGCGCGAGGACGACGACCGGATCATCGGGTCGCCGCTGAAGAACCGCTGGTCCTACGCCGAGGCGAAGGCGCTGGACGAGACGTTCGCCCACCTGTACGCCGTCGAGCACGGCCTGCGCACGGTGATCGTGCGGCCGTTCAACACGGTCGGCCCGCGCCAGACCGGCCGCTACGGCATGGTGATCCCCCGCTTCGTCACCCAGGCCCTGGCGGGCGAACCGATCACCGTGTTCGGCGACGGGCAGCAGACCCGCTGCTTCTGCCACGTGCACGACGTCGTGCCCGCGCTGGCGGACCTGCTCGCCGACGATTCCGCGTACGGCAAGGTGTTCAACCTCGGCAGCAACGAGCAGACCACCATCTCCCAGCTGGCCGAGCGCGTGATCGGCGCGACCGGTTCGAGCAGCACCATCACGAAGGTGCCGTACGAGGAGGCGTACGGCGACGGGTACGAGGACATGCAGCGCCGCATCCCCGACTGCACCCGCGCGTACAACCAGATCGGCTTCGTGCCGACGCGCTCGCTGGACGACATCATCGCCGCGGTGGTCGCCGACCGCCGATCCTGACCCGTTCCCGCCCCCGGTGAAGGGCCTCTCGCGGATCTCGCGCGAGAGGCCCTTCACGCGTTCCGGAGCTTAACGTAGACGGCGGCAAGGTGGCTGGCGGCGGTGTTCGCGGACACTCCCAGTACCTCCGCGATCACCCCGACCGGCGTGCCCTGCGCGGCCAGTTCCGCGACCCGCAGCTCGACCTCGGTCAGCACTCTCGCCCCGCATTCGGTCAGGCTCTCCGGCACGCTTTCCGTCAGCTTTTCGGTCACTGTCCGGCACCGGCCAGTTCGCCCGCCAGCCCCCGCCGCCCGGCGACGCCGAGTTTCCGGTACACCCTGGTCAGGTGTTGCTCCACTGTGGACACCGTGATGTACAGCGTTTCCGCGATCTGACGGTTGGTCCGACCGTGTGCCGCGAGTTCCGCGACCCTCAGTTCGGCGTCGCTCAACGCGGTCGCCGCAGGTCCCTCCGGATCCGCGCGCGGCGGCTCCGGTCTCGACGCCACCGGACGAGGCGCAAGCGGGCGCAACGGCTGTCGAGGCACCTGCACCGGCTTCACCAGGCCTGCCGAGCGTTCCGCGCGCTGGCCGAGCTGGTTGATCGCGCGGACGGTGCGGGCCAGTTCGAGCCGGTCGCCGGATTCCTTGAACGCCTCCGCCGCCCGGTTCAGCAAACCGGACCGCGCGCCGGCGTCGCCCGCGAACGCCAGCACCCGCAGCGCCACCGCCTGCGAGAACGAGTCCGTCGTGTCCGCCAGTTGCTGTTTCGCCAGCTCGACCGCCAGGGTCGGGTTGCGCAGCCGGAGGTTCGCCTCGGCGAGGTCGGTCCGCCACGGTGCGACGGCGGGCAGGTCGAGGTCGCTTTCGCGGAGAATGCGCTGGCATTGCTGGAAATCGCTCACCGCGGAAAGCCCTCGGTTCGTGGCCAGATGGAACTGCCCGCGCGCCCGGAGGAACCGCACCCCGCCGAGCGTCGTGAACACCGATTCCGGCAGCGCGTGGCGCAACACCCCAGCCGCGGCCTTGAACGCGCCTGCCGCGGTGTGCGCGGTCAGCATCGTGGCGAGCGGATACGTGATCGCGACGCCCCAGTTCGGTTCGTCAAGCAGCGCGAGCGCTCGGCTCGCCGCCTCCGCCGCGCTGGCCGGTTCGCCGCGACGCAGCAGAAGACTCGCGCCGATCGCGTCAAGCATCGCCTTCCACGTCACCGCGCCGCGGTACTCCGCCTCCTCGGCGAGCGACGTGCACCAGCCTTCCGCGCGGTCGGCCTTGCCGTCATATGCCAGAGCGAGAATCGCGGTGGAGAGCGCTTCCAGCGAGGTGTCGGACAGTCGGCAGTTCTGGAGAATCCGTTCCGCGCACACCGAAGTCTCTTCGCTGCCACCGACCTGCCAGACCGACGCGAGCGTTTTCGCCGTGCGCATCCAGGGATCCGAGGCGTCGACCGACAACTCCGGAGCCGTGCCGTAATGCCAATGCGCGGCGAGGGTCAGCTCGGCAGCCGTCCGCGGGTGCAGCGGCTCGAGGTCGTCGCCCAGCCGGACCAGCGCGGATTCGAAGGTTTCCCGGTCGCCGAACCACAATGACTGGCGCACCACCGCGATCCGGTCGGACTGGTCGAGCGAAGCGCCTTCGCACAACGCCGCGAGATGCGGAGCGGCCGCCGCCGGGTTGACCCGCCAGGTGATCTTGGCCAGCATCTGGGAAATCATCTGCTGCTCCCACGACGCAGTAGTCGTTGATGCCGCCAGTTGCAGGCAACGGGTCGCGAAGTCGACGTCGTCGCCGAGCATCACCTGCTCCGCCGCCGCGACCAGCACCGGCAACGCCCACTCCGCCTGAGCTTCGCCCGCCGCCACGAGATGCCGCGCGACCTCCGGTGCGGGCAACCCGCGTGCGTGCTTCACCTCAGCGGCCCGGATGTGCAGCTGCACCTTCTCGGACCCGCGCAACCCGCCGACCACCGCCGCCGCGGCCGGCTGCTGCCGGAACCGCACACCGTCGACCAGCCCGGTCTCCACGAGCAACCCCGCGGACGTCTCCGCCTCGACCGGGTCCACGCCCGCGACTGTCGCGACCGCGTCCGTCGTGACGTCGGTGTCCAGCACCGCGATCGCTGTCGCCACCTCCCGCAGCGGCGAACCGTAGCGATGCAGAAGCCGTTGCACCGCATCGGAATACGCCGGTCCGTCGTCCACCGAGCTACGGCGGGCGTCGACCAAAGCGCTGACCAGCAACGGATTTCCCGCGCTCAGTCCGTGGATCCGCTCAGCTTCGCCGTGGTCCGGGACCAGCTGTGCGATCGCCTCCACGGTGAACGGCGTGAGATGCACGTACCGGTGCGGCTGCGCGGCGAAGGTCATGCCCTCGCCGGAATACCAGCCGTCCGGCTGCGTCAGCACCAGCAGCATCCCCGCCGACCGCGCCCGCCGCTGCAACCGCAGCAACAACCGCGCCGACGTCTCGTCCACGTGCTGCAGATCGTCGACCGCGATCAGGAGCGACCGCTCTCGCGCCAACCGGTGCAAGGCACTGCACAACGCGGCGATCCGGTCCTCGCCGTCCGCGGCGGCCAGTGTTTCTCGCGGCAATGCCGGGCTGGCCAGCAGTTGGTCGAGCACACCTCCGTCGACGTCGCGCTCGTCGGCCGCACCCGCCGCGGTGAGCGTGAGAACGCCCAGTTCACGGGCCCGCGCCACCACTTGGTTCTGCACTTGCGTTTTCCCGCTGGCCGGTCCTCCGCCGACCAATACCGTGTCTCCTGCCCCCGCATCGCATTCGATCAGCAAGCCCTCGAGAAGGGACACTGCTTCATTCGGCTCGGTGCGGCGGTTCTGCCCCCAGTTCACGCCCATCGCAAGCTCCTCGACCCAACGGTCATCTTCCTGCGGGTACCACGGTCGCAGCCGCCCCCTAAGCCCAGCCAACCGCGATCTAAAGTCACTCAATCAGGTGATCACGATTACCAAGCGTCGCTTTTGCTCTGGCCTCTGTTGGCCTTCGCCTGGAGGCGAGTGGCAGATTTCCGCTGCTGCGACAGGGCTTTGGCTCCGGAAAGTGATCTTGGACGCCTTGCGTCGGCAGTACGGGTTGACCACTTCGAGCTATAGCGTAATCGAACGCGCGTTCGATTGAATTGTGAGGTGAGCACGACTGCGACGCTCCCCGCCTGGCAATTGTCAGACCGGGACCTGACCACCAGACTCCTGACCACCCAACGACAGCAGAACATCGCCTACGCCGCGCAACTGGAGACGATCCGGGAACTGCACTCGCGCGGCGCCCTGCCCGAGGGCTACACCTCGACGTCGTCGTACCTGGCGACGATCCTGCACGTAACCGCGCGCGAGGCCCGCTCCCGGCTCGCCCAAGCCACCGGCACCCTCCCGCTGACCTGGAAAGCCCTGTCCGCGGGTGAAATCACCGCCCAGCACGCGGCGGTCATCGCCGAATTCCTCGCCGCCGCCCCGAGGTGGCTGACCCCCGAGGACTACACCGTCGCCGAAGACACCCTGGTGACCCTCGCGACGCAGGCCAACCCCAGCATCGTCCGCCGCGCCGCGACCCGGCTGAAGATCTACTGGGACAGCGATCCCGCCTACCCTGATGTGGACCACGACCTTGACCCGGACTCGGTTCCCGACTCGGACCCGCGGCCCGAGGAAGCCGCCCGCCCCTGGCGGGAATTCCGCTGGCAGTGGACCCAGAGCGGCCGTTTCCGCTTCAGCGGCAACGTAGACCACGAAACCGGCACCCTGATCGAACAACTGCTCGTCCCCCTGGCCGCGCCGGACCCCGCGACCGCACCCGACACCCCCGACCCCCGCACCCCGGCCGAACGCCACGGCGACGCCCTCGCCGCGATCGTCGACCTGGCCGCCCGCACCCCGGACTTGCCCGCCAAAGCCGGCGAACGAGCAGTCGCGACCGTGACGGTCGACTTGGAAACCCTGCAGGGCACCGCGAAAACGGTCGTGACAGGAGACGAATCCGTCCTGTCCGCCGCCGACCTGCGCCGAATCCTGTGCGACGCCAAGGTCTACCCCGCGGTCCTGGGCACCGAAGGCCAGGTCCTCGACCTAGGCCGCTCCGCCCGCACCGCCACGAACGCCCAGCGCCGGGCCCTGGCAATCCGCGACCGCGGCTGCACCTTCCCCGGCTGCGACCGCGGTCCAAAGTGGACCACCCCGCACCACATCGTCCACTGGGCCCACGGCGGCCCCACCGACCTGGACAACCTAGCCTCGTGCTGCGAACGCCACCACCGCCTCCTCCACCACAGCGGCTGGAAAATCGCCCTCCACGACGGCACCGTCCACTGGATCCCGCCGTCCCTCCTCGATCCGGAGCAGAAACCGCTCCGCAATACCGCCCACAACCCGCCGCCCACCCCCTTGCGAGCCACAGCATGAGCCCGCGCGCGAGGGCGATGAAGCCACCGCTCCCACCCGCCCACCAAGGCCCGGGTGCCCCTGCCGCGCCCGCACACCACAACCCTGACCCGCTGACAACCAGGGATCTACCGGGGATAAGGGTGGGTAAACCCCAGGGAAGCTTCAGGAGCACACCCCATGGTCCCGGCAGCCCCCTTCCGAGAAACTAGGTACATCAAGGAAACACCCCCTCTCAACCAGGAGGCCATCATGATGGCAATCACCACCGCCCCCGGCGTCACCCAGCGCATGCTCTCCAACGGCCACCTGGAGCTCACCTGCCGCACCTCCCACCGCCACATCGAGTGCGAGCCGGTAGCCGCTGCGATGTGGATCGCCCTGAAACAGCACAACGGCGACGTCGACCGGGCAGCAAGCACCCTCTCCGCCCTGTGGCACACGAACGAAGACGACACCCGCTACGACCTGATCGCCCTGGCCGGCTCCCTGTGCTCCCTGGGCATGGCCACCGAGTCGTAACCGGCGAGGCCTGAGCTGGCCTGGGCCGATCCGCAGCTCAGCCCTCCGACCCGAACGCCCCCTCCCGGCGCCCGGCGACTCACCGCTCGCCACTGCCGCGGTCAAGTCGGCGCGCAACTGTTCCCGCCAGCGCGACCACACCTCGGCCACCGCATCGCGCGGCCCCGGCCGGGACGACCGTCGTACTCGGTGAGCGCCGCAGTCATCAGGCAGCCGCCGGGAAGCAGCGGTTCTTCCAGACAGGCCACCGAGTTTGGCGCAGACCGCGCGCAGCCGTTCCGCGTCACCGCGCTCCTCGCGGTCGACGGATTGGGCGACCCGCAGCTGAACTGGGCAGTCGAGGCCGACGGCAACCCGTTTTCCACGGCGGCGACACAATCTTCCACGGTTCTTGGTGGCTCATCGCACGCCGGTTCAGCCCGTTCGACGCGGTGTTCATTCCCGCCAACGGCGCGGTGGTCGACGCGCCGCACCTCCAGCCGCCGAGTCCGCTGCCCGCTGCGATGGACCCGATGCAGGCCGCCGCAGCCGCGGAAATCCTCGTCGCCCAGTACGCGGTCCCGATGCATTACGAGGCGGAGCAGCCGGACAAAGTCGCGGGCTACGTCGAGGTTTCCGACCCGAAGAACGAGTTCCGCGCGCACGCCGGACGACGCGTGCACGTGTCGCCACGTCGGAGAATGGCTGGTTCTAGCGCACGCTGGCTGATGCCGAAGAACTCCGGCTCGGAATCGAGAGCCGCGCAAAGGAAACCGCCTTCGTTCGAGCGGACCATGCAGGGCAAGATAGGCCAGACCTGGCAGGTCGCCCCAAGCCAGGCAGGTCGCGCCCCGCCAGGAACGCCAGCAGCCCGTGCCGATCACCTCGATCGACACGGGCTGCCAGACAACCAGCACCAACTGGCCGCACAGAACCGTTAGCTATCCACCCCAACCAGCCACAGCAGCGCGACAACCGGCCCAGCCAAAGAAGCGCACCTACCGATCACTGAGACTCACCCGACTCCTCGGCACCACCCATCGCGGACCGAACAAGGTCGGCCAGATCCATCGAAGCCACCGCAGCTGCCGCCTCGTCAGTGCCGTTCAGTTCTTCGACGGCTTCCTCCGCAGCAGCAGGTGCCAGCTCCTCCAGGAGGTGCCGAGCCAGCGGCAACGGACTCGGGTAGTCGAAGATCAACGTCGCAGGCAGCCGCAGTCCAGTCGCGGCACCGAGCCGGTTGCGGAGCTCCAGCGCGGCTAGCGAATCGATGCCCAGGTCGGTGAAGCCCTTCTCAACCCCGACCGCTGAAGCGTCGTCGTACCCGAGAACCGCCGCCGTGTGCTCGCGCACCAAGTCCAGCGCCGCCGAGTCTCGCTCGTCCGCTGGGAGCGTGGCGAGCTTGTCAGCGAACCCGGCCTCCGGCTGTGCCGACGCCGACGAGGCAACCGCTGCCCGCCGCGGGGCGCTAGTGGCGAGGCCCTTCAGCAGGGCCGACGCCCGGTCCGCGTCCTTGAGGTCGAGCTTCACCGGCACCAATGCCGCCGACGAAGCAGCTAGGGCAGCATCGAACAGTTCCAGACCCTCAGCCGCCGACAGTTCCGCGACCCCGGACCGGGCGATGTGTGCCAGGTCGACTTCGCCGTCGGTGCCTTCCCACGGGCCCCACGCGAGTGACGTCGCCGGGAGGCCGAGAGAAGACCGGTGCTCGGCCAGCGCGTCCAGGAACACGTTGCCCGCCGCGTAGTTCGCCTGTCCGGCAGCGAGCAGCAGACCGCCCGCTGAGGAGTACAGGACGAACGCCGCCAGGTCCCGAGTTGCCGTCAGCTCGTGCAG
This sequence comes from Amycolatopsis sp. CFH S0740, assembly GCF_004522315.1. NCBI lineage: Bacteria > Bacillati > Actinomycetota > Actinomycetes > Pseudonocardiales > Pseudonocardiaceae > Amycolatopsis > Amycolatopsis sp. CFH S0740. Next base: position 95,233 of record NZ_SDLS01000005.1, on the reverse strand, counting down.
GTTCCAGGCCGCGTCGACCTTGGGCCGCAACACGTTCTCGACCTGTTCCGGTGTCAAGGCACTCAGCACCGCGCTGTCCATCTGCCCGGCCGCGTGCACCACGGCGGTGAGCCGCGGCAGCGTGTCGAGCAGTTTCGCCAGCGCGTCCCGGTCGGTGACGTCGCACGCGGCGACCGTCACCTTCGCGCCCTCGCCGGCCAGTTCGTCGACCAGTTCCCGCGCCCCCGCCGCGTCGAGACCGCGGCGGCTGGTCAGGACCAGGTCACGGGCACCGCGTGCGACCAGGTGCCGGGCCAGCAGTCCGCCGAGCAGGCCCGCGCCGCCGGTGATCAGCACCGTGCCGTTCGGGTCCCAGTCGACCGGCTCGCCAACCTCGGTGACCCGGGTCAGCCGCGGCACGCGCACCTCGCCGTTCCGCAACCGGGCTTCGGGTTCGCCGGAGGCCACGACCGCGGGCAGTGCCCGGGCCGACGCAGGCGAAGCGTCGAGGTCCACGATCTGGATCCGGCCCGGGTTTTCCGCCTGCGCAGCCCGCACCAGACCCCACACCGGAGCCTGCACCAGCTCATCGCGAGTGACCACGACCAGCTTGCCGTCCCCGATCGACAGCCAGTTCTGCAAGTGCCGCAACGTGTCCTGCACGATCTGGTGCACCTGCGCCGGAACAGAACCGGTACCGGAGCCGACCGGCAGCACCAGCACCTCCGCATCGACCGGCTCGGCTTTCAGCGGCACGCCCAGACCGAGATCGTCGGTGCCGAGCACAGCCCAGCCGTCCAGCGAAGGCACCAGCCGCACGCCCGAAGCGGGCTGCCATTCGATCCGGTACAGCGAGTCCGGCACCTTCGTTCCGAGCTGGCCTTCCGACACCGGCCGCGTGACCAGCGAAGCGATCTGAGCGACCGGAGCACCAGCGGCGTCAGCCAGGTCGAGCGACGAACCGCTCTCGGTCTTCCGTACCCGTACCCGCAGCGCGGTCGCGCCGCTGGCCTGCAGCGACACCGAGTTCCACGCGAACGGGATCGTCGTCTCGGTCAACGCCTTCGGACCGCCCGGGATCAGGAAGTCCGTCGCGCCGAGCGCCGAGTCGAGCAGGCCCGGGTGCAGGCCGAACTCGTTCGCCGCAGTGCCTTCCGGCAGCGCGACCTCGGCGTACACCTCGCCTTCGCGCAGCCAGATCGCCCGCAGGTTGCGGAACGTCGGCCCGTAACCGAAGCCGAGGTCGGCCAGGTCGTCGTACAACCCGGTCAGGTCAACCGATTCGGCACCGGACGGCGGCCACTCGCTCAGCGAGAAGTCCGCAGCCGCGCCATTGGCCAACGTGCCCGCCGCGTGCTGAACCCAGCCCGCCTCGGTCCGCGAGTGCACCGACAGCTCCCGGCGACCGCTGCCGTCCGGCGCGCTGATGACCACGCGCAGGTCGACCCCGTCCTCAGGCAGCAACAACGGTGCCTGCTGCGTCAGCTCCTCCAGCAGGTCGCAACCGACCTGGTCGCCGGCGTGCATCGCCAGCTCGACGTACGCGGTGCCGGGCAGCATCGTCCGCCCCATCACCACGTGGTCGGCGAGCCACGGCTGCGTCGCGACCGACAGCCGTCCGGTCAGCACCGCGCCGCCATCGGGCAGTTCCACCAGCGCACCCAGCAGGGGGTGTCCGGCGGACTGGGCGCCCAAAGTGGTGACGTCACCAGTCGGCTTAGTCGCGTCGAGCCAGTACGACTTGTTCTGGAACGCGTAGGTCGGCAGGTCCACAGTGAACGCACCCTGGCCGGCGAACAGCGCCTTCCAGTCGATCTTCCCGCCCCGGGAGAACAGCGTGGCCAGCGCGGTGAACACGGTCGGCACCTCGGCCCGGCCGCGGCGCATCGCGGGCACCTGGACGACCCGGTCCGGCCGGTCGGCGACCGCGGTGTCGCATTCGCGGGCCATCCCGGTGAGCACTGCGTCCGGACCCAGTTCAACGAACCGGGTCACGCCCGAGGCGAGCAACGTGCTGACGCCGTCGGCGAACCGGACGGCCTCCCGCACGTGGCCCACCCAGTAGTGCGGCGAGCACAACTCGGCGGCGGTCGCGATCTTGCCGGTCACGTTCGACACCACCGGGATCGACGGCGCGGAGTAGGTGAGCTTCTCCGCCACCACCGAGAACTCGGTCAGCATCGGCTCCATCAGCGACGAGTGGAACGCGTGCGACACGACCAGCTGCTTCGTCCGGCGACCAGCGTCGGAGAAGGTCGCCATGGCGGCGAGCACCGCCGCTTCCGGACCCGAGATGACCACCGAACGCGGTCCGTTCACCGCCGCGATGTCGACCCCGTCAGGCAGCGAGGCGCGCACCTCGTCCTCGGTGGCCGCGATCGCCGCCATCGTGCCTCCGGCCGGCAACGCCTGCATGAGCCGGCCGCGAGCGGCGACCAGCGAGCAGGCATCGGCCAGCGAGAACACTCCGGAGACGTGTGCCGCGGCGAGTTCGCCGATCGAGTGCCCGGCGACGTAATCCGGCGTCACACCCCAGGACTCGACCAGCCGGTACAGCGCGACCTCGATCGCGAACAGCGCGCATTGCGTGTACGCGGTCTGGTTGAGCAGCGGCGAGTCTTCCCAGATCACCTGCTTGAGCGGGGTTTCCAGCTCGGCGTCGAAGAGCCCGCAGATCTCGTCGAACGCTCCGGCGAAGGCCGGGAACGCCTCGTACAGCCCGCGTCCCATGCCCGGCTGCTGCGCGCCCTGTCCGGTGAACAGGAACGCCGTCAGGTCGGCCGCGCTGACCGTCCCGGCCACGGTGCCCGCCGGGGTCCGGCCGTCGGCCAGTCCGTCGAGCGCCTTGAGCGCCGCTTCGCGGTCGGCCGCCAGGACCACCGCGCGGTGGTCGAGCGCGGCGCGACCGGTGGCCAGCGAGTAGCCGATGTCGGTCAGGCTGACGTCCGGGTTGGCCCGCAGGTGCGCAGCCAGCCGGGCGGCCTGGTCGGCGAGCGCCGATGCGACCGAACCGGCCAGCGGCAACGGGATCGCCGGGAGTTCCGGTGCGGTGCGCCGGGTTTCGGTGGCCGGAGCGGGCGGTGCCTCCTCGATGATGATGTGCGCGTTGGTGCCGCTGATGCCGAAGGACGAGACGCCGGCGCGACGCGGGTGACCGTTGCGCACCCACGGCCGCGGTTCGGTGAGCAGCTCGATATTGCCCGTGGTCCAGTCGACGACCGGCGACGGCGCGTCGACGTGCATCGTCTTCGGCAACATGTTGTGCCGCAACGCCTGCACGACCTTCATGACGCCAGCCGCACCACCGGACGCTTGCGCGTGTCCGATGTTCGACTTCACCGAACCCAGGTACAGCGGCCGGTCGCGGTCCTGGCCGTAGGTGGCCAGCAACGCCTGCGCCTCGATCGGGTCGCCCAGCTTCGTGCCCGAACCGTGCGCCTCGACAGCGTCCACATCGGACGGCTGCAGACCACCGGCGGCGAGGGCCGCATGGATCACGCGTTCCTGCGACGGGCCGTTCGGAGCGGTCAGACCGTTGGACGCACCGTCCTGGTTGACCGCGCTGGAGCGGACCACCGCGAGCACCTCGTGGCCGTTGCGCTGTGCGTCGGACAGCCGCTCCAGCAGGAGCAGACCCGCGCCCTCAGCCCAGCCGACACCGTCGGAAGCCGCCGAGAACGACTTCGACCGTCCGTTGGGCGAAAGCACGCCCTGGCGACTGGAGTCGACAAACAGATCCGACTGCGACAGCACCGTGACACCGCCGGCGAGCGCCAGTCCGCACTCCCCCGCCCGCAGCGCCTGCACCGCGAGGTGCAGCGTGACCAGCGAGGACGAGCACGCGGTGTCGACCGTCATGCTCGGGCCCTCGAGGCCGAGCAGGTAGGAGATGCGGCCCGAGACGACCGCACCGGAGCTGCCGTTCGGGATGTAGGCGGCGACGTCGGCCGGAGCGCCCGGGGCGCGGCTGCCGTAGTCGTCGTACATCGCGCCGGTGAAGACGCCGGTCAGGCTGCCGCGCAGCACGGTCGGGTCGATCCCGGCGCGCTCGATGGCCTCCCACGCGGTTTCCAGCAGGAGCCGCTGCTGCGGGTCCATCGCCATCGCCTCGCGCGGTCCGATGCCGAAGAACGCCGGGTCGAACTCCGCCGCGTCGTGCAGGAAGCCGCCCTGGTTGGCATAGGTCTTGCCGCGTTTGCCGCGTTCCGGGTCGTAGATGCCTTCGATGTCCCAGCCGCGGTTGGTCGGGAAGCCGGAGACCGCGTCGACCTCGTCGACCAGCAGCTGCCACAGGTCCTCCGGCGACCGGACGCCGCCGGGGTAGCGGCAGGCCATGCCGACGATCGCGATCGGTTCCTGCATCGACGCGTTCGTCCGGGCCGTCGTCGCCGGGGTCTTCGCGACCGCGCCGAGCAGCTTGCCCTTGACGAAGTCCGCGACGGCCTTGGCGGTCGGGTGGTCGAAGATCAGCGTCGCGGTCAGCGTGAGGCCGGTCGCGGTGCCGAGCAAGTTACGGAGTTCGACCGCGGCGAGCGAGTCGAAGCCCAGCTCCTTGAACGCCCGTGTTCCGTCCACTTCGGACTTGTCCGCGTAGCCGAGCACGGTGGCCACCTGCGTGCGGACGAGGTCGAGCAGCACCCGGTCCCGTTCGCTTTCGACCAGCGCGGCCAGTTCGTCGGCGAGCGCGTTGTCCGCCGCCTTGGCCGCCTTCGCCACGCGACGCGCCTTCGGCGGCACGAAACCACGCAGCAGCGCGGGCAGTTCGTCGGTGCGCGCCCGCAGTGCCGGAACGTCCACGCGAAGCGGCGCGATGACCGCGTCTTCGGTGGCCACGGCGGCGTCGAACAGGGCGAGCCCCTGCTCCGCGGTCACCGCGGGCAGGCCGAGGCGGGCCATCCGGGCGAGGTCGGCTTCGGCGAGGTCGCCGCCGAGACCGGTGTTCTCTGCCCACAGACCCCACGCCAGCGCGGTCGCCGGCAGCCCGGCCGCGCGCCGGTGTTCGGCGAGCCCGTCGAGGAACGCGTTCGCCGCCGCGTAGTTCGCCTGCCCGGCCGGCAGCACCTGGCCGCCCGCCGAGGAGAACATGACGAACGCGGACAGCTGCCGGTCGGCAGTCAGCTCGTGCAGGTGCCAGGCCGCGTCGACCTTCGGCCGCAGGACCGCGGCAAGCTGCTCCGCGGTGAGCGAGTCGAAGACGCCGCTGTCGGCGGTACCGGCGGCGTGCACCACCGCGCCGAGGTCCGGCAGGCCGTTGATCAGCTGCTCGACCGCCTCGCGGTCGGCAACGTCGCAGGCCGCCACCTGGACGGTCGCGCCCAGGTCGGTCAGCTCTTCGGCCAGCTGCGCGGCACCCGGTGCGTCAAGCCCGCGACGGCTGGTGAGCACCAGGCTCTGCACCCCGTGCTCGGCCACCAGGTAGCGCGCCAGCAGGCTGCCGAGACCGCCGGTGCCACCGGTGATCAGGACGGTGCCGTCCCACGCCGTGGTGCCGGTCGATTCGGTGCGGGTGTAGCGCGGAGCGAGCACCGAGCCAGCGCGAATCGCCGACTCCGGCTCGCCCGAGGCGACCACCGCGGCGATCGTCTCGACCTTCGTGTCCGCATCCGCGTCGATCAGGAACACGCGTCCGGGGTGCTCGGCTTGCGCCGCCCGGGCGAGGCCCCACAGCAGGCCCTGGGTGACGTCCACAGTGGACTCACCCGCCGAGACCGCCGACTGCGTGATGACGGCGAGCTTCGTGTCGGTCAGCCGTGCTTCGGCCAGCCACGCCTGGATCTCGGCGAGCAGCCAGGTCGCGTTGGCCCGTGCCGCTTCCGGCACCGCGCCCTCCGCGGCAGGCACCGAGAGCGTCACGAGACCGGGCACCGGCTCGCCGCGGTCCACCGCTCCGAGCAGGTCCGCGAACCCGCTGTAAGTGGCAGCCACGCCGACTCGGCCACGGCCGATCGCGACGACGTCGCCCGGCTCCGCGGCCGGGACCGGCACGGACTGCCAGCCGATCTTGAGCAGCGAACCGTCCGTGATCTCCGCCTGCGCGGCCAGTTCGGTCCGCACCGGCCGCGAGACCAGCGATTCCACCGAAGCTACCGGGTTGCCTTCGCCGTCCGCGACCTCGATCGAGGACAGTTCGTCACCGTCCAGCCGCACGATCCGCACCCGCAGCACCGAAGCGCCGACCGCGTGCAGCGTGACGCCGTTCCACACGAACGGAAGCAGCGTCGAACCGCTCGGGTCGCCGAGCAGGTCGGCGTGCATCGCGGTGTCGAGCAGCGCCGGGTGCAGGCCGTAGGAACCCGCCGTGGACGCGGCCGGTTCCGGCAGCGCGACCTCGGCGAACACCTCGTTGCCCCGTCGCCACGCGGCGGTGAGCCCCTGGAACGCCGGGCCGTAGCCGTAGCCGCGCTCGTTCAACCGCTCGTACGCGCCCTCGACCGGGATCGGGGTCGCGCCCGCCGGCGGCCATTCGGTGAGGCCAGCGGGTTCCGGCCGGGCAGCCGCGGACAGCGTGCCCAGCGCGTGCTGGGTCCAGTCGCCGTCCGATTCGACCGGGCGGGAGAATACGGTGACCGGGCGGCGGTCGCCGTTCGCCGGGCCGACCACGACCTGCAGCGCGACCGCGCCGTCCGGCGACAGGACGAGCGGCGCTTGCAGCGTCAGCTCCTCCACCGTCGGGTGACCCACCTGGTCACCGGCGGCGACCGCGAGCTCGACGAATCCGGTGCCAGGCACCAGGATCGCGTCCTTCACCACGTGGTCGGCGACCCACGGCACCGACGAGGCGGACAACCGTCCAGTGAGGACAGTGGTGTCCGAACCGGACAGTGCCACGACCGCGCCCAGCATCGGGTGCGCCAGCGGCTGCTGACCGACCGAAGTGACATCGCCGGACGGTGTCGCGTCGAGCCAGTAACGCTTGTGCTGGAAGGCATACGTCGGCAGGTCGAGCCGGACCGGACCGTCGCCCAGCAGCGGGCCGAGCTTCACCGCGCCGCGGATGTGCAGGCGACCGGCCGCGGTGAGCGCGGTGCGCACCTCGTCCTGGTCGCGCCGTCCGAACGGGACGAACTCCGCGTCGACGCTCTGCTGGCCGAGCGCGGACAGCACGCTGTCCGGCCCGATCTCCAGGAACGTCTGGACACCGCTCTCCGCCAGCGTCGTCACCGCGGCACCGAATCGGACGGTCTCGCGGACATGGTTGACCCAGTACTCCGGCGAACGCAGTTCGTCGTCGGTGGCGAGTTTCCCAGTAACCGTCGAGACAATCGGGATCTTCGGCGCCTCGTAGGTCAGCCCGGCGGCGATCTCGCGGAACTCGTCGAGCATCGGCGTCATCAACGGCGAGTGGAACGCGTGGCTCACGCGCAACCGTCGCGTTTGGACATCGCCAGCGGCTCGCTCGATCTCGGCGACCACGTCCGCGTCGCCTGAGACGACCACGGCGGCCGGACCATTCACCGCCGCGATGCTGACCTCGTCCTCGTGGCCGCGCAGCAGTTCCCGGACCGCCTCTTCGGTCGCGGCGAGCGAGACCATCGCGCCGCGACGGTCGTTCAGCGCACCCATCAACCGGCCGCGTGCGGCGACCAGTTTTGCCGCGTCCGCAAGGGAAAGCACGCCCGCGACGTGAGCCGCGGCCAGCTCGCCGATCGAGTGCCCGGCGAGCGCGTCGGGCCGGAAGCCCCACGATTCGGCGAGCCGGAACAGCGCGACCTCGACCGCGAACAGCCCGGTCTGGGTGTACTGCGTCTGGTCCAGCAGGCCGCGGTCGGCGAGCTCGGTGGTGCCGAACACGACGTCCCGCAGCGGCACGTCGACCAGCGGATCGATTGCCGCGCACACCGCGTCGAACGCGGTCGCGAAGGCCGGGTACGCGTCGTAAAGCTCGCGTCCCATGCCGACTCGCTGCGCGCCCTGTCCGGAGAACAGGAAGGCGAGCTTTCCGTCCACGATCTGACCGGTCGGCGCGTCTCCGCCGGCCAGCGCGTCGAGTCCGTCGGCGAGTTCTCCGGCGGTCTCGGCGACCACCACCGCGCGGTGTTCGAGCGAGGCACGCGTCGCCGCCAGCGAACGCGCGATCTCCGCGACGGAAACGCCTTCAGCCAGCCAAGAACGCAGCCGCGCCGCCTGTCCGCGCACCGCGGCGGCGGACCGGCCGGACAGCGCGACCGGAACGATCGTCTGCGTCTCCGAAGGCCGCTCGACCGGAATCGCCGGCGCCTGCTCCAGGATGACGTGCGCGTTCGTGCCGCTGATGCCGAACGAGGACACCGCGGCGCGGCGCGGCCGGTCAACGTCCCACTCGCGCGACTCGGTCAGCAGCCGGACCGCGCCGGTCTCCCAATCGACCACAGTGGACGGACGGTCGACGTGCAGCGTCTGCGGCAACTGGCCGTGCTGCATGGCCATGACCATCTTGATGATGCCCGCGACACCCGCCGCGGCCTGCGTGTGGCCGATGTTGGATTTGATGGACCCGAGCCACAGCGGCTGGTCCTCGGAACGGTCCTGCCCGTAGGTGGCCAGCAGTGCCTGGGCCTCGATCGGGTCGCCCAGCGTCGTGCCGGTGCCGTGGCCCTCGACAGCGTCCACTTCGGACGGCTGCAGACCAGCGTCAGCCAGCGCCTTGGCGATCACCCGCTGCTGCGAAGGACCGTTCGGCGCGGTAAGGCCGTTCGACGCGCCGTCGTGGTTCACCGCGGAGCCGCGCAGAACCGCGAGCACCGGGTGCCCGTTGCGACGTGCGTCAGACAGCCGCTCGACGAGCAGCATGCCCGCGCCTTCGCCCCAGCCGGTGCCGTCCGCCGCTTCGGCGAACGCCTTGCACCGGCCGTCGGCGGAAAGCCCGCGCTGACGGCTGAAGTCGATGAAAGTGTCCGGAGTGGACATCACGGTGACACCGCCGGCCAGCGCCAGCGTGCACTCGCCGCGACGCAGCGCCTGCACCGCCCAGTGCAGCGCGACCAGCGACGACGAGCACGCGGTGTCGACGGTGACCGTCGGGCCTTCCAGCCCCAGCGCGTACGACACGCGACCGGACACGACGCTCGCGAGGCTGCCGTTGCCGAGGTAGCCCGCGATGTCGTCGGAAACCGTGCCGAGACGGGTGCCCCAGTCGTGGTACATCACGCCGGCGAACACACCGGTCGCGCTGCCACGCAGGCCGACCGGGTCGATTCCGGCGCGCTCAAACGCTTCCCAGGACACCTCCAGCAGCAGCCGCTGCTGCGGGTCCATCGCCGCCGCCTCGCGCGGGCTGATCTCGAAGAAGTCCGCGTCGAACTCGGCCGCGTCGTGCAGGAAGGCACCGTGCTTGACGTAGGAGTGGCCGGGCTTGCCGGGCTCCGGGTCGTACAGCGAGTCGACGTTCCAGCCGCGGTCGACCGGGAAGCCGGACAGCGCTTCCTCGCCCTCCGACACGAGCCGCCACAGGTCTTCCGGCGTCTCGACGCCGCCCGGGTAGCGGCAGGCGATGCCGACGATGGCGATCGGCTCCTCCGGGTCCACCGTGGTCACCGGAGTGATCGTGCGAGTCGGAGCCAGCCCGGCGAGCCGCGACGCCAGGTACTCGGCGAGCGCGCGCGGCGTCGGGTAGTCGAACACCAGCGTCGCGGGCAGCCGCATGCCGGTGACCGAGTCGAGGATGTTGCGCAGTTCCACCGCGGCCAGCGAGTCGAAGCCGATCTCGCCGAACGGGCGGGCCGGGCTGATCGCGTCCGCGCTGTCGTGGCCGAGAACGGCCGCGACGTGCGTGCGGACCAGGTCGAGCAGCGCGCGGTCGCGGTCGGCCTCGGCGAGGTGCGCGAACCGCTCGGCGAACTGCTGCTCGGGCGTGACCTCCCCACTGGCGACCGCGATCCGGCGGCGGCCGGCGGGTACGAGCCCGCGCAGCACGGCCGGAACGTCCTCGCCACGCGACCGCAGGGCAGCGCGGTCAACGCGGGTCGGCACCACCGTCGGAACCCCGGTGCCGAGCGCGGCGTCAAGCGCGGCAAGGCTTTCCGACACGGTCAACGGAGCCAGGCCCAGCCGCGCGATGCGGTTGCGGTCCACTTCGGACAGTGTCGCGCCCATGCCGATCGCCTGACCGGCGTCGGGAGCCCACAGCCCCCACGCCAGCGACGTCGCGGGCAAGCCAGCGGCGTGCCGGTGCTCGGCCAGTGCGTCGAGGAAGGTGTTGCCAGCGGCGTAGTTCGCCTGCCCGGCACCGTCGGCGAGCCCCGCCGAGGAGGAGAACAGGACGAACGCCGACAGGTCCAGCTCCGCGGTCAGCTCGTGCAGCGCCCACGCCGCGTCGAGCTTCGGGGCCAGCACCGCGTCGAGCTGCTCGGCGGTCAGCGAACCGATCATCGCGTTGTCGAGCACGCCAGCGGTGTGCACGACGGCCGACAGCGGGTGCTCGGCCTTCTTGATCGCCGCCGACAGGGAACGCTTCTTGCTGACGTCCGAGGCGACCACCTTCGCGGTCGCACCCAGCTCGGCCAGCTCTTCGACCAGCTCCGCCGCACCCGGTGCGTCAATCCCGCGACGGCTGAGCAGCAGCAGGCTGCGGACGCCGTGCTTCGTCACGAGGTGCTTCGCGACCTGGGCACCGAGACCGCCGGTACCGCCGGTGATCAGCACGGTGCCGTCCGAACGCCAGGTCGACTCCCCGGCCTCGGCCACGAGCCGGACCATCCGACCGGCCGAGACCGTGTCGCCGTCGATGCGCAGTTCGGGCTCGCCCGAGCCGAGCGCGGTGGCCAGGGTCGCCGCCGTGGCGGTGCCCTCGACCAGGACCACGCGACCGGGATGCTCAGCCTGCGCCGAACGCACCAGCCCGCGGACGGCGGAGTCGGCCAGCGAGCCGCGGGTCAGGACAACCAAGCGCGCACCGGCGTAGCGGTCGCCTTCCAGCCACTGCTGCAGCACAGTCCGGACGCGGTGCGCGGTCTGCTTGGCAGCGGCGGCGATGTTGTTGCCCGGCACGGAAACCGGCAGCAGCACGACCTCGGGCACCTCGACCAGCGACACCAGCGAGTCGACCACCGGAACGTCGAAACCGCTGATCGAACCCAGCGAAGCCAGCGACGGCAGCTCGGCCGCACCGGTGACCGGGGTCCACTCGACGGTGTACAGCAGGTCGCGCGCCTGGGTGCCGAGGTCGGCCTCGCGGACCGGCCGCGAGCGGAACGACTCGACGGACAGCACCGGCGTACCGGCCACGTCCGTCACGTCGATCGAGACGCCGCCGGTGGCCGGGGACGTGATCCGCACCCGGACCTCGGTCGCGCCCGAAGCGTGCAGCCGCACGCCGGTCCACGCGAACGGCAGCCGAATCTCGTCCGGCTCGCGCGCCTCGCCCGGGGCGAAGTCCGTGGCGTGCAGAACCGCGTCGAGCAGCGCCGGGTGGACGCCGAACGCCGCGTCGCGCCCAGTCGCGGGCAGCGCGACCTCGGCGAACACGACGTCATCGCGCTTCCATGCGGTACGCAAGCCCTGGAACAGCGGGCCATAGCCGTAACCCTGCTCGGCCAGTTCGGTGTACAGCTCGTTCGTCGCGACCACTTCGGCACGAGCGGGCGGCCATTCGCTTCGCGGCGCGGGCTCGACCACGGGACCGGCGGCGAGGACACCGACGGCGTGCCGGGTCCAGGCCGCGTCGGCGTCGTGGTCGGGACGGGAGTGGAACTCGATCGTGCGGCGGCCGTCGACATCCGGGCCGACCAGCGTCTGCAGCGCGACACCACCGGTCTCCGGCAGCGCGAGCGGGGCCTGCAGCGTCAGCTCGTCAACCACGCCGTAGCCGACCTGCGCGGCGGCGTGCAATGCCATCTCGACGAACGCGGTGCCCGGCAGGACCGGGGTACCGGCGATCGCGTGGTCGGCCAGCCACGGGTGCGTCCGGAGTGCGACGCGACCGGTGAGGACCAGGCCGTCGTCGCCGGCCAAGCCGATCTCGGCGGCGAGCAGCGGGTGTCCGGAAGCCAGCTGACCGAGGTCGGCCGCGTCGCCGTGGCCGGTCGGCGCGGTGAGCCAGTAGTGCTTGTGCTGGAAGGCATACGTCGGCAAGTCGACAATCTGCGCCTCGCCGAAGAACGCGGTCCAGTCGATCGCCACGCCCCGGGTGTGCAGACGGCCGAGCGCGGTCGCGAGGGTGACGGACTCGGGCCGGTCGCGGCGCTGCGCTGGAGTGAACGCGATGGCGTCGCTGGTGCCCGCGGCCATCGCGGACAGCACGGCGTCCGGACCGACCTCGATCGCGGTCGTCACGCCCGCGTCGACCAGCGCCTGGACCCCGTCGGCGAACCGCACCGCGCGGCGGACGTGCCACAGCCAGTATCCCGGCGAGCAGAGTTCCTCGGCGGTCGCGATCCGGCCGGTCACGTTCGAGACGACCGGAATCGCCGGGGCCGCGTACTCGACCACCTCGAGGATCTCGCGGAACTCGGCCAGCATCGGCTCCATCAGCGGCGAGTGGAACGCGTGCGAAACGCGCAGCTCGCTGATCTTGCGGCCCTGCATGCGGAAGACCGACACGACGGCTTCCACCGCCTCGCGCTCGCCGGAGACGACGACCGACGTCGGACCGTTCACCGCGGCCAGGCTGACCTGGTCGCCCAGCAGCGGCTGGACCTCGTCCTCGGTCGCCGCGATGGCGACCATCGACCCGCCTTCCGGCAAGGCCTGCATGAGCCTTCCGCGAGCGGCGACGACCAGGCACGCGTCGGCTAGCGACCACACGCCCGCGATGTGCGCGGCGGCCAGTTCGCCAATCGAGTGGCCGAGCAGGATGTCCGGCCGCACGCCCCACGATTCGAGCAGCCGCGCCAGCGCGACCTCGACCGCGAACAGCGCGCACTGCGTGTACTGCGTCTCGTTCAGTTCCTCGGCGTTGTCACCGAAGAGGACGTCGCGCAACGGGGTTTCCATCTGCACGTCGAGGTGATCGACAGCCTCGTCGAAGACCTCGGCGAACTTCGGGTACGCCAGGTACAGCTCACGCCCCATCGCGAGGCGCTGCGAGCCCTGTCCGGTGAACAGCATCGCGAGCTTGCCCGGAGTGCGTTCGCCGAGGACGACGTTCGGGTCCTGCTCCCCCGCCGCCAGCGCCTGCAACCCGCGCACAGCCTCGGCGACATTCTCCGCAACGACCACGGCGCGCTGGTCGTGCGCGGCGCGGGTGGTGGCAAGCGAGAAGCCGAGGTCAGTCAGATTGCTGGATTCCACAGTGGACACCAGCGCGGCAGCCTGCGCCTTCAGCGCTTCCTCGCTGCGCGCCGAGACAACGAGCGGCACGACCGGCAGCTCGTCGCTGGTAGTTTCCACAGCCTCGACAGCCGGAGCCTGCTCGATGATGACGTGCGCGTTGGTCCCGCTGACACCGAACGACGAAACGCCAGCGCGGCGCGGACGTTCGTTCGCGGGCCATTCCCGCCGCTCGGTCAGCAGCTCGACGGAACCCGCGGTCCAGTCGACGTGCGGCGTCGGCTCGTCCACGTGCAGCGTCTTCGGCAGCACGCCGTGCCGCATCGCCTCGACCATCTTGATCACGCCAGCGACACCCGCCGCGGCCTGCGTGTGGCCGATGTTCGACTTGATCGACCCGAGCAGCAGCGGCGTCTCGCGGTCCTGACCGTAGGCGGACAGCAGCGCCTGCGCCTCGATCGGGTCGCCGAGCCGGGTGCCGGTTCCGTGCGCCTCAACAGCGTCCACATCGGACGCTTCCAGACCAGCGTCAGCCAGCGCACGCTTGATCACCCGCTGCTGCGACGGACCGTTCGGCGCGGTAAGGCCGTTCGACGCGCCATCGGAGTTGATCGCCGACCCGCGGACCACCGCGAGCACCGTGTGTCCATTCGCGACTGCGTCGGAAAGCCGTTCCAGCACCAGGACACCGACACCTTCGGCGAACCCAGTGCCGTCCGCGGCGGCCGCGAAAGCCTTGCACCGGCCGTCTTCCGCGAGACCACGCTGACGGCTGAAAGCCGTGAACGTGCCCGGCGCGCCCATCACCGCGACACCACCGGCCAGCGCGAGCTGAGTTTCCCCGCGCCGCAACGCCTGCACCGCCAAGTGCAGCGCGACCAGCGAACCGGAGCAAGCGGTGTCGACGGTCAGCGTCGGCCCTTCCAGACCGAGCGCGTAAGCGACGCGACCGGAGACGACGCTGGGCGCGTTGCCGGTGAGCATGTAGCCGTCGAGGCCGTCGGGAGCTTCGTGCAGCCGCGGTCCGTACTCCTGCGCCTCCGCGCCGATGTACACGCCCGCCGGGGTGCCGCGCAGCGCGGACGGGTCGATCTTGGCCCGCTCCAACGCTTCCCACGCGGTCTCCAGCACGAGCCGCTGCTGCGGGTCCATCGCGGACGCTTCGCGCGGCGCGATGCCGAAGAACCCGGCGTCGAATTCCCCGGCGCCGGGCAGGAATCCGCCGGAGGTGACGTAGCTGCTGCCCGGCTTGTCGGGGTCCGGGTCGTACAGGCTGTCGAGGTCCCAGCCGCGGTCGGTCGGGAAGCCGGAGATCGTGTGCACCTCGTCGGCGACCAGCTGCCACAACGCTTCCGGCGACACCGCGCCGCCCGGGTAGCGGCAGCCGATGCCGACGATGGCGACCGGTTCGTCGTCCGCCGCACCGCCGGCCAGCGCCGCGACGGACTCCTCCGCGCCGAACACCTCGGCGTGCAGGAACCGGGCGACCGCGGCCGGGGTCGGATAGTCGAAGGCCAGCGTCACCGGCAGTTCCAGCCCGGTCGCGTCGGTCAGCTGCGCGTGCAGCTCCACCGCCGCGAGCGAGTCGAAACCGTGGTCGGAGAACGCTTTCTCCGGGTCGAGGACGGCCGGAACCTCAGGCAGCGCGGCCTGCAGCGCCGCCCGCGTCGCGTCGTGGACCACGTCGGCGAGGAACCCCGCGCGGTCCGCCGGCGGCAGAAGCGTCAGCCGCTCCGCGAAGCCGGATTCCCGATTCTTGTCACTCTCACGCATTGCGCACTCCACCGCGGTAGCCAGGCAGCATTCATGGGTCGTCGATCGGATCGTAGGCCGGACTCGGGCCGCGCCGGATCCCCAGAAAACGTTGTTAGGGGCGGGAAATCACCAGGCGACGCGCAGCAGCGACGGGCCGCGCACGATCACCCCGTACTCCCATTTCACACCCTCGCGCCCGTCCGCGAGCCGCAATTCCGGGAACCGCTCCAGAATCGCTTTCAGCCCCTCCTGCAGTTCGAGCCGCGCCAGCTGCGCGCCGATGCAGTGGTGCGGGCCGTGCCCGAACGCGACGTGCGGGTTCGGGCTGCGGGTCAGGTCGATGACGTCCGGGTTCGCGAAGACCTCCGGGTCGCGGTTCGCCGCGTGCAGCGCGGGCAGCACCGGGTCGCCCGTCCGCACCACGACGTCGCCGATCCGGATGTCTTCGGTGGCGTAACGCGCGAACATCGCGGCGGTGTTGATCGGCACCCACCGCAGCAGTTCTTCCACCGCGGTCGGCATGATCTCCGGCTGCGCCCGCAGCTGTGCGAGCAATTCCGGTTGCGTCAGCAGGGTGAAGATGAAGCTCGGCAGCGCCGTGGAAACCGTCTCCACGCCACCAGTGAGCAGCCCCGCGCCCGCGATCGCGATCAGCTCGTTCTCGGTGAGCTTGTCACCGGCGTCCCGGGCATAGACGAGCGCGCCGAGCAGGTCGTCGGTCGGTTCCTCACGGCGCTGCGCGACCAACTGGGCCACATAGTTATCCAGCTTGTCGCCGTAAACGTCGAGCACGTCGCCTTTCGCAGTCGCGTCGCCGACCAGCGCCTGGGTCCACTCGCTGAAGATCGAGTGGTCTTCCTTCGGCACGCCGAGCAGCTTGCAGATCACCGTGACCGGCAGCGGCCGGGCGAGATCCTCGACGAGGTCGCCGGGCGCGCCCTTCTCGATCATCTCGTCGATCAGCTGGTGCACCAGGGTGCGGACGCTCTCGCGCATCGCCTCCAGCCGGCGCGCGGTGAACGCCTTCATCACCAGGCGGCGCAGTCGGGTGTGGTCCGGCGGGTCCATCCCCATGATGCCGTCGCCCATCTGCTGGCGACGCATCCGCGGCTGGTCGAGACCCTGTGCCAGTTCGCGGCTGAACCGCGGGTCGGCGGTCACCAGCTTGACGTCGGCGTACTTCGTCGCCAGCCAAGCCTGTTCGCCGAACGGCATCTGGACCCGGCTCATCGGCTCGTCGCGCTGCAACTGGTGGTAGGTCTCGGAAACGGACGTCTCGTGCATGTCGAACGGATACGCCCGGACAGTCCGGCGAGTGCTCATCGCGGTTCCCCTCCGATCGCGGTCATCGGCTGCTCCAATGCCTGGGTGTCATGGGTGTGCTGGACGTAGGAAAGCGCCGACATGAGCGTCGACGAGGTGATCCGGCCGCTCGGCGCGCGTTCGGCGATCCCGCGCAACGGCAGCGAACCGAGCTCGGACCAGCCGAGCCTGCCGTCCGCGTCGAGCGTGCTGCGCGCCTGTCCCGCGTTGTCCGGATGCAGGCAGTACGGCACGTCGAGCAGACCGCGTTTGAAGGCGACCACGAGCGCGCGGTCGAGATCGGCATGACTGTTCAGAACCGCGTCGACCAGGGCGTAGGCCTCGCGGTAGACCTGGTTGTCCTCGTCCACAATGGCTTTGATCCCCCTCGCCGACGCAGCCGCGTGTTCGAGCGCGGTGACGTTCTCCGCGACGGTCGGGATGCGGTGCGCTTCGGCGGCGGTCTTCACGATCAACCGCTCCGAATCGGTGCTCATCGCCAGCTCAGCGGCCTTGCCCAGCAACAGCATCGCGCCGTCGGGCGTGCGCGGGAAGAGGCCCATGTACGCATAGATCACCACGTGCCAGGTCGCTTCCGGCAACAGCTCGGCGCACAACCGGCGCAGCGCGGCGACGGCTTCGCGGTCCTGGTGCAGATTCGTCTGCTGCGCGTAGCTCACCGAGATGCTGCGCAGGCCCTTGCGGTAGAAGAACAACGCCTCCAGGACACTGATCGCCACCAGCTCGCTCGGCGGACACAGCTGTCCGAGCATGCAGCCGCCGAACGTCTCCAGATGCGGACGGCCGCCCGGATGTTCGGCGTCGACCAGCAGATCGCAGCAATACGCCCAATTCCGCACGGACTCGTCGAGCGGCGTGCGGCTGTAGGGCAGGCAGTAGGAAATCGGGCCGCCCTCGGTGGCGTGCAGACCGGCGGCGATCATCGCGCGGAAGATGTCCACCGGCCGCGCCGAACCGTGCCGGACCTGCACCGGGAAGTCCGGGCCCTCGAGACCGTCGAGCATCGCCCGGGTCACCTCGGGCGGATGGTTGACAATCGGGTAGCCATTGAGCGGAATTCCGTTGCGCAACGCGTGTGCCGCGGAATCGGTGTCGCGGACGCGGGTGTAGCTGTCGAGCGTGAGCGTGCCGACGGTCGCGGCGTTCGCCTGTTTCGTCGCGACCAGACCGGCGCGCATCGCGGCCGGACTGTCGAAGCCCATGCGCGGCTGCACGACCAATTCCCCGGCCGCGTGCCGCTGCGCGACGAACCGCTCGAAGCTCACGCCTCCTCCAACTGGCTGACGCCGCCGGGAAGCGTGGCCGCGAAATGCCGGAAGGCGGCGGCGTTCTGCTCGTCGAAGACTCCGTCGAACCCGGCGAACAGCAGTTCCGCGGTCTGCTCGTCCGAAAGCGGTCCGCCGGTGCCGAGCTTCCCGCCGATGACGATCGGCAGCCGGCGCAGCTCCGGCTGTGCGCGAAGCCGCTGCACGACCCGCAGCCCGTCCTGGTAGCCGTGCCCGTTGACGCTGCTCAGCACCAGCATCGCCGGACGGCGGCTGACGCATTCGGACTCCAGCAGCTCGTCCGGCACGCACGCACCGAGGTTCACCACGTCGAAGCCGAGTTCCGCCACGAGAAGTTCGAGGTAGACCAGATTCCAGGTGTGCGAGTCCGACGCCATGCTGCTCACGATCACCGTGCGCCCGGCGGGTTCTTCGATGACGCTGCCGCTGTACGCGTGGACTTCCTCGCTCATGGCGACACCTCATAAGCTCGCTGATAATCCAATCGCGACACCGAGATGACCTCGTCTCCGCGGACCACGACTTCGGTAGGCGCGGGACGGCCGAGGAAGCTGATCAGGCTCGCGGTGACGCCGTACGCACCGACATTCGGCACGGTCAGCAGATCTCCAGCGGACAGCTCCGGCAGCTTCGCGGCCTTCGAAAGCGAGTCCCCGGGAGTACACAATGGACCGACGAGCTGCCCCGGGTTGTCCCCGACCTGGTCGACACCGACCGCGGCGGGCAGCAGGCGGCCGATCCCGGAAAGCCCGCCGACCACGTTGATCCCGGCGTCGAGAATGACGAACCGGTGGCCCCGGCTCTCCTTCACGTTCACGACCCCGGCCAGCAGCGTCCCGCACGTGCCGGACAGGTAACGACCGGATTCGCAGGCCAGCTCGACCTCGCCGCCGCGCCATTCCGGCAGGTAGAGGTCGAGAAGCTGCTCCAAACCGTTGCGCAGCTTCGGATAGTCGGTGCGCTCGCCGGGAACCGCGTACGGCGACGAGAACCCGCCGCCGATGTCGAGCAGTTCCAGCGGCAGCCCCGTCTCCTGACGCAGCTGCGCGGCTGACTGCAGCACGAACTCGTATTCGCCGAGCAGCGCGTCCTCGTCCTGGGCGTTGCTCATCGTGAAGAAGTGCGCGCCGACGATCTTCGCCCCGGCGACCGCCTTGAACAGCGGCATCAGCTCGGGCAGAGTCTCCGCGTCGACGCCGAACTGCGACGGGCGGCCCATCATCCGGATCCCGGTCGACGCACTGCCCTGCGTGGTGTTGATCCGCAACAGGCACCGCGCGACGGTGTCCTGGCGCTCCGCCGCGGCACCGACGTGCTGCAGGTCGGTCAGCGATTCCACGGAGAACAGCCGGACGCCCGCGGTGATCGCCGCGTCCAGTTCGCCGTCGGTCTTGCCCGGACCGGTGTAGAGGATGTCCTCCGGCGCGAACCCGGCGGTCAGCGCGTTGGCCAGCTCGCCGGTCGAGCTGATCTCCGCGCGGCAGCCGCCCTCGCGGAGTTCGCGGGCGATCTCCGGATGCGGGTTGGCCTTCAGCGCGTAATAGACCGCGAACCCCTCCGGCAGCAAGCCGAACAGCTGATCGCGCGACTGCGCGGTCACGTCAAGGTCGTACACGTAAGCCGGCGTGCCGAACCGTGCGGCCAGCTCGTCGTACTTGCTCATTTGCGGGCACCTTCCACCAGCAGGGCGAGTTCCTTCGTCGCGTTCTTGCCGTGCGCGGTGAGCGGGAACTCGTCCACGACGTGGCACAGCGCGGGCACCTTCTGCGGCTCGAGCCGCTGCGCCAGTTCCTTGAGCACCGTGGTCGGCGGCAGGTCGCTCTCCACGCAGATCGCCAGGTCCCGGGTCTCGCTCGGCGGGATCGCGCCCGCCGCGCGCACGCCGGGGATGTCCATCGCGGCGGCCTCGATCTCCAACGTGGACATCCGGATTCCCTTGCGCTTGAACATGTCGTCGCGGCGGCCCTCGAAGTAGAGGTAGCCGTCCTCGTCGAGCCGGCCGTAGTCGCCGGTGTGCAGGCGGAGCTCGCCGGTCGCCTCGTCGCGGCGGAACGCTCGCGCCGACAGCTCCGGGGCGCGCCAGTAACCGGGCATCACGTGCGGTCCGGCGGCCACGATCTCGCCGATTTCCCCGGCGGGCAACGGAGTGCCGTCGGCGGCGAGGATGTGCACGGTCGTCCCCGGCAGCGGAAGACCCGACGAACCCGGGCGCTCGGTGTCCTCCTCAGGCGGCATGACGGTGATCCGCTTGCACTCGGTCTGCCCGAACTGGCGGACGACGCGGACGCCGGGGAAAGCGGCGCGGAGCTTCGCGATCGTCGAGTCCGGCAGCGCCGCACCGGTGTTGGTGAACAGCCGCACCGGAGCCGATTCGCCCTGCTCCCGCTCGGCAAGGGTGGCGATCATCGTGGCGAGCGAAGGCACGATCGGGACGACCGTCGCGCCGACCTCGCGCATCCGTTGCAGCAAGCGAAGATCGGATTCGGCGTCGGCGAGCACGATCTCGCTGCGGCCGAGCGTCGAGAGGAGGACTTTGTACAGGCCGTAGTCCCAGGACATCGGGAACCGGCAGAAGACGACGTCGTCCTGGCGGTAGCCGAGCACCGCCTGGATCGCGCCCGCCGCGAAGGTGACCTGCCGGTGCGGCCCGATGACGCCCTTGGGCGCGGCCGTGCTGCCGGAGGTGTACACGAGCACCGCCACGTCGTCCAGTTCGACCTCAGTCGGCTCGACGCGGGCCTGCTCGCGGTGAGCTTCTTCGACTTCCGTCCACAGTGGAGCGAACTCGTCCGGCTGGAGAATCAGCACCGGCTCGGCGTTCTCGACGACGGAATCGAAGTGGAACTGCTTCATCGCCGGGTTGATCGGCACGAACACCGCACCCCGCCGCGAAGTCCCGTGGAAGAGCGCGACCAGCGCCCTGTCCGTCGGCAACTGCACCACGACGCGATCGCCGCGCCCGACCCCGCGCCGCGCGAGGACCGCCTCCACCGCGTGACTCCAAGCGGCCAGCTCGGCATACGTCCACACCCCCGCCCGGTCGCGCACCGCGGCGGCGTCCGGCGCACTGGCCGCCGCCGCGTCGAGCAGGGCATGGACGAGAGAACCGGATTCGTTCACGACTGCCACTCCCGAAAGGATTCGTAGAATCACCGTGCCTGCGCGGGATCGCTCCCCGACGTTCGGAAAGTTATCCGCGCGCGGCCGGTGATCCACACCCCTAACGGCCCCTAGCTGGCACTCTGCCGCTCCGGCCAAACGCCGTGAAGGGCTCCTTGAGGGAATTGGATTCCCTCAAGGAGCCCTTCACGGCGTCCTTAACCGACGACTAGGCGGGGACCGGGCTCAGCAGCTCCGCGGCCCGCGCGGCGAGCGTTTTCCGGTCGATCTTCCGGTTGGAATTCAACGGGAACTCCTCGACGTGCTCGTACCGCCGCGGGATCACGCCCTCGGGCAGCACCGCCCGCAACGCCCGCACCAGTTCGATCACCGGCCGCCGCGGACCGGTGTAGAAGACGAACAGCTCCGTCCCGATGTCCCTTTGGACGCCGAGCGCCACCGCTTGCACCCCGCACGTCTCCAGCGCGTGCTCCACCTCGGTGAGCTCGACGCGCCAGCCGAGCACCTGCACCTGCGAATCGAGCCGCCCCAGGTACGCGAGATCGTCGCCGCCGAGCCGCCGCACCCGGTCGCCGGTGCGGTAGAACCGCTGCCCGTCGCGGTTGAGGAACCGGCCCTTCTCGTCCGCCGGGTCGAGGTATCCCGGCGTCAGCTGCGGTCCGGCGATGGCGAGCTCGCCCTCTCCCGCCTCGTTCTCGTCGATGAGCACGTACTCGTGTCCCTCGTGCACCGCGCCGATCGGCACCACGCCGTTCACCGCGATCCGCGGGGTTTCCTCGTCGTCCCACCGGTACCCGGCAACGGTGATGGTGAGCTCCGTGGGCCCATAGAGGTTCTCGGTCACGGAGTTGCCCGCCGCCGCCCGCCAGTCCGCGGTGTCGCGGACGGTCAGTGCTTCCCCAGCGAAGAAGCTCCACCGCAGGCCCGGCATCGCGCCTGGGGTGAGCCGTCCGGTGCGACGCACCAGATCGATCGCGCTCGGCGTGGAGAACCACACGGTGAGACCGCGCTCCGCCACAAACGCCGGCACGTTCCGGTACGCCGCTCCCGGCAGGACCACCGCTTCCGCGCCCGCGCCCCATGCACAGAAGAGGTCGAACATGGCGCAGTCGAAGTTCAGGTCGAACGTCTGGGAGAAGACGTCGTCCGGGGTGAAGTCGTACCGCGCGTCGAGCAGACCGAAGTAGTGCTCGGTGGAGCCGTGGCCGATCCGGACGCCCTTCGGCCGCCCCGTGGAGCCCGAGGTGAACAGGATGTACGCGGAGTCCTCCGGCCGCACCTTCCTCGGCTCGCTGAGCGCGCGTGCCGCTTTCAGCAGTTTCGGGCTGGCCTCCGGAGCCAGCAGCGTCTTCACCGGCGGAGCCACGGTCAGGCCGCGTTCGTCGGCGATGAGCGCGTCCACCTCCGCCGCCTCGACCATCTGCGCGGTCCGGGCCGCCGGGAAGTCCGGCCGCAGCGGGACGACCGTCGCCCCCGCGTACAACCCGGCCAGAATCCCGGCGTAGGCGGTGACGCCCTTGCCGGCCAGCACCCCTACCGTGCGGGCGCCGGACTCCGCCAGCGCGCCGCCCCACAGCAACGCGCGCTCGTGCAGTTCGCCGTAGGTCAGCGTCTGCCCGCCGACGCTGACCGCCGGCCGGGACTCGGAACGGGCCAGCCCGCGCAGAAACCGCGCATGCAGTCCCGAGGTGGTCGTCGTGTCCATCGTGGTCCTCCGCGTTGCTGTGCCGATCGCTGCTGACCCGACCACAGTCACGGCCTGGCGGCTTCGCGGCAACGGTTCCGTGCCGGGTCGGGGGTCGGGCCGCTTTCGGCCGGATCGGTAATAGGGGTGCCGGTGCGTCGCCCGGAAGCGGCGGCGCGGGGTAAGGTTCAAAACCGAACCGGGCGGTCGGTTTCCCTGCCCGGCGAAGTGCCCGACCCAGCCACCGGAGTAGCCATGTGGGACAGCTCTTTCGACGAAGCCCTCCGCCCGTACCTTCCGTTCCTGCCCGCCGACGAGGCGCTGACCGCCGAAACCCCGCTCAAGGAGTACGGCCTCGACTCGCTCGCCACGGTGGAACTGCTGGCGGTGCTGGAGGAGAAGTACAACGTCCGGTTCTCCGACGACGCGCTGAACCTGGAGACGTTCGAGAACCCCGGACGCCTCTGGACGACGCTGTCGAAGCTGCAGCCGGCTAGCTGACCCGCGAGGGACCCGCGCCGCGCCGCCGCGGCTGCAGCGCGAGCCGCGGGTTCACCGTGGTCACCTCGAACCGGCTGGTGGTGGCGCGGACGCGGCCGAACAGCGTGTCCGGCCCGGCCACCCACAGCTTGCGCACGCCGAGCTGTTCGAGCGACGAGACGACGTCGGGCCAGCGCAGCGGCTCGACGATGCTGTCCAGCAGCATCGTGCGGACCTGCTCGCCGGTCCGCAGCACCGAACCGTCCTGGTCGGCGACGATCGGAAGGAGGGGATCATGGAAGTCGAGGCCGCCGAGCACCTCGTCCTCGGCCTTGCGCCGCAACGCGCCGAACGCGCGCGAATGCAGCGGAGGACGCATCGTGTACAGCGACAACCCGCCCATGCCCCGCACGGTCTGCTTGAGCCAATCGAGGTTCCGCTCCCGCACCGAGACCATGTAGAAGTCGTGGTCGATGTAGCAGGAGATGTCCGACCACTCGCCGCGCCCGTCCAGTTCGGTCAGCGCGTCGCGCAGTTTCTCTTCCGGCGTGCGGACGAACGAGTGCGTGACGACGTCGGTGTGCTCGGTCGCGAAGAACTCGTCGAGGCACTGCGCGAGCTTCGCGGTCATCCACACCGCGTCCGGGAAAGTCAGCGAACCGGCGTACACGCTGGCCGGCTTCTCCCCGAAACTCGGGCCGGTGCAGTAGTCCGGGCTCATCCCGTACTCCTGTTCGGCCCACTCGGCGAGCGCGACGCAGGTGAGCATGAACCCGACCTGGGCGTACTCGGAGTAGTCGCCCTCGGCCTCGCGGAAGCGGTCGACCAGCGAGTAGCCCAGCCGGTCGTCGGCGTCCTTGATGAGCCTGCGCGCGAACGGGTTGATGAGCAGGAACTTGCCGAAGTCGACGAACCGGCACGGGCTCATCCCGGGGAACACGACCGCCGATCCGGCCTGGCTGGCGTCATCCATGACTGGCGACCTCTCTTTCGGCGGGGGAATGGACTTCCTGCAGGAATCCCAGCAGGATTTCGCGGAACCGCTGCGGTTCCTCGAGATGGGGGACGTGGCTCGATTCCGGGAGGATCTCCCAGCGCACGTCGTGGATCCGGTCGTAATACGGCTGCACGGTGGCCGGGGTGGCCTCGTCGTGCGCGCCGGAAATGAGCAGGGTCGGCGCCTCGATGTCGTCGAGGCGGTCGATCACCGAGTAGTCCGCGAGCGTGCCGGTGACGGTGAACTCGCTCGGGCCGTTCATCACCGAGTAGACGGTGTTGTTGTCGGCCATCTCCATGAACGACGCGAGATAGTCGGCGGGCCACGGCAGCACGCGGCAGACGTGCCGGTCGTAGAAGACGCGCATGAGGTCGAAGTACTCCTGCGTGTCCGTCGTGCCTGCCGCTTCGTGCGCCCGCAGGCCCTCGTCGACACCGGGCGGGAGCAGCGCGCGCAGCCGGTCCATTTCGCTGCGCCACAGCTCGTACGAAGCCGGCGAGTTGGCGATCACCAGCCCGCGCAGGCCGTCCGGGCGCTCCGCGGCGTGCCGCGCGACGACCAGCCCGCCCCAGGACTGTCCATAAAGGACGTAGTTGTCCTCGATGCCGAGCCGGTGCACCAGGTTGTCCAGCTCGTCGCCGAACAGCTCCGGGTTCCAGAATCCGGGGTCGGCGTCCGGCAGCCTGCTCGATCCGCCGCTGCCGAGCTGGTCGTAGTGCACGACCGGGAATCCGTGCCCGGCGAGCTCGGTCAGGCTCAGCAGGTAGTCGTGGGTGCTGCCCGGTCCGCCGTGCACCACGACCACGGCGGGAGCCGCCCCTCCCGGTTGCCCGGTGACCCGGTACCAGGTGCGGTGCTCGCCGAACGGGACCCAGCCTTTCGCGGTGGGCGCCACGGCCATGCTCATCACCTCGTTCGCCTCCCTCGTCCTTCTCCGGCGCAGCGCGGCCGGATCCGGTTACCTGTCTATCCGCCAGCGCCCGCGCGCCACCAGCCCCTAAGGGGCATCTAAAGCAGAGCCAAATCCGCGTTCCCCGCGCCGGATTCAGGGGTCCCCTACCGGGTGGGCGGGGCAGCGACCCGGCCCTACCGTTTCCGTTGTCCCGCCGCACCTACGAACCCCGGGAGCCGCCGCGATGCGCGTGATGCTGATGGTCCTCCCGACGAGGGCGCGCGTGTACAGCATGGCTCCGGTGGGCTGGGCGCTGGCCGCGGCAGGACACGAGGTGCGCTTCGTCGGGCAGCGCAACCCGCGCGAGGTCGCGCCGTTCGCCGAGACCGGGCTGGACGCCATGTGGTTCGGCGACGAACTCGACCTCGCCCGGCACCGCAGGCTCCAGGTCGACGGCAACACCGCGAGGCAGGGCGACTTCCGGATCTCCGAAAGCCGTCCCGAGTGCTACACCGACGAGTACGTGCGCAACGTGTACGAGCACTGGGTCGACGTGTTCCGCTGGACCACGCCGGACTCGCTGCTCGACGAACTCGTGCTCTTCGCCCGCCACTGGCAGCCGGACCTCGTGGTGTGGGACCCGGTGGTCTACGCCGCGCCGATCGTCGCGCATGCCCTCGGGGTGCCGCACCTGCGGATGATCGACGCCGCCGACCAGACCGCCCGCCTCGGCGCGCAGTACCGCGACCGCGGAGCCAGCCGCCCCGAAAACACCTCCGACACGTCGCCGGACCCGTTCGTGACGTGGATGTCCGCCGCGGTCGGCCGGTTCGGCGCGGACTACGACGAAACCCTGCGCTACGGCATGCGGACCATCGACTGCCATCCGTCGTATCTGCGGTACGACGGCGTGGACGTCGACTACCTCCCGGCCCGGTTCGTGCCGCAGGACAAGCCGATGCCCCTCCCCTCGTGGATGCTGGAGCAACCGACGCGGCCGCGGGTGCTGCTCGCTCTCGGCAGCTCGGACCGCCACACTTCCGGTATCGAGCAGCCCTCCATCGGAGACCTGCTGCACGGCCTCGCCAACCTCGACATCGAGGTAATCGCCACGGCGGACGCAAGCCAGCTCGCGTCCGTGCGCGCGATCCCGGACAACGTCCGCGCAGTCGATTCCGCGCCGATGAACGAACTCCTCGCCACGTGCTCCGCTGTTGTGCACCAAGGCGACGGCGCGACGATCAGCAACGCGGCGGTCAACGGCGTCCCGCAGCTGGTCATCCCAGGCACCACGTGGAGCGAACGCTGCTCAGCGGTTGCGCAGGCGAAGCGCGGCAACGGTTTGCTGGTGGACCTCGAGAACGCAACCCCTTCGAGGGTCCGGGCGGGAGTGTGCCGATTGCTGGAAGAACCGTCCTTTCGCGAATGTGCGCTCGAGGTGCGCGACGAGATGCTCGCGACACCCACTCTCGACGACCTCGTACCGGAACTGGAACGGATGGCGCTATGCCCGTGACGCGGCCGCCGACCATGCGGGCGATCGGGTTTCTCGTGCTGAGCCTCCCGATCCGGCTCGTCGCGTTCGTGCTGATCCTGGTGACCATGCTGGTCGGCGTCGCGACGACGATGCTCTGGATCGGCATTCCCGTCCTGCTGGTCGCGACCTCGCTGATGCGTTCGTATTGCGCCTTCGAACGACGCTGGGCACGCCAGATGCTTGGCGTCACCGTCGCCGAGCCGGTCCGTCGGCAGCCAGCCGGACCGGGCATGCTCGCCGTATGGCAAGCACGGTTGCTCGACGCCGCCACCTGGCACGAGTTCGCGTTCGTGCTCATCGCTTTTCCGCTGGGAATCGTGGAATTCGTGGCGGGCGTCGTATCCATCGCAGTACCTCCTTTCGGTATTTTCGTGGCACCGCGCATCGGGGCGGTGCACGGCGAACTGGCGACGTCGTTCCTCGGCCCGAACCGCACCGCGCAACTGGAAGCGCGCACGCAGCAGCTGCAGAACTCGCGAGCGCGCGGAGTCGACGCGGTGGAGGCCGAACGACGCCGGATCGAACGAGACCTGCACGACGGCGCGCAGCAGCGGCTGGTGTCCGTCGCGATGAGCCTGGGCCGCGCCCAGCTCAAGCTCGACCTCGACGACCCGACCGCGGTCCGCGAACTCATCGGAGCCGCGCACGCCGACGCCAAACTCGCTGTCTCGGAGTTGCGCGACCTCGCGCGCGGCATCTACCCGCCGGTGCTCCAGGATCGCGGCCTGGACGCGGCGTTGTCTTCTCTTACCGCAAGAATGCCTATCCCTATTGAGGTCGAGGTTACCGTACAACCCCGTCCGCCCGCACCCGTCGAGACGACGACTTATTTCATCGTGAGCGAAACGCTCACCAACGTGACCAAACATTCCGGCGCCGACCGCGCGTCCGTGCGAGTGACCCGCGACGACGACACCGTGGTCGTCGAGATCACCGACAACGGCCACGGCGGCGCGTCGATGCGACCCGGCGGCGGCTTGGCCGGATTGGCCGACCGCGCCGCCACGATCGACGGCGTGCTCACCGTCGTCAGCCCCGCCGGCGGCCCCACCGTCGTGCGGGCCGATCTGCCCGTCCGCTGGTGAATCCTGTTGTGGAGGAAAGGAAAATGCGCGTCGTGATCGCGGAAGACTCGGTACTGTTGCGCGCCGGGGTGCAAAGCCTGCTCGCGGACGTAGGCATCGAAACCGCCGCCGCGGTCGACAACGGCGACGATCTGCTGGTGGCCATCCGAGACCACCGCCCCGACCTGGTGATCGCCGACGTCCGCATGCCCCCGACCTTCACCGACGAGGGCCTGCGCGCGGCTTTGGCCGCCCGCAAGGAAATCCCCGGCCTGCCGGTGCTGGTGGTGTCGCAGTACGTCGAAGGAAGCTATGCGGTAGACCTGATCGCGGAAGGCACGTCCGGTGTCGGCTACCTGCTGAAGGAACGAGTCGCCGACGTAGCGGACTTCCTGGAAGCAGTCCGCCGCGTCGCCGACGGCGGCTCAGCCATCGACCCGGACGTGGTCGCCCAAATGCTTTCCCGCAGCCGGGATCCGTTGGAGGCATTGACCGCGCGGGAAACCGAGGTGCTCGCCCAGATGGCACAAGGCCTGTCGAACACGGCCATCGCCAAGGCCTTGGTGGTGACTCAGGGAGCAGTGGAAAACCACATCAGCAACATCTTCGCGAAGCTCGGCCTGGAAGCCAGCCGGGACCAGAACCGCCGCATCCGCGCCGTCCTGACCTACCTGGACAGCACCGCAGTGCACGCCTGATTCACCGGATCGATACCGTGCAGATGTTCGAGCGGCGGCGGTAACTTGGGGATATGGATCTTGGACCTGTTCCCCTGTCGTCCGTTGTGGACGAGGTAGTCATTCTGTTGTGGCGCAAGGCTTCTGGCACTCGCGCTGGTGATGCGGGCGCTGCTGCCACGCGCACTGCTGTCACCCGCCGCCGATCGCTCTTGCCTTCGAGACTGGCTTTTCGCCCGAGCCGACTGTTTCGAAGACCCGCATTCCGCGCGGCCACCCAAGCCGGAACCGCGGCACTGCGAAAAGCCCGCATCGCCCTGCGCCGATACGGGCCTCGCTCCCTCACGCCCTGGACGAGCCGAGCTACCGCGCCCGCCAGCTCGTCGCCGGAACAAACCTTGCCAACGGTCGCCGAGGTGACGGCACAGCAATTTCCGCGCACCCAGCCCCCGCAGCCTGACCGGCAGCGGCCAACGCCACCATCAACGCAGCCACTTCAACGTCATCCGGATTCCCACGCACTACACGTACTGCGGGCACTACCGCCGCAGCGCGCTGTTCACCGTGCGCCCCAGCAGTTTCCCCGCCAGCCGCACCCGCAGCCGCTGCCACCGGGGCACGCCGTTCACCACGCACCCCAGCAGCTTCCCGGTCAGCCGCACCCGCAGACGCCGCCACCGGGGCAGGCCGTCCACCACGCACCCCAACAGCTTCCCCGCCAGCCACACCCGCAGCCGCCGCCACCGCAGCACGCCGTCCATCGCGCTCCCCGGCCGCCACATCCGCAGCCGCTGCCAGCGAATCACGCCGTCCATCACGCGCAGAATCGAACCCCGAGCCAGCAGCTCCCCGCGACACCGCAGGAAGCCTCGTCCTGGCCGCACCTGCACCCACTGCCATCCCCTCGCACCATTCACCGCGCGTCCCAGCAGCCGACCCAGAACCACCCGACACCCCGCCGGACCCCTTCCGCGCACCGCCCGACTCGCCAACCGAGGCAAGAACCTCCAACTCCGCCGCCCCCATCACATCCCCCGTCCCTAACCGCGCGACCCGGGCCGCCATCACATCGGCGGGTTCCCGTGCTTGCGCGCCGGAACGTCGGCGTGCTTGGCCCGCAACATCGACAGCGACCGGATCAACATCTCCCGCGTCCGGCCGGGCTCGATCACGTCGTCGACCAGTCCGCGTTCAGCCGCGTAGTACGGATGCATCAGCTCGGTCTTGTATTCCTTGATCTTCTGCCGCCGCACCGCCTCCGGGTCGTCGGCAGCGTTGATCTCGCGGCGGAAGATCACGTTCGCCGCGCCCTCGGCACCCATCACCGCGATCTCGTTAGTCGGCCACGCGAGCGAAACGTCCGCGCCGATCGAACGCGAGTCCATCACGATGTACGCGCCGCCATAAGCCTTCCGCAGGATCACTTGCACCCGCGGCACCGTCGCGTTGCAGTAGGAGTACAGCAGCTTCGCACCGTGCCGGATGATGCCGCCGTGTTCCTGGTCCACCCCGGGCAGGAAACCCGGCACGTCGACCAGCGTCACCAGCGGAATGTTGAACGCGTCGCAGGTTTGCACGAACCGCGCGGCCTTCTCGCTCGCCTCGATGTCGAGCACCCCCGCGAGCGTCGCCGGCTGGTTCGCCACGATCCCGACCACGTGCCCGTCGAGGCGCGCCAAGGCGCACACTACGTTCGTCGCCCAACCGGCGTGCACCTGGAGAAACTCGCCGTCGTCGACGATTTCCTCGATCACCGCACACATGTCGTACGCGCGAGCCGCGTCCGTCGGCACCACATCGAGCAGCTTGTCCGTGCGGCGATCCACCGGATCGGCCGTCGGCTCCACCGGCGGCACCTCGTTGTTGTTAGACGGCAGCAACGAAATCAGGTACCGCACATCCTCGAGACAGCTGGGCTCGTCGTCGTAAACGAACGCGGCGACCCCCGATGTCGAGGCGTGCACGTCCGCGCCGCCGAGACCGTTCTGGGTGATCTCTTCACCGGTCACCGCGTGCACCACGTCCGGGCCGGTGATGAACATCTGCGAGGTTTCGCGCACCATAAAGACGAAATCCGTCAACGCGGGCGAATAAGCGGCACCGCCCGCGCACGGGCCGAGCATCACCGAGATCTGCGGGATGACTCCCGAAGACCGGGTGTTGCGCTGGAAAATCCCGCCGTACCCGGCGAGCGCCGTCACGCCCTCCTGAATCCGCGCACCGGCCCCATCGTTCAGCGACACCAACGGAGCCCCGGCCGTCGCGGCGAGGTCCATCACCTTGTGGATCTTCTGCGCGTGCGCCTCGCCGAGCGCGCCGCCGAAGATGCGGAAGTCGTGGGCGTACACGAAAACCGTGCGTCCGTACACCGTTCCCCAGCCGCACACCACGCCGTCCGAGTACGGTTTGCGGTGTTCGAGACCGAAAGCCGTCGCGCGGTGCCGGCGCAAGGACTCGATCTCGGTGAACGAACCTGGGTCGAGAAGCAGCTCGATGCGCTCGTGCGCGGTCAACTTGCCGCGGTCGTGCTGCCGAGCGGTCGCAACGTCGTCCGGACCGCGGCGCGCGGCCTCCTTGATCTCCCGCAGTTCCTCGAGCTTGCTGTCGAATCCGACCGCCAGTGCCTCAGACATGTGCACGCCCCTTGTCGACAAGCCGATCGGTCAAGTGCCGGAGAATCACGTCCTGGTGCCGGGTCAGGAAGAAATGCCCGCCGGCGAGCGGGACCAGCTCGAAGTCCGCCGAAGTGTGCTCGCTCCACGACCGGACCTCGTCCACCGAGGCGACCGGGTCGGCGGTGCCGGTGAACGCGACCACCGGGGCGGCGAGCGGTGCGCCCGGCTGGTACTGGTAGGTCTCCACGGCGCGATAGTCGTTGCGCACCACGGGAAGGATCATCCGCACGACGTCGTCGTCGCCGAGCAGGTCCATTTCGGTGCCGCTCAACCGGCGCAGTTCGTCGATCACGCCGTCGTCGGTGCGGGTGTGCACGTTCTCGTTGCGAAGCCGCGTCGGGGCCCGGCGTCCGGAGACGAAAAGCGTGTGCACCTCGGTGCCTGCGGCCTCCAGCCGCCGGGTCACCTCGAAGGCGATCATCGCGCCCATGCTGTGCCCGAACAGCGCGAGCGGCAGGTCGTCGCGGCCGCGCAGCAGCTCGGCGATCCGGTCGGCCAGCGCGTCGACGGTGGTCAGGAACGGTTCGTGCCGCCGGTCCTGGCGGCCCGGGTACTGCACTGCCAGCACCTCGATGTCCGGCGTCAGCGCCCGCGAAACCGGGAAGTAGAACGGAGCCGAACCTCCGGCGTGCGGCAAGCACACCAGCCTTGCCTTCGCCTCGGGCGACGTGTGGAAGCGGCGAAACCAGCTGTCCTCGTCGGAATTCGCGCTACCCGTCATGTCGTCCCACCGCCTTTCCGACGTCTGCGCCGGGACGACCCGGCCACGGATCCTTCTTCGCCGACCCACGGTAACCGCGCCCACCGCGCGCAACGACCCCTAACTCCCCCTAGATCCACAATGGACAGTCAGGTCCGCCCCTAGGCCGAAAGGAGTCTCCGCCGAAGAACCGTCAGCGATGGCTGGCATCACGCACGCCAACCTGGTGCAGGTCGGCCACCGCGACCAACTGCACCGCCCGCCGGAACCGCCAACTACAGCGAGGGAGCCCGATAGACGCCGAACTGCATCCCGCGAGCAAGCCGGAACCCCAGCTTCTCGTACAACCGGATCGCGCCGGTATTCGTCCCGGCCGCGTGGAGGAACGGCAGCTCGCCGCGCTCCCGGATCCCCGCGGCCACCGCGAGGACCAGCCGGGCCGCCAAGCCCTGTCCTTGGAACGCCGGGTCGGTGCACACCGCGCTGATCTCCGTCCACCCCGGCACGTGCAGCCGCTCGCCCGCCATCGCCACCAGTGCACCGTCGCGGCGGATGCCCAGGTAGGCGCCCAGGGCGATCGTCCGGGGCAGGAACGGGCCGGGCTTCGTCCGCGACACCAGGTCGAGCATTTCCGGCACGTCCGCCTCGGTCAGCCGCACCGCTTCCGGGTCGGCGGCAGCGGGGGCGGCCGAACCGTCCATCTGCACACCGGCGATCTCGGACTCCACCGTCCAGCCCGCGGGCGGCGGCGTCCCGACCTTCCCGACCACGACCGTCGACGCGCCCGGTCCGACGAGGTCGGCGATGTCGTGCCACACGTGTTCGTCCGGCTGGTCCGGCACGGCGAGGAACGGAGAGACATCCACCGGATACCGCAGCACCTGCCCCTTCTGCTCCGCGAACGAAGCGTGCGGGCCGCTCAACGCGGCCCAAGCGGGGTTTTCGAGCGGGGACGTGCTCATTCTCGCCTGCCATTCCAGATCCGGGGTGCCCCTCCAGAATGCGTGCCCCGGGCCGGGCGCGGCCACTGCCTCTCACATGGTGAGCGGCCGAGGACCGCAGCTGTCCGCGATCGGCCCTAGCGTCGCCGCCATCACCGACGAAGGGACCCCGATGAGCACCGTCGACCGCAACCAGCCGCTCGGCACCCCGACCTGGATCGACCTCGCCGTGCCAGACCTGGACCGCGCGCAGCGCTTCTACGGCGCTGTCCTCGGCTGGACCTTCGACGGCGACCACTGCCTGCTGCGTGACCTACCCGTCGCCGGCCTGCGCCAAGGAACCGACCCGCGACCAGCCTGGACCGTCTACTTCGCGACCGACGACTGCGACGGCACCGCCAAAACCGTCACCAACGCGGGAGGCAAGCTCCTCGACCAACCCCACGACGACGGAGAGCACGCCCGCGTCGCCCTCGCGGAAGATCCGACCGGCGCGCGGTTCGGGCTCTGGCAAGGCCGCGAGCTCCCCGGTGCCCGCCTCGTCAACGAACCCAGCACTCTGCTGCGCAACGACCTCGTCACGCCAGCCCCCAAACCAGCACGCGACTTCTACTGCGAGGTCTTCGCCTTCACCCTCGACGGCAACGACGACCTGCCCGGCGTCGACTTCACCTTCCTCCGCCGCCCGGACGGCCACGAAATCGGCGGCGTCTTCGGCGACCCGTCCACCGCGGCACCGGCCTGGGGCACCCTGCTCCTCGCCACCGACGCCGACGCGGCAGGCGCACGGGCGGTCGAGCACGGCGGAGAGGTCGTCGAGGCACATGACAGCCCCTACGGACGCATGGTGACCATCAAGGATCCGTTCGGCACGGAGTTCGTTCTTGGCTCGTGAACCCCGACTCCCCTGAACCGGTGCTAGAACAGAACAGGTGGACCTCGAAACCCTCCCCGGCGCGACCCTGCTCCCCGCGACCCCCGACGACGCCGCTGAGCTGATGGTGCTCCAGCGGTGTTGCTGGGTGCAGGAAGCCCTGCTCAACAACACCCTGGAGCATCCCGCACTGAGGGAGGACCTCGCCGAGGTCCGCGAGGCGATCAAGACCTGGCGCAGCTGGATCGTCCGACAGGGACACCGGCTCGTCGGGGCGGTCCGCGCCCGCACCGTCGAGGACGGCGGCTGGGAGATCGGCCGTTTGATGGTCGCGCCCGATCTCGCCGGGCGCGGCCTCGGGCGGCTCCTCCTCGAACACGCCGAGCGGCACGCTCCGCCGGAGACGAAGCAGTTCGTCCTCTTCACCGGTGCGTCCAGCGAACGCAACATCGCCCTCTACGAACGCGCTGGATACCGCCGCACGCCGATGCCGTTCGAAGCCACCGGGGTCTACCAGCTCGCCGTCTACCTGGTGAAACCGGCCTGACGAAGGCTCACAGCTCGTCGAAGACCAGCACGGTGTGCGTCGAGAGCACGTCCGGCATGTTCTGCAACCGTTCGAACACCAAGTCCCGCAGGCTGTCCGCGTCGCGGGTCCGCACGAACAGGATCAGGTCGTTGTCGCCGGACACCAGGCCGCCGTGTTCGATTTCCGGGATGTGCTTGAGCTCCGCGCTCACCGTGCGCCACGAGTTCTGCGTGACCTTCAAGTACACGTACGCCGCCAGGCCCTGCCCCATCCGGCGCGGATCGGTGACCGCCGCGTACCCCGTGATCACGCCCTCGCGGTGCAGCCGCTCCACTCGCGTGTAGCAACCGGCCCGCGAAATGTGCGCGCGCTCGGCGAGGGCGCGCATCGAGGCACGGCCGTCTTTCTTCAGCTCAGCGATGAGTTTCAGGTCGACCTCGTCCAGCGCCGCTGCCATTTGTCCACTCGGCTGGGACATCCGCGCTACCTCGCAAGCCAATCGTCCAACTACAACCCGCCATCCAGGCCATCATTCCACAGTTCTCCGTCAAGTCTGGATCCCTGATCGCCCGACAGCGAGTATCAGGGCCTACTC
Organism: Amycolatopsis sp. CFH S0740; assembly: GCF_004522315.1. Classification (NCBI taxonomy): domain Bacteria; kingdom Bacillati; phylum Actinomycetota; class Actinomycetes; order Pseudonocardiales; family Pseudonocardiaceae; genus Amycolatopsis; species Amycolatopsis sp. CFH S0740. The sequence goes on along the minus strand of NZ_SDLS01000005.1, from coordinate 60,940 downwards.
GTCTTTGTCGATGGGAGCTGTCGGTGACCACTACGGAACGCACTGCCGCGTCCTGTTTCCTGCCCAGCGACGAGCCGCTCGGCCTCGTGACCGCCGACGGCACGCCCGCGCCCGACCCGGCGCTCGCGATGCCCGCGGACGACGTCCTCCTCCGCCTCTACCGCGGCATGGTTTCCGGACGCCGCTTCGACACCCAGGCCACCGCGCTCACCAAACAGGGCCGGCTCGCGGTGTACCCGTCGGCGCGCGGGCAGGAGGCCGCCGAGATCGGCTCGATCCTCGCGCTTCGCCCGCAGGACTGGCTTTTCCCCACCTACCGCGACTCGATGGCCGTCGTCGCGCGCGGCGTCGACCCGGTCGAGGTGCTCACGCTGCTGCGCGGCGACTGGCACTGCGGCTACGACCCGTACCGCGCCAACGTCGCCCCGCAGTGCACGCCTCTCGCCACCAACACGCTGCACGCGGTCGGCTTCGCGCACGCGGCGCGTGTGAAGGGCGAGGACACGGTCTCGCTCGTTCTCGTCGGCGACGGTGCCACCAGCGAAGGCGACACGCACGAAGCGCTGAACTTCGCCGCTGTCTGGAAGGCACCGGTGGTCTTCCTCGTACAGAACAACGGCTACGCCATCAGCGTCCCGCTCGAGAAGCAGACCGCCGCTCCTTCGCTCGCGTACAAGGGCGTCGGCTACGGCATGCCCTCCGTGCTCGTTGACGGCAACGACGCTGCCGCCGTACACGCTGTCGTCGAGCAGGCTGTCGCACGCGCCGCGGCTGGCGAAGGACCGACGCTCATCGAAGCTGTCACCTATCGCATGGAGTCGCACACCAACGCCGACGACGCGACGCGCTACCGCGAGAAGGCCGAAGTGGAGCAGTGGCTCACGCGCGACCCGATCAGCCGCCTCAAGCAGTACCTCACCGACCGCGGCCTCCTCGACGACAAGGTGCAGCAGGAGATCGACGCACGCGCCGAAGAAGAAGCAGCGGCGCTGCGCGAGCGGATGAACGTCGACACCGAGCTCGACCCGGCGGACCTCTTCCGGCACGTCTACGCCGAACCGACCGCCGCGTTGCGCCAGCAGGCCGCCGAACTGGCGCACGAGAACACCGAGGACCAGGCATGACCGCCACTCTGGACACGACGCTGTCGCTCGCCGGGGCGCTCAACCGCGCGCTCGCCGACGCACTGGCCGAGGACGAACGCGTGCTCGTCTTCGGCGAGGACGTCGGCACGCTCGGCGGCGTCTTCCGCGTCACCGACGGACTCGCCGTGCGCTTCGGCGACGCTCGCGTCTTCGACTCGCCGCTCGCCGAATCGGGCATCGTCGGCACCGCGATCGGGATGGCGATGAACGGCCTGCGCCCGGTGATCGAGATGCAGTTCGACGCGTTCGCCTACCCCGCGTTCGAGCAGATCACCAGCCACCTCGCCAAACTCCGCAACCGCACCAAGGGCCAGGTCGAACTGCCCGTGGTGATCCGCGTGCCCTACGGCGGCGGCATCGGCGGCGTCGAGCACCACTGCGACTCGTCCGAGGTCTACTACACGCACACGGCCGGCCTGCGCGTCGTCACCCCGGCCACGCCGGACGACGCCTACACCCTGCTCCGCGAAGCGATCGACAGCCCGGACCCGGTCATTTTCCTGGAACCCAAGCGCCGGTATTGGGAAAAGGGAACCGTTGACCCGCAACGCCGTTCGCCCGGTCTCGACAAAGCGGTGATTCGCCGCGCGGGCAGCGACGTCACCCTCATTTCCTACGGCGGCGCACTCGGCACCACGCTCGAAGCTGCCGATGCGGCCGCCGAAGAAGGCTACGACGCCGAGGTAATCGATCTTCGCAGCCTCGCGCCATTCGATCTGGAAACAGTCGCCGCGTCCGTGCAGCGCACCGGTCGCGCGATCGTGGTGCACGAGGCGAGCCGATTCTGCGGTTACGGCGCCGAAGTCGCCGCGCAGCTTTCCGAGCACTGTTTCCATTACCTGGAAGCGCCGGTGCTGCGCGTCGCCGGATTCGACATTCCTTATCCCGCACCGAATCTGGAACAGCACCACCTGCCGGGCGTCGACCGGATCCTGGACGCGATCGAACGCCTCCAGTGGGACGACGCGGCACCGCTCGACGGGGAGAAGTGATGGCCGTCTTCAAACTGCCGGACCTCGGCGAAGGCCTGACCGAGGCGGAGATCGTCGCGTGGCACGTCGCGGTCGGCGACACCGTCACCGTGGACCAGACCGTCGTGGAGGTCGAGACCGCGAAGGCGAGCGTCGAGGTTCCGGTGCCGTTCGCGGGCCGAGTCGCGACCCTGCACGGAGCAGCGGGCGAAGTACTGACTGTCGGCAGCCCGTTGATCACAGTGGACAGTGCCGCGGACTTCACCGAACCCGGCGTCGTGACGCCGGAGGGCAGCGGGAACGTCCTGATCGGATACGGCACCAGCCAAACCCGCACTCGGCGCGCGCGGCGGCCGCGCGGCACCAAGGCGCCGACGACCGCACCGGTTCTTGCGCCAAAGTCCACTTCGGACCGTATTCGTGTCGTGTCGCCGCTGGTCCGCCGCCTCGCCCGCGAGTCCGGAGTAGACCTTCACACGCTCACCGGAACCGGCACCGACGGCATCGTGAGCCGCGCCGACGTCGAACGCGCGATCGCCGCCACCGAAACCCCAGCAGCCACCACCTCGGACGAGCAACGAATCCCCCTGCGCGGCCTGCGCAAAACCGTCGCCGACAAACTCGCCCGCTCCCGCCGCGAGATCCCCGAGGCGACCGTCTGGGTGGATGTCGACGCGACCGAACTGCTTCAGTTGCGCACCGCGCTCAACAGCGATCCGCACGCCCCGAAGATCAGCCTGCTCGCGCTCATAGGCCGGTTCGCCGTCACGGGGCTGCGCCGATTCCCCGAGCTGAACGCGCATCTGGAAGGCGACGAGATCGTCATCCCGTCCGCGGTACACCTCGGATTCGCCGCGCAGACCGACCGCGGTCTGGTCGTCCCGGTCGTCCAGAACGCGCACCAGCACACCCTGGAAGACCTCTCCGCCGCGCTCGCCGACCGCACCGAACAGGCCCGCGCCGGACGTCTCGCTCCTGCCGACCTCACCGGCGGCACGTTCACCGTGAACAACTACGGCGTGTTCGGAGTGGACGGTTCGGCCGCCATCATCAACTACCCGGAGGTGGCGATCCTCGGCATCGGCCGCATCATCGACCGGCCGTGGATTGTGGACGGTCAGGTCACCGCGCGCAAGATCACCGAGCTGACGCTGGCGTTCGACCACCGCGTCTGCGACGGCGGCACCGCGGGCGGATTCCTCCGCTTCGTCGCCGACTGCATCGAAAACCCCGTGCGACTGCTGCGCACTCTCTGAGGACGGTCAGGCTGGCAACTCTGCCAGCCTTTCCGTTTTCGCCCACACGTTCCGCTTCAAGACGATCCGGAACACCGCCCGCCACGTCGCCAGCACGCCGAGCAACAGGAACGCCGGATAGCACAACCCGGCCAGCAACGCCCGATGCAGGGGTTCGTCGCGCAACCGGACAAAGTAGACGATCGCCCACATGATCCCGGGCAGCAGCAAGGCAGCCAGCCACCACGCCACCGCCTGCGCCAGGTTCCCGGTCTCCGCGACCAACCCGCCGAACGTGTTCCCGGTCAGCAACGCCGCCGGCACGATCACCAGCAGCCCCGCGGCGATCAACGACAGCGGAACAGTCAGCCACGGCACGACCAGGTAGACCAGGAAGTCGAACAATCCGGTCCCGGCAATGAATCGAGAGGTCGCGAGACTGCGCAAATGCCGTGAACACTGAAGATTCCCTTGCGCCCACCGGGTCCGCTGCCGAAGCAGGCGGCGCGCGTCTTCCAGCCCCTGCTGGGTCACCCAAGCCCGTTGCGTGTACCGGATCCGCACTCCGGCCAGGTGCAGCCGCAGGCCCAGTTCAAGATCCTCGACCAGGCAGTCGCTCCACGGAGACGGCCCGAACTTCCGCAACACGGACAGTCGCGTGAACTGCCCGTTGCCGCCCATCCCGACACTGCCGAGCACGTCCCGCAACGACTGCGAAGCATCCGCGATCGCGCCGAATTCCAAGTCCTGCAACAACGCCAGCAACCGGTGTCTATTGTGGATTCGCACCCGACACTGCACCGCACCGACGCCGCGGCTGCGCAGCATCGCCGCCACCTCAGTGAGCAGCCCCGCGCTGCCGCGCCCGTCACCGTCGATGATGCCCACGACAGTCTGGGAAACCGTGCCCTCCCGCTCGGCAATGGCGTCGATGTAGCGATAACCCGCGTTGAGCGCTTCGCCCTTTCCGCGTCGCGCCTGCGGCAAGTCACGCCGCAGCACATGCAACCGATCATCAGCGATGCCCGCGACGACCTCTGGCGTAGCGTCATCAGATCCGTCATCGATCACCAGCACTCGCACCGGAGTTTCGGGCGTTCCCAGCCGTAACGCGTTGCGCACCGTGTTGGCGATAACGCGTTCTTCGTTCAACGCCGGAATAACGATCCAGAACAGCAACGGACGCGACGCGCGTTCAGTCGCGGGCCGCGGTGCGCGCCAGGCGAAGGCCGCCAGTACCAGGTTGTGGACCGGCCACCAGCAGAGCAGCAGCACGAACCACCACGGCTGCGTCATGCCGTGTGCCGGCCCCGGGAACCGCTGGCACGCAGCCGGACCGAACGGACGGTGAACGCCATCGCGACGAATCCGGCCGCTGACAGGACAAACCACAGCACCCCGTGGAACGGCGCGACACCGATCGCGGCGGCGGACACGACGGCAGGAGCGACCCGGGTGACAGACATTTCTTTTCCTTCCAGAACAAACTCAAGCAGCGACGGCGGCCGGGGACACGAAGCGATAGCCGAGCCCCTCGATGCCTTCGACCACCTTCCGGAGGTCGCCGATGCCGAGAAACGAGTGATAGTAGAAACTGACGACGCTGTCGGTCACCACGCGATGGGTTTTCGCGTCGGCCAGGATGTCGTCGGCGGTGCGGGCGGCGTGCTGGTTGAACTTGGCCGGAGCCACGTTCCCGACGTTCTCCGGCACCACGACAGTCCCGTAGACGTCGCGGACCGGATACGGGAAGAACTGGCCGTATACCTCGCGATAGGACACGTCGGTCCGTCCACAATGGCCGCCGTCGCACTGGCCGGCGTAGTAGCTTCCCCGGTCGTACCGCATCGGGAAGACCCGGCCCGCCTCCTGATAGTCCACAGCGGACCCGCCGTAATGCGGGAACTCGAACGCATCCGGCCGAGGCAGCCCGACCCGGTCGAACTCGGCGAGACCAGTCGCGACGCGGCCGCGGAACCACTCCGGCGAATCCTCCGGCACCGGTCCGCTGAGCCGCACGTTGTCCTGGTGGTCGACGGTCGCGCGATAGAACTCGTAGTCCGCGGCGCTGGTTCCCGAGTATGGATTGTCGGTCGCACCGTACTGGTGACTGTAGCCGTGCATCACCAAGGTTCCGCCCCGCGCGACCGCATCGAGCAGTGCCGCAACAAGTTCCGGACTGTCCACCAGTCGCGCGAACGTCGGCTTACCGCCGTTCGCCGCACCACGCGGGTCCGCGTAATACGGATACACCGCCAGCGAGAACGGCACGCCGTGCCCGCTGAGGTAGTCGGTGATCGCCCGGACTTCAGCAGGCGGTGTGCGCGGACCGATGTCCTCGATCCGCACGAGAGCACGTCGACGCGCCGGAGCGTCCGGCGCGAGCACGCCAAGGAGAATGTCCGCGGCGGCCAGATAACGATCACCCGCACCGACGTACGAATACGGCACTTCGGCGAGATAGGTGAACGATCCACTGTGGACCGCCCACGGCGACGACACTCCCTCAGCGGACCTCGCCTGCGCCAGCACCTTCGTCTTCGGCGACGTCACCCGCACGCCCACGACATTGATGCCGGCATTGGGATCTCGCCGCAGGTCAGTGTCCCGATAGGACACCGTCGTGACTTTGTCCTCCCGGAACGGAGCCCACGTCCAACCCCACTTTCCGGCGAGCGCCGGCGTGTGATCGAACAGCTGCCAGATGTTGCTGCCCATCCACACCACCGGCAGCCGGGTCCGGCTCAGGTCGTCCAGCAACGCGGACGGGAGCTGCGCGTCGTAGACCGTGCCGACGTAGACGACCGCTTGGTACTCGTCCAGCTGGCCGCTCCGGTAGTCAGCGGCGGGCAGCATTCGCCAAGCAGTCGAACGGGAAACGAGGTTCGCCGTCTGGATCGCGTTGGCCTGCGCCTCCTCGGCGACCTGGGTCGCAGGCGGACTCGGCCGCAACCGCCGCCCGTCGTCGAAGAGCACCAACGTGCGCCGGTCGTCCCGCCCGCCCGGGCCGGCCAGGCCGATTTTCGGCTGCCGCAGCACCGGTTCGATCGGAGACGCCGCTTCCGAACCGGAGCCGTCGTCCGAGACCACCACGACGATTCCGCCCACCAGGCTGACCACCGCGACAACAATCATCCCGAGCCGCAACCACGCCGGGAATCGTTGCTTCACTGCACGACCTCAACCCGCTCCGGGACGAACGGCTCCGGCAATTCAGCGGTGAGCCCGAGCAGCCAGGCCACCGCCTGTTCGGTGCGTTCCGCAGCCCGGCCGTCGCCGAACGGGTTGGCGCGCGTGCTCATCGCCGCCCGCTGCGCCGGATCGGTCAACAGCTTCGACGCGGTGTCCACAATGAGGTCGGCGTCCGTTCCGACGAGCTTCGCACACCCGGCGTTGACGGCTTCCATCCGTTCCGTCGTGTCCCGCAGCACCAGCACCGGAACCTTGAACGTCGGGGCTTCTTCTTGAATGCCACCGGAATCCGACAGCACAAGCGAACTCGCCGCGATCGCCGCCGCGGTCTGCTCATACGGCAACGCCGGGGTCAGCACCGCGCGCGGGTGGCCAGCCAGCGCTTCGCGCACCGCCTCTTGCACAGCCGGATTCGGATGCATCGGCAGCAGCACGCGAACGTCCGGATGCCGCGCCAGCAGCGTGTCCACAGCGGACAGAATGCGCGTCAACGGCTCGCCCCAGGACTCCCGGCGATGCGCGGTCACCAGAACCAACCGGCACTCGCCCCGCGTCGCCGACTCGACCAAGTCGGCGACCGCACTGTCGGCAAAGGACACTCCACGGTCCGTCACCCGGGAAATCGCGTCCACCACAGTGTTTCCGGTGACCAGGAGAACACTGTCGTCGATGCTCTCGGCACGTAGGTTCTGCGCGGCCGCCGGAGTCGGGGCCAGGTGCAGGCTCGCGGTCTGCGTGACCAGCCGCCGGTTCAGCTCCTCCGGGAACGGCGACTGCAGATCGAACGAGCGCAGCCCGGCTTCCAGGTGCACCACGGGAATCTTGCGCCAGAACGCGACCATCGCACCGGCCACAGTGGACGTCGTGTCGCCCTGCACGAGCACCGCCGCGGGCGGACGCTGCGCGGCGAGCGCGTCGAGGCCGGTGACCAGCTGCGAGAACAGTTCGGGCTGACCGCCGTCGACCCGGTTCAGGGTGAGCCGCAGGTCCGGGGTCAGCGAGAACGCGGCGAGCACCTGGTCGACCAGCTCCGGATGCTGCCCGGTCGCGACGAGCACCGGGTCCAGCCGTCCGGGCCGGCGCATCTCCTGCACGACCGGCGCCATTTTGATCGCCTCCGGCCGGGTGCCGGCAATCAGCCAGACCACCGGTGCGTCACCCCGGGTCATCACGGAACCCCATTTCAGCGAGAGCGGACGCGATCCGGGAAACCGTCCCTGGATCGCGCCGACCACGCTAACTACGGCATCCGGAATCGACCTCACCCTCGCGGGTAAATCTCACCGTCAGTAGTCACCGTCACAAGCGGTCAAGAAGACACCAAACCATTGCCCACCTTGCAGTTAAGCAGCTGCTTACTTGGCCACCTCTGGATGCACCAGGCCAGCCAAGCACACTCAGTAATCACGCTGGATCGGTTAAGTCACCAATCCCGGAAAAGGGCACCCGAAACCCCGGGCGCCCTTTTCCCTTCGCCGGGCAAACCGGCGGTATGCCGTCCCGCGATCCTGCTCACATAGTGGTCCAGACCACCAGGTCAGTGCTTCCCCGGAACGTATTCGCCGGGCACCATCCGCGTCGTGACCGCGAACCGGTTCCACGCGTTGATCACGGTGATCGTCGCGATCAGCTGAGCCAGTTCGGCGTCCTCGAAATGCTCGGCGGCACGGGCGAAGACGTCGTCGGGCACGAAGCCGTCGGTGAGCACGGTGACCGCTTCGGTCAGCTCCAGCGCGGCGACCTCCTTCGCCGTGTAGAAGTGCTTCGACTCCTCCCATGCGGAAAGCTGGATGACGCGCTCGCTCGTTTCGCCCGCGGCCAACGCGTCCTTCGAGTGCATGTCGATGCAGAAGGCGCAGTGGTTGATCTGCGACGCCCGGATCAGCACCAGCTGCCGCAGCGCCGGGTCGAGGCCGTGCCGGGTCGCGGCGTCGAGGCGGATCATCGTCTTGTAGGCCTCGGGCGCCAGTTCCGCCATCTTGAGGCGGGGCGGTTGCACCGGAAGTCGTTCTGTCGTTGTCATAACTTCGACCCTACGAGCGATTGGCACTCTGTTATGGTCCATTTCCGTGCGCGCGGAGTGGGCCAGTTCGCTGAGTGAAGACCTCCACCTCGACCTGCGCGGGCCTCGCCTGCGCGACGGTCTGATGGAGGCCCTGCGGGACGCCATCCGCACCGGACGGCTCACCCCGGGCGCGAAACTGCCGTCCAGCCGCACGCTCGGCGCGGATCTCGGAATCGCCCGGAACACCGTGGCGCAAGCGTATGCGGAACTCGTCGCCGAAGGCTGGCTCACCGCGCGGCAAGGCGCCGCAACCCGGGTTGCCCCGCGCTCCGAGATCGCGCCCGCACCGGCCGTGCCGAAGCCTGCTTCGCGACACCGAATCGTGCACGACCTACGCCCCGGACAACCCGATCTGTCCGCGTTCCCCCGCGCAGACTGGCTTAAAGCCGCGCGCCGCGCCCTGACCGACGCGCCAGACGACGCGTTCGGCTACGGCGGTCCGTACGGCCGTCCAGAGCTACGCGAAGCCGTAGCCGCGTACCTCGCCCGTACGCGCGGCGTACGCGCACACCCGGACCAGATCATGCTCTGCACCGGTACGTCGCACAGTCTCATCGTGCTCGCCGAAGTACTGAAGCAACGTGAAACGCGAGCAGTCGCCGTCGAGTCGTACGGCCTGCAAGTACATCGCGCGCATCTCGCGAAGGTCGGTCTCGACACCCCGCAGTTGCCGGTGGACGGCGACGGCGCAAAAGTCGAACGCCTCGACGACCTGCCCGACGTCGGCGCGGTGTTGCTGACGCCGTCGCACCAGTTCCCCACCGGCGTCGCGCTGCATCCGGATCGCCGTGCCGCGGTGGTGGACTGGGCGCGCCGGACCGGCGGCCTGGTGCTGGAGGACGACTACGACGGCGAGTTCCGCTACGACCGCAGCCCGGTCGGCGCGATGCAGGGACTCGACCCGGAGCACGTGATTTACCTTGGCACCACAAGCAAAGCGCTCGCCCCTGGCCTCCGGCTGGGCTGGATGGTGCTGCCGCCGCGGATCGCCAGGGCCGCCGCTGAGGTCAAGGGCGACCGCGACCCGTTCTCCGGCGTGCTCGACCAGCTCGCCATGGCCGAATTCATCACTTCGGGCAGCTACGACCGGCACATCCGCGCGATGCGGCTGCACTACCGCCGCCGGCGCGACCAGCTCGTCGCGGCACTGGCCGAGCACGCACCGAACACGCGGGTGACCGGGCTGTCCGCCGGTTTGCAGGTGCTGGTGGACGTCCCGTCCGGCGAGGAAGACGCGGTGGTGCAGGGGTCCGCGTGGCAGGGGCTGGCCATGCACGGGCTCGGCGCGTTCCGCCATCCCGACGTGCCCGCGGACCGCGACGCCCTGGTGATCGGCTACAGCACCCCGTCGGCCAGCGCGTGGTCGGGCGCGCTGGCGGCGCTGTGCCGGGTGCTGCCCTAGGTCACTCGACGCCGAGCCTGACTCGGTCGATTTCACCAGTGCGGCGACCGGGAACTCCTTCGCAACTGGACAGAACGCGTTCACCGCAAAGGGAAATCCGCCGCTTCGCCGACGTCGGTTGCGAGGTTTCGAGGCGGTTCGCGCCGGGCACCGATTCGCGAGTTTGGCGCCCGGCAGAGCGGGTAGCCGAAGCGCGAGGCACGAAAGGGAGGACCCATCGTGAACGACAAAGCCGAGAACAAGGCCGAAGAGCTCAAGGGCCGCGCCAAGGAAGCCGTAGGCAACGCCACGGACAACGAGCAGTGGCAGGCCGAAGGCAAGGCGGAGCAGGGCAAGGGCAACCTCAAGCAGGCCGCCGAGAAGGTCAAGGACGCGTTCAAGAGCACGAAGGACTGACGCGTCGGCGAAGCCCGGGGCATCCGTGCCCCGGGCTTCTCCGTGCCCTCAAACTTGCGTAACACGCAAACTTTGCGCGTCACGCAAGTAGCGCGCTATGGTGGTCTCATGACCGAGCGACCGAACCTGCGAGACCGCCGCCGCCAAGAGACCCGGGTCGACATCTCCTGGGCGGCAGTCCGGCTCACAGTCGAGCGCGGTCTGTCGAACGTGACAATCGAGGACATCGCCCGCGAAGCGGGAGTTTCGCCGCGCACCGTCAACAACTACTTCTCCAGCAAGGCCGAAGCGATCGTCGCCCGGCACCAGGACCGGGCTCGCGGGATCGCTGATCACCTCCGCGCGCGCCCGGCGTCGGAACCGCTGTGGACCGCGCTGCGGGAGGCGTCGCTCATGCAGCTCGACGCCGACCGCGGCACCTCCCCCGGCGGCGGCAACGATCCGCAATGGACGGCCGGCGTCCAGGCCATGATCGCCGAACCCGCGCTGGCGGGCGAATTCCTCAAAGCCAATGTCGCGGCCGAAGAAGCACTGGCCGAGGCGATCTCGGAACGCCTCGGCGCGGACGTCCACGATCTCCGCGTCCAGCTCATCGCCACCACCGCGGGCGGCGTGCTGCGGGCAGTCATCCAGGAGTGGCTGCGCACCGCCCCGTCCGCGGACCTGACCGCCATCGTGCACCGGGCGTTCGACACGCTCGCCGAGGTGCTTCCCTGATCCCGCAAGGAGATCCCCATGTCCGACATCGTCATCGCGGGCGCCGGGCCGAACGGCCTGATGCTCGCCGCCGAACTCTGCCTCGCCGGGGTCCGCCCCATCGTCCTCGAACGGCTCGCCGAACCTGACGGGCTGCGCCGTGCCAACGGTCTCGTCGGCCAGGTGGTGCCGCTGCTGCACCGGCGCGGGCTGTTCGAGAAGCTCGCCGAGATCCCCGAACCCACGCCGGTCCCGCGGTTCGTCTTCGGCGCGTTCCCGGTCGAATTCGCCGATCTGCCCAGAAATCCGATGTACATCCTGCCGAAGCCGCAGCACGAACTGGAGCAGATGCTGATCGAGCACGTCCGCGCGCTCGGCGCCGATCTCCGCCGCGGCCACGAAATCACCGGCTTCACCCAGGACGAGAACTCGGTGACCGTGCAGGTGCAGGGACCGGACGGGCCCTACGAACTCGCCGCTGAGTACCTGGTCGGCGCGGACGGCGGACGCAGCACGGTGCGCAAGCTCGCCGGGATCGACTTCCCCGGCGTCAGCTGGGACGAAACCGTGTCCCGCAGCGCGAATGTGCGGATCCCGCAGTCCTTCGTCGATCCGGTGACCGGCGGGCTGAAGCTGGAGACCGGCGTCATCCCGCCGTTCCAGCACCACCGGACGGAAACCGGGTTGTTCGTGTTCGCGCCGTTCGATCCGGCGAACCCGGCGCTGTCGGTCACCGAACACAGCGGTGCCGCCGATTTCGCCGAGGACGATCCGCTGACCATGGAAGAACTGCGCGCGAGCGTGCAGCGGGTGCTCGGGGTCGATCTGCCGCTCGAACCGCCGTCCGGGCCCGGTCCGTTCCTGTCGCGCAGGCTGTCCGGCGGCAACACCCGGATCGCCGAGACCTACCGGCGGGGCCGGGTGCTGCTGGTCGGCGACGCGGCCCACGTGCATTCCGCGCTCGGCGGCCCGGGGCTCAACCTCGGTCTGCAGGACGCGGCGAACCTCGCGTGGAAGCTCGCCGCGGAGGTGCGGGGCTGGGCTCCGCCGGGGCTGCTCGACAGCTACGAGGCCGAACGCCGCCCGGTGAGCGAGCGCGTCGTAATGCACACCCAGGCGCAGAGCGCGCTCGTCGCTCCCGGCCCGGAAGTCACCGCGCTGCGCGAATTCTTCGTCGAACTGCTCGACTCTCCGGATACGCGGCAGCACATCGCCGACCTGATGTCCGGCGCGGACATCCACTACGGCACCGACCCGGACAGCGGCCGGTGGGCTCCCGACTTGCCGCTCGCCGACCCAGGCCCGCTGACCGCCGCGTACCAAGCCGCGCGCCCGGTACTGCTGGACCTGACGCCCGGCGCAGTGCTCGCCGACGTCGCCGCCCCATGGGAAGACCGCGTCACCACCGTGTCCACCACGGCGACCGGCGGCGCACCCACCGCGCTGCTCATCCGTCCAGACGGTTACGTCGCCTGGTCCTCCACCGACGCCGAGCCGGACGTCGAAGCGCTCCGAACCGCGCTCACGCAGTGGTTCGGCGCACCGGTCAGGTCAGCCGTGTCGTCGCCACGTTGACGAGCGCCCCGGCCGGGAGCGTGCCGTCCGGGGTCACCAGCGGCCGGGACGCCACCTTGAACGCGGTCCGCAGCCCCAGCAGCTGCGTCTCGTCCAGGGCTTCGACCTGGTAGTAGGTGTCGTGGCAGGTCTGCCAGACCGAATCCGGCGTGCCGGAGAGGTCCACCCGCAGCTGGTGCCATTCGACCGGCGCGAATCCGGCCGGGCCGAGCAGCGCGTCGAGGCCTTCGCGGGTGCGGCTGCGCGGGTCGCCGGAGGTCGGTACCTGCCGGTCCTCGGCCACTACCGCGAAGAGCGGCCGGGCGACCTTCAGGAACACCTCGAGGGCGTCGGTCCCGCCGCCGCCCACGCCGATCACGAAGGCGCCGCCGGGCCGCAGCACGCGGGCGGTCTCGGCGATCACCTTCTCGACATCGGACATGAGCATCAGCGCCATGTGCGACACGACCGCGTCGTAGCTGTCGCCCTCGAACGGCAGCTCCTGCGCGCGGCCGGGTCGCAGGTCCGCGTCGGCGAGCCCGGCCCGGGCGCGCGCGACCTCCAGCTGCTTGGCGGAAAGGTCGATGCCGGCGAGCTTTCCGGTACCGCGACCGGCGAGCACCGCCAGCAGCGCGCCGTCCCCGCAGCCGAGGTCGAGCACGCTGTCCGGCTTGCCGACGTGGTCGGCGAACGCCTCGTACACCGAGCGTCCGTCGACCCGGCCCCGCTCGGCCAGTTCGGACGCGGCTGCCGGGTTCCGGTCGTGAAAATCGCGGAGGAACTCTTCAGCAGGCGTCATCATGTCCGAGACGGTAGCGCGAACGGTCACTTCAGCAGTTCCGTTTTCGCCAGGTTGACGCACAGCCCCGCCGGAAGGAGGCCGTCCGCGGTGCGCAGGTGCTCGGTTTCGGCGAAGAAGGCCGAGCGGAGCCGGGCCAGTTGAGCGGCATCGAGGGTGTCGGTCGAGTAATACGATTCGCAGCACAACGTCCACACCTCGTCCGGCGCGGCGGTCAGGTCGATCTCGTACGGCTCCCAGGAAACCGGCGCGAACCCGGCCGGAGCGAGCACCTCGTCGATCCCCTCGCGGTTCGATGTGCGCCGCTCGGCGGTGTAGGTCGCCCGTCGTTCCTCGGGCACCTCGCGGAACAACGGCCGGGCCAATTCGAGAAACACCGGCGTCGCGCCCGTCGATTCGGGACCGCCGACGACCAACGCGAAGGTCCCGCGCGAAACTAGCACCCGCGCGAGCTCGGCGGCGACCGCCTCGGGGTCGTCCATGAGCATGAAGGCCATGTGCGACACAGCCGCGTCGTAGCTGTCATCCTCGAACGGCAGTTCCTGCGCGCGGCCGTGGTGCAGCTTCGCGTCGGCCAGTTCGGGCCGTTGTCGGGCAAGGTCCAGCTGCCCCGAGGACAGGTCCACACCAGCGAGCTTTTCCGCGCCACGGCGGGCGAAAACGGCCAGCAGCGCACCGTCGCCGCAGCCGAGATCGAGCACCCGGCGCGCGGGCGCGACCCGGTCGGCCAGCACCTCGTAGCTCGTCCGGCCGTCCCCGGTCACCCGGCCGGACTCGATCAGCACGGACATCGCGTCCGGTTTGCGATCGTGGTAGTCGCGCAGGTAATTCTCCGCGGCAGAGGTCATGCTCCGACGGTAGCGAATTCCTGGTACCCCTGTGGCATGGACGAAGAAGCTCTGCTCGGCATCGATGTCGGCACGACCGCGGTGAAAGTCGCGGCGTTCGCGCCGGACGGCCGGGAACTCGCGGCGCACTCGGTGCCCTACCCGATCGCGCGGCCGCGTCCCGGCTGGGCCGAGCAGGACCCGGAAGACTGGTGGCACGCAACGGAAACCGCGCTCGACACGGTCCTTTCCGGACTCCCCGCCGGCGCGGTGCGCGCGGCCGGGATCGTCAGCCAGGTCAACACCCACCTTCTCGTCGACCGAGACCTGCGGCCGCTTACCCCGGCGGTGATCTGGCAGGACCAGCGCTGCGCGGAGCTCGCCGCGGAACTCGATGCACGCTTCACCGACGAGGACAAAAAACGCATCTGGGGCGGGCCGATCGTGCTCGATGCGTCGTTCGCCGGGGCCCGCGCCGCGTGGTTCGCGCGCGAGCTGCCGGAGCTGTGGTCCCGTGCGCGATGGATGCTGAGCCCCAAGGACTTCATCGGCGCGCGGCTCACCGGACGCGTCGCGACCGACCCGCTGTCCGGCGTGCGCATCGCGGGCGCGTCGGGTTATCTGCCCGAAGCGGTCGCGCTCGTGGACGGACTCGGCGACCGGCTGCCGGAACTGCTCGCTCCCGAGGAACCTCTCGGTCACGCCGCCGTGCTGGGCGACGCCCCGGTTGTCGTCGGGACCATGGACGCGTTCGGCGCCGTTTTCGGTACCCGCACAACAGAACCGGGCCGTGCGATGGTCACCTGCGGGACCTCGCTGGTCGTCGCGGCCGCCTCGCACCGGCACGAATCGGTCCGCGGCCTGGTCACCTTCCCGCCCCGCGGCGATCTCGTCGTGCACGCCGGACCAACGCAAGCAGCGGGCGACGCGGTGCGCTGGTGGAGCCGAGCGTCCGGACTGTCCGTGCCGGACGTGTTCGCTTCCGCCGCGGACGGCAGGCCCGGAGTGGTTTTCCTGCCGCACCTGCAAGGCGAACGCGCCCCGCTGTGGGATCCGGATCTGCGCGGCAGCTTCCTCGGGCTGACCTCGTCCACCACCACCGCGGACCTGTCGCGAGCCGTCCTCACCGGAGTCGCGTTCTCCGCACGGCACGTGCTGGAAACCGTCGAAGAAGCCTGCGGCGAAACCCTTCCGTCCGTCACCTTCTCCGGCGGCGGCGCACGCAGCGACCTCTGGACCCAGCTCCACGCCGACGCGCTGTCCCGCCCCGTCGAACGCCTCCGCGTGCACGACAGCGCAGCGCTCGGTGCCGCCCTGCTCGGCGCAGTCGGCGCGGACCGGTACCCGGACGTCAAAACTGCCGCCGCCGCGACCGTCGCCGTCGAGCGCACCTTCACCCCGGACACGGACCTGACCGGCCTGTACGAGGCGTATCGCGCGGCGCACGAAGGGCTGGCACGAGTGCACGAACGGCTGGCGCGATGGTGATCTAATGGCCAGCATGGAGACCCTCCGCTACGGCAGCGAGCCCAGCCAGTTCGTCGAACTCCACGGCACCCCGGGCGGGCGAGGCACCGCGATCCTGCTGCACGGCGGATGGTGGCGCGCCCGGCACGACCTGCACCAGCTCGACCCGATGGCCGCCGACCTGGTCGCCGCGGGCTGGTACGTGGCGAACGTCGAGTACCGCCGCATCGACGGCGACACCGGCGGCTGGCCGCGAACCCTGGACGACGTGCGCGCCGCGATCGCCGCCGTCGACCGACCGGCCGAGCTGCCGACGGTCGCGATCGGACACTCCGCGGGCGGACACCTGGCGCTGCTGGCCGGCGGACTTTCCGGGGTCGTCGCGCTGGCCCCGATCACCGACGTCCCGCGCGCCCGGGCCGAGGAACTGGGCGAAGGCGCCGCCGGATTGTTCTTGACCGGCGACGACCCCGCGGCGTCGCCGATCCAGCAGCTCCCGCTCGGCTGCCCACAACTGGTCGTGCAGGGCGACGCCGACGTCCGGGTCCCCGCTGCGCACAACCGCGACTACATAGCCGCGGCGACAGCGGCCGGCGACGACGTAGACTACGTCGAACTTCCCGGCGTCGACCACTTCCGGCTGATCGACCCGGCCGACGAGCCGTGGCAGTCCGCCCGCGAATGGCTCGACCGGCGGTTCAGCTGACGTCCGCCTCGACGAACCGGTGCCCGGCGGTGTTCTCGATGACCACCGCCGCCACCTGCGCCGGATCGATCACCGCCGTTCCGTAGAGGTACGCGCCGTCCCGCGCCGCCCGCTCCGAGACCATCCAGCCGCCCGCGACCTGCCGCTCGCCGTTCTTGCTGAGCACGACGAGCAGGCATTTCTGTCCAGCCGGAATGCCCGTCACCGAGCCGTCCACGCGCACCCAGCCGGTTTGCGGGACGATGTTCGCGGTCAGCCGGGTCTTGCCGCTGGCATCCGCACCGGAAACGACCCGCGTGCCAGGAACCGCGCTGGTCGGCGGCGGCGTAGTCGGCACGGCCACCGCGGACCCGGACGAACTCCGCCCCACCATCACCCCGACGCCCAACGCGACCGCAGCCACCACGACCGCGGCGACGATCGCCATCGACCGCCCCCGCCCCGCCCGCGCGCTCGACTCCGCCCGGACCTGGCCGACGGTCCGCTGCAACACCAAGTCCGCCCCCACCGGCGGCCCGTCCAGCAACGCCTCCGGTGGCAATTCGCCGAGGAAACTCTGCACCTCCCGCAGAGACGCGGCCTCCGCCCGGCAGCGCTCGCAGCCGTCCAGATGCGTCTCGACGTCGCGCTGCTCGCCCGAGGCGAGCTGACCGGTCAGGTACCCCGCCAGGTCGACGTGCTCGTCGGCTGTGTTCATCCGGCCACCCCTTCCGCTCGCCGGAACTCCTCCCGCAACGCCCGCAACCCGTAATACGAGCGGGACTTGACCGTGCCCGGCGGAATCCCGAGCCGCTCCGCCGCCTCCGCGACGCTGCGCCCCTGCAGATACATCTGCTCGAGGACCTCGCGATGCTCCGGAGAAAGCCCGTCGAGCGCGGCGAGCACCACCATCGAGTCCACGACCTGATCGGCATGATCCCGCTCGACCGGCCCGCCCGACGGCGACTCGGCCACCTCCTGCGGCCGCGCCTCCTTCGCCCGGAACCGGTCGATCACCAGGTTCCGCACGACGGTGAGCAACCACCCGCGCACCGACCCGCGCCCGTTGACCAGGCTGTCCGGACTCCGCCACGCGCGGACGAGCGCCTCCTGCACCACGTCCTCCGCCGCCGCGCGGTCGCCGAGCAGCCGGGTGGCGTAGGCGAGCATCGCCCGCCCATGCTCCTCGAAAAGCGCGCGGACCAGCGCCTCGTCCGCAACCGCCCGCCGGTGACGGGCCCTGAACCCGGCCATGCCCCGATCATCCCCCCGGTCGGGCCCGATTGTCGCGTAGCCGAGGTGTGTTGCTTGTTGCCCGGTGCCGATGACTGCTCGTTCCTGATGCTCCGAACGGCTCTGGTGCCGCTTAGCTGATCGGCGCGGGCCCCGGCTTTCCTGGTGCCGCTTCCGCAGTGGACGGCGGCTCCGCGATCGGCGCGGGCCGGTTTTCCTGGGGACGCTTCCGCACTGGACAGCCGCTCCCCGATCGCGGCAGTCCCCCGCCCCTTCCGGCACGGCATCCGCGCTCCCGGTGGCTCACCGATCGGTGCGGGCCCGTTTTCCTGGTGACGCTTCCGCACTGGACAGCCGCTCCCCGACCGGTGCAGTCCCCCGCCTCTCCCGGCACCGCGTCCGCCCTCGCGGCGACTCCCCGATCGATACCCGCCCACCAGCGTGGTTCCGCCGACACGATCGGGGAACACGCCGCCTGCGAGCCCCGGACCTGGGCTAAGTTCGCAACTGATCCAGCCGGAAGGCTTGCTCACCAGGTCGGCGCACGCCGGTGTCGTGCACTGGGATCACCGCCCCGGCCGCCCGACCGCCCTGGAGCCGCCGGGAGCGCTGCGCACACCGCCCTCCCGGCGGCTCCGGGGCACCCTGGGCCTGTTTCGTTCCCGGCCCTCGCGGCTCCGACGGGGATGGGTTGCAACGTCCAGGTGGGCTGTACTGCAGTTCGTTCCGGAGCAGTTCGGATTGCTCGACCACGGCGACTTGCGCTGCAGTTCGCACGCCACGGCCTTCGCGGGTATTCCAGCTCCGAACGGTGGCGAGTCGTACCGGCGGCCATCGCATCAGGCCAGGTCTCGGCAGAGCACGACGGCGGTCACACACCGCCCAGCACCTTCACCCCAGCCGCCGTTCAAACCCCCAGCCCACCGGCCCGCCCCCGCGAGCCAGTCAGTCCACAAAGGACTCAAGCGGCAGCAACACCGAGATCCGTCAGCACGACCGGGCTCGCCGGCGCACCTCGGCGGCGGGCGATTCTCACCAGGCCCCGGCGGCGCAAGCGGTCCATCGCCTGCGTCTCCCACAGCGGGACCCTCCCGCCGACCGACCACAGGTAGCGCTCCCCGGCTAATCCGTTGTGGACCACCACCAGCCCGCGCCGGACGTCGTCCAGTGCGTGTACGTCCTCCTCGACGAGCACCATGACCGGCTCCCTCCGTCCCCTTCATGGTGAAACGTCCGGGGCCGCCCGCACATCCGGGAATCCACCTCAGGGGTTCCCTGGAGAAATGGGGTCGCCTCCGCCTCGCGGACCTGGCAGGATCGGGCATGTGCGGCCGCCGACGATCGCGTGCGACGAGTCCGGCTCCGAGGGCGTGAACCTGATCGGCGCGAACACCGCGGTATTCGCGCACGCCGCCGTCCGGCTGGAGCCCGCGGCTGCCGCGGAATGTGTTGCGCGGCTGCGGGAATTCATCGGTTCGCCCGCGCTCGAATACAAAGCCAACCACCTCCTGCGCGCCAAGAACCGCGCTGCCCTGGAGTGGCTGCTCACCGAACCGCTCGCCGACGCCGCCAGCGTCCTGCTCGTCGACAAAACCCTGTTCCTCGCGGGCAAAATCGTCGACCTGCTCGTCGACCGGACCCCCTACCCGGAATGCCTGCGCCACCGTCCGGACGACCGCGCCCGCGCCTTGCACCGAGACGGCCCGCGCATTCACGGCGCCCGGCGCTGGACCGAATTCCTGCGCTCGTTCACCGCGCTGCTGCGCACCTCGAACCGCCGCCTCCCCGCGACCACCCCCGCCGAATTCTTCGCCCAGACGGACGTCCTCGGCGAACTAGTCGCGGCTCGCCCGCAGGTGACCGCACTGCGCGACGAACTTCTCGCCGACCCCGGACTCGTCTCGCCGATCGACCCGTTGATGCCCGCGCTCGCCGACACGATCGCGTTCTGGCGTCCGGAACTGGTCATCCACGACGAGCAGCCGTCCCTCACTCCGGCCCGGCTCGCCCAGCTGCTCGATCCGGTGCCGCGGTGGCGATTCGTCGACTCTCGGTGCGAACCGCGGGTCCAGCTGGCCGATTTCCTGGCCGGAGTCGCCCGGCGGCTCACCGAGGAAACCCTGCACGGCGGCGGGGACCCGGAACTGGTCAAGCTGCTGCGGCCGTATGTGCTTCCGGCGTCGGTCTGGATCGGGGATCCGGCGGACTAATCCCGGTGCTGCCGGCCGGTCACAAATCCCGCGGGTTGACCACGTGCACCGCGGCTTCCTCCGCCGAGGCCGCGCCTCCGTCGATGCCGATGTCCGACGCGTACAGCTCGTCTTCGGTGTCCGGGCCGAAGCCCGCGTTGGCGGCCACCAGGCGGCCCGCGCGGAAGTCGCCGACCTCGTCGTCGACGAGCTCGCCGTCGGTGTCGTCAGTGTCGCCGAGACCGTCGCCGTCGGTCGCGCGGATGTCCGGGAGTTCGCGGGCCAGCCTGCCCGCCCAGCTTTCCCCGGCGGCTTCTTCGGCGGCGGTGGTGCCCCAGTCGCGAGTCGCGAGTGGACGTTCCGGCGGCGAATAACCCTCGTCGTAGGGGTCGCCGTCCTCCAGGGTGTCTTCAGGATCCAGCACGCCGGTGTCGGCGTTGTCTTCGATGTCGTCGTCCACTGCTCCTCCTTTCCGCGTGCCCAGGTTACTGCCGCCCGCTAGCCTGTGCGCTCACGCCGGGTGGAGGAACGATGACTCAGTGGAGCGGTCCCACGCTGATCGCCGTGTTCGCCGGGTTCGGGCTGGCGTTCGTTCTGGTGGTCCCGTACGTCGCGATCAGCTATCGCAAACGCGGCGAACTCGGCCTGCTGCGCGCGATCGCCGCGCCGGCGTTCCTCGTGTACTGCTTCGCGCTGGTCACCTACACGCTGCTGCCGCTGCCGGACGTCGACGCGGCGTACTGCGCGACGCACGAAGCGCTGCGGCACCCGGTGTGGAATCCGCTCCAGTTCCTGGAAGACATGCGGCAGTTCAACACCGGGTTGCTGGACAATCCCGCGCTGCGCCAAGTGTTGTTCAACGTCGCGTTTTTCGTGCCGTGGGGCGTGTTCATACGGCGATTGTTCGGGCGGAACATCGGTTTCGCCATCGTCAGCGGGTTTTTCGTGTCACTCGCCATCGAGACGACCCAGCTGACTGGCGTGTGGTTCCTGATGGAGTGCCCGTACCGGCTGTTCGACACCGGCGACCTGCTGTCCAACACCGTCGGCGCGGGGGTCGGCGCACTTCTCGCGCCCGTGCTGCGGCGCTCTGGACGGCTGCGTCCGGCCGACGAACCGCGCCCGGTCCTCGCCCGGCGACGGCTGCTCGGCATGGTGCTCGACCTGATTTCGGTCACGCTGGTGGGTGTCGTGCTGAGCATGATCGCGCTCGCGGTCCAGTACGTCACGAAGGGCACGCTGCAGAACAACACGCTGATCGACGACGTCCTCGGCCGCTGGGTGCCCACCGCGGTCCTGCTGCTGCTCGTGCCGCTGGCGGGCAACGGCGCGACGCCTGGTCAGCGCGCGGTTCTGCTGACGGTGGTCCGCGCGGACGGGCGGCCGCCGTCGATGCCGCAGTCGATCGTCCGGTTCCTGATCGGTTCGGGCGGCTATTTCATCCTGGTCGGCTTGGATTCCGGGTGGACGTCGCTGTGGCTGCTGGCGCATCTGGTGTTCATGGTCTTCACTCGTGGACATCGGGGACTGACCGGGCTGGCGTGCGGGTTGTCGGTCGTCGACACGCGGGCGGTGGACCGGGAGCCGGTTGCCCCGCCAGGGTGATGTCGTTTTTTCGCGAGGTTTCGGGCGCGAGGCGAGGCAGACTGGTCGGCGTGTACGAGGACACCGAACGCTGTATCCGCGCGGTGCAGTCGAAAGACGACCGGTTCGACGGATGGTTTTTCACCGCGGTGCTGACCACGGGGATTTACTGTCGGCCGAGTTGCCCGGTGGTGCCGCCCAAGGTCGAGAACATGCGCTTCTACCCGAGCGCCGCCGCAGCGCAGGCCGCTGGATTCCGCGCCTGCAAACGCTGCCGGCCCGACGCGTCGCCCGGTTCGCCGCTGTGGAACGAACGCGCCGACATGGTGGCGCGCGCGATGCGCCTGATCGGCGACGGGATCGTCGACCGCGAAGGCGTGCAGGGGCTGGCCGCGCGACTCGGGTACAGCGTCCGGCAGGTGGAACGCCAGGTGCAGGCCGAACTGGGCGCGGGTCCGCTCGCACTCGCCCGGGCCCAGCGCGCCGAGACCGCCCAGTTGCTGATCGAAACCACGACGATGCCGATGAGCGACATCGCACACGCGGCCGGGTTTTCGAGCATCCGGACGTTCAACGAAACCGTGCGGGCAGTCTTCGCCCTGACGCCGAGCGAACTGCGTTCCCGCGTCCGCGGCGGCAAGCGGACCAAGTCGCAGGGAGTGCTATCGGTGCGGCTCCCGTTCCGTCGGCCGCTGTGTCCGGACAACCTGTTCGGACACCTGATCGCCACTGCGGTCCCGGGCGTCGAGGAATGGCGCGACGGCGCGTACCGCCGCACCCTGCGACTGCCGCACGGCCACGGCGTGGTGGCGCTCCGCCCGGAGCCGGACCACGTCGCGTGCCGCCTGAGCCTGACCGACCTGCGCGACCTGGCCGCCGCGATCAGCCGTTGCCGCTGGCTGCTGGACCTGGACGCGGACCCGGTAGCCGTCGACGAACAGCTCGCCACGGACCCGACCCTCGCTCCCCTGGTCGCCGCCGCACCCGGCAGGCGCGTCCCGCGCACGACCGACTCAGCCGAGTTCGCCGTGCGAGCAGTCCTCGGCCAGCAGGTCTCGACCGCGGCCGCCCGCACCCACGCAGCGCGCCTGGTCCTGGTGCACGGCACCCCGATCGAGGACCGGGAAGGCGGCCTGACGCACCTGTTCCCGTCGCCCGAGTCGCTGGCGGAACTGGACCCGGAAACGCTGGCCATGCCGAAGTCCCGCCGCGCGACCCTGCTGGGTCTCGTGTCGGCCCTGGTTTCCGGCGACGTCGACCTGACCGCCGGCGGCGATTGGGTCCACGCCCGCGCACAACTGGCCGCCCTGCCCGGCTTCGGCCCGTGGACCGTCGAGAGCATCGCCATGCGCGCCCTCGGCGACCCGGACGCCTTCGTCGCGACCGACCTGGGCGTCAAGATCGCGGCCGAAAACCTAGGCCTGCCAACAAGTCCAGCCGCCTTGATCGCGCACGCCGCCCGGTGGCAGCCTTGGCGCGCGTACGCGGTCCAGCACCTGTGGGCGACCGGCGACCACCCGATCAACCGGATTCCCGCAGAGGAATCGGCATGACCGTGGTGCACACCGTCATCGACAGCCCCGAGGGCCCGCTGACCCTCATGGCCCGCGACGGGGGCCTGGCCGGGTTGTACATCGGCGACGAGCAGTACCGCCCGCCCCGAGCCGCCTTCGGCGACCGGGACGACCGCCCGTTCGCCGCGGCGACCCGTCAGCTGAACGAGTACTTCGCCGGGGATCGGGTCGAGTTCGACCTTCCGTTAGCTTTCAGCGGCACTCCTTTCCAAGAGACGGTGTGGCGGGCGCTCCTGCGGATCCCGTACGGCGAGACGACGACCTACCGAGAACTGGCCGAGTCGATCGGCCGCCCGACGGCGTCCCGCGCGGTCGGCCTGGCGAACGGCCGGAACCCCATCGGCATCGTGGTGCCGTGCCACCGGGTGCTGGGCAGCAACGGATCGCTGACCGGCTACGCGGCTGGGGTGGAGTGCAAGCGGAGGTTGCTGGAACTGGAGCGGGGCAGGCGGTTGGTCGCGGGGTGAGTCGGCCGCGGCTGGGTGGCTGGTTGCGAGGTGAGTCGGCCGCGGCTGGGTGGCTGGTTGCGAGGTGAGTCGGCCGCGGCTGGGTGGCTGGTTGCGAGGTGAGTCGGCCGCGGCTGGGTGGCTGGTTGCGAGGTGAGTCGGCCGCGGCTGGGTGGCTGGTTGCGAGGTGAGTCGGCCGCGGCTGGGTGGCTGGTAGCGGGATGAGTTGCGGTCGAGGCGGGCGGCCGGATCGCGGTTTGGGTGGGGTGAGTTGCGGCTCGGATTGAGGGCAAGCCAGCGTCCCGCCTCGCCCGTCTGCCCCAGCTCACCTCCCCCGTCTGCCCCAGTTCGCCTCGCCTGTCTCTCCAGTTCGCCTCACCCGCCTGCTCAGATCGCCTGCTCGCGGCACCCCACCCCAGCGGCTCCCGCCCTCCGCCGAGGGTCAGTTGAACCAGCCGTTCACCGTCCCGAAGTCCAGCGCACCCGTCACCTCCCCATAAGTCCCCTGCTTCAGCACCTCTGCCGCAGCATGGTGGGCGAGGGAGTAGGCCGCCTGGGCGATGGACGTTCCTACGCTCACCCGGCGCACGCCAGCGGCTGCCAGGTCGGACACTGGGGGCGCACCGGCGCCTGCCATGGCGCTTACCGGGATCGGCGAGGACTTTGCCAGTTCTGCCAGGACTTCGACGTCCGTCAAGCCGGGCACGAAGATGCTGTCCGCTCCGGCGTCGGCGTAGACGCGGGCTCGGGTCAGGACGTCGTCGAAGCGGCCGGTGGGTTCGCCGATTCCGAAGAGGTACACGTCCGTTCGGGCGTTGATCCACAGTTCCGACAGACCGGCCGTCGCGGCGGCGGCGCGGGCTGCGGTGAAGCGTTCTGCCTGTTCATCGGGGGTGAAGAGGATGGCGGTTCCGGCGCGGGAGTCTTCCAGGTTCACGCCGACTGCGCCCGCCTCCACTACGCCTCGCACGGTTTCGGCGACCGCTGACGGGGCTAGGCCGTAGCCGCCCTCAATGTCGGCGGTTACTGGGACTTTTACAGCTGCGGCGATTTGGGCGATCACGGTCAGCATTTCCGCCCGCGACAGGTGCTGGCCGTCGCCTCTGGCTAGGGCCCAGGAGACGCCACCGCTCGTGGTGGCGATCGCGGGAGCACCGGCGCGTTCGATGGCGACTGCGCTGCCTGCGTCCCAGGCGTTGGGCAGCACGAGAACATCAGCCGCGTGCAGTTCACGGAAGAGATTTGCCTTGTCTTGCAACGAGTTCATCAGGGTCCTCCCCAGTGGCGAGCCCCGGGCGGGGCAACTGCGGAGGAACGTATCAGCGGGCACCGACAAAAACGGGCCGGCGAGAAATCAGGGGAGGTCGAAGCCCAGTTCGCGGGCGGCGTCGGCGGGGGTCGGCTGGGTCCAGCGGCGGGCGACGGCTTCGTGGGTGGACAGCGAGCGCAGTTCGGCTCGGTCCAGGTACAGGATCCCGTGCAGATGGTCGGTCTCGTGTTGGACGATTCGTGCTGGCCAGCCGGACAATTCCTCGTCCAGGGCCGCACCGGTTTCGTCGGTGCCGCGGAGCCGGATCCGCAGGGGGCGCGCGACGACGGCCTGCCATCCGCGCACGCTCAGGCAGCCTTCGAAGAACGCGGCGGTTTCGTCGCCCACTCGGGTGTACTCGGGGTTCACCAGCACGCGGAACGGCAGCGGGACGATCCCGCGGGTGGCGAGCGTGGACTCAGCGACGCCGGGGCGTTCGCGGGCACCGTCCTCGACCACCGCGATCCGGACCGACAGGCCGATCTGCGGAGCCGCGAGGCCGACGCCGGGTGCCGCGTGCATGGTCTCCTTCATGCCCGCGATCAGTCCGGACAGCAGCTCGTCGCTCAGTTCGCCCTCGTACGGGCGGGCGGCGGCGCGCAGCACGGGGTCGCCTGCCTGCACGATCGGCCACGGCAACGGCTGGGCGAGCAGTTTTTCGACCTGTTCGGCAAGCACCGGCGAACCCCTCTCCAAGGGCAACGGGACAGCGGCATGATCGCACCCGCGCGGAGCACGACACTCGCCCGGGGATCAGGCAAGCTGGCAGCCGTGGCCTACGACGTGAACGCGATCCGCAAGCACTTCCCCGCGCTCGAGAACGGCGCTGCCCACTTCGACGGACCCGGTGGCTCCCAGGTCCCGGACGTGGTCGGCGAAGCAGTCTCCTCGACCCTCTGCGCCGCCATCGCGAACCGCGGCACCGTCACGGCGGCGGAGCGCCGCGCGGACGGCGTCGTGCGCGAAGCCCGGCAAGCCGTCGCTGACCTGCTCGGCGCGCAACCGGAGGGCGTCGTGTTCGGGCGCAGCATGACGCAGGTGACCTACGACTTCTCCCGTACGCTCGCGAAGAACTGGGGGCCGGGCGACGAGGTCGTGGTCACCCGGCTCGACCACGACGCCAACGTCCGGCCGTGGGTCCAGGCGGCCGAAGCGCGCGGTGCGACTGTTCGCTGGGCGGACTTCGATCCCGAGACCGGCGAGTTGCCGACGTCATCGATCACGGAACTGCTCACTGATCGGACGCGCCTGGTAGCGGTCACTGCTGCCTCCAACCTGCTGGGCACGCGTCCGGACATCCCGGCGATTACCGGCGCGGTCCGCGAAGCAGGCGCGCTGAGCTACGTGGACGGCGTGCACCTGACGCCGCACGCGGTGGTCGACATCGCCGCGCTGGGCGCGGACTTCTACGCCTGCTCGCCGTACAAGTTCCTCGGACCGCACCTCGGCCTTCTCGCCGCCGCACCGGATCTTCTGGAGACGTTGCAGCCGGACAAGCTGCTGCCGTCGAGCAACGCGGTCCCGGAACGTTTCGAGCTGGGTACGTTGCCGTACGAGCTCCTCGCGGGCACTACCGCCGCTATCGACTTCCTCGCAGGGCTCGTGCCGAGTGAAGGCAGTCGTCGCGAACGTTTGCGTACGTCGCTTACGGCGCTCGAAGAGCACGAAGACGCACTGTTGCAGCGTCTGGAAGACGGGCTCGCCGCACTGCCGCGCGTCGTGCGATACGGCTCGCCGACGCGTCGCCGTACGCCGACAGTGTTGTTCTCGGTCACCGGGCTGACGCCGCAGGCGGTGTACGAGCGTCTCGGCGCGCGCGGGATCAACGCGCCTGCTTCGACGTTCTACGCCATCGAGTGCGCTCGGCATCTCGGTCTTGGCGACACTGGTGCCGTACGCGCTGGCATCGCGCCGTACACGACTGCAGCGGAAGTTGATCTGCTGCTCGCTGCTGTTGCGGAGCTGTGAATGAGCATCGAGACGACTGTCGACGGACAGGTCACCACCATCACCATCAACCGTCCGGAGAAGCGGAACGCGCTCACGAAGGCGATGTACGTCGCCCTCGCGGACGCCTTCGACGCTGTCCGCACGCCGATCGTCGTACTGAGCGGAGCCAGCGGTGCGTTCACCGCGGGCAACGACCTCGGCGACTTCCTCGCGCACGAAGCCGGTGACCGCACGAAGACGCCTGCGCGGGTCTTCCAAGAGGCGTTGCTCGCGACGCAGGCAGTAGTCGTCGCCTCGGTCGACGGTCCCGCTGTCGGCATCGGCGCGACCCTGCTGCTGCACTGCGACCTCGTCTACGCCACCGAACGCAGCTACCTGCAGTTCCCCTTCGTACCGTTGGGGCTGGTGCCGGAGTTCGGCAGTAGTTACGCGCTGCCGCGTCGAGTCGGACCGCAGCGTGCGACGGAGCTGCTGCTGTTCGGAGAACGCCTGCCTGCGGTCGAAGCGGCGCAACTCGGGTTGGTCAACGAAGTGCTCCCTGACGAGACAGCGCTCAGTAAGCGCGTCGCAGAACGCGTCGCGACCCTCGCGGAGCGGTCAGTACGCGCGCTGACAGCGACGCGCGCGCTGTTGCACGACCGCACTGACGAGAGCGTCGAAGAGCGCATGGAGTCGGAGTCCGAGCACTTCGCCGAGCTGCTGCACGACCCGGACACTGTCGCCACGTTGCGCGCGAAGCTCGGCAGGCGTTAGCGGCGGCGGCGCTTGTCCACTGCGGCGTCGAGAACTGGACCTAACTCCTCGACAACCGTGTCAAGCGCCGTCACCGAGTGCTCGACCCGGGCCAGCACTAAGGCTCCTTCAAGCGCGCTGATCATCAACACTGCCAGCGAAGCAGCGCGCGCCGCCGGTACGCCCATCTGCTGCAGCGCGGACACGATGGGCTTCCGCCACTGCGCGAAGGCGTCGTTCGCACGCTCACGCAACGGCTCGCTCGACGCCGCCGTGTCGGTGACTGTGGCCACTAACGGACAGCCGTAGTCGTAGCCGATCTCGAGGAACTCCGCGCGCCAGTTCTCGACAACAGCGGCGAAGAGCGCGGACGGCGTCGGGTCCGGCAGCGAGTCCATCGCGCGCGTCACGCGTCGCGCGGCGTAGCGCCCTGCCCAATCGATGGCTTCGCCGAACAGCTGTTCCTTACCGCCCGGGAAGTAGTGCTGAAGCGACCCCCGCGGCGCTTCGGCATGCGCTACCACCTCGCGCATGCCAGTGCCGCTCAAGCCCTGCGTACGCAGCAACTGCGCAGCGCTGAAGACCATCCGGTCGCGCGCCGGCCGTTCCGTCATCGAGCGTCTCCTCCGTGACCGTCAGCTCGTACTCGTTCTCGCCGCGGTATCCCGGGACGAAGCGGAACCCGCACGCCCGCAGCAATCCTTCCGCAGCGACGTTGCCCTCCTGCACGGTGGCGTGCAGCTTCCAGCCGCGCCACTGCTCCGCGGCCAGCCGGACGAGGCCGCGGCCGATGCCCCTCCGCTGCCATCGGTCGGCGACGAGCAGCCCCAGTTCGACGCGGCGGTCGTCCTCCGGGACCGCGTTCAGCAGCCCGGCGGGCACGCCCGAAACCTCGGCGACGAGGGCCGTGTCGACCAGGAGGAATCGCTGATACCTGGACAGGACCGCGTCCGGCTCGATCGGGCCGCCGAGGGTGAACCGGCGGCTCAGCGATTCCGGCGAGCAGGCGCGGACGAGGTCGGCCACGGAACCGGCGGTGGCCGGTCGCACGGCGGTCATGACAGTCGTCATAACCCGAGGGTGGCACACGGCCGGAACTATGACAAGCGTCATGGAAGATGTCACGCTGCCGACACGACCCGCACGGCCCGCCGGTCCCGGCGCCGGTGCGCCGCCACCGGTTTCGGGCAAGGAGAATTCACTGATCGTATCCGCGATACCCCATCGGCGGTAATTCCACCGATTAATCGGGGCTTGACCACGATGCGTGTCCGCCGGGCCTCTTCGGGTGAAAACGGTTCCCGATACCTGTCGGGAACGCGTTTCTTCCTTATATTTTCCTGGACGCTCCGGAAGGCGAGCAAAGGAGACACGGCCATGACCCAGTCGCTCGAGGTTCCGACGAAGGAATTCTGTCTCGACTGGACGATGGACGGGGCCCATGGCGGCAGGGTGCACTTCACCCTGTCCGGCCAGGTGAGCCTGTTGGACGGCAAGCGGTTCTACAAGGTCGACGGCGTGCTGTACATCGCGGACGGCAGCGCGTACTGCCGGGAGATCGGGAACCCGCGGCTGCACGTGCGGCGCAACGGCGTCGAGGAGACCGGACGGCAATGGGGCTGGGAAGCGATCAGTTCCCGCAAGAGCGCGAACCGGCTCTGCACAATGGACGGCTATTTCGTGCGCACGGGCTACTGGGCGCCCGCCGATCGCAGCATCCAACTCGGAATCGTCGCCGAACACGGGATCACCCGGCGTCGTTCGCACAGTCCGACGGCGACGATTCGACTGGTCGACTGAATGGTTCCCGGATATCGGGAGCGTTCCCCCGGTTTGTGCTTGGCGATACCCCGATTCCGGACCGGACGGCAATGAGCGTTTTCCCGATCGGCCCGGGCGGACCTGTCTGCCCGGGCTGTCCCCGGCGGAAACGCCCGGTTGCCCGCAGGCGAACTCCCGGCACCCAGTCGCACCGGACGCCGACGCGGCAAGATCGCTTGCCCGCCAACGCGAACCGTGCGAATCAGACGATCCACCGAGCGACCGCGGCGCCGAACCATCGATACCGCAACCCATCCGCGGCCGAACCCGGCGAAAGATCAACCCGGGCAACGCGTACCGGAGCCGCCAGACATTGGCCTGGACCACTCGTCGCGCCCCGCGAAACCCTGCCCCCGCAAGGCGCAACCTCCGCTCGTCGTCACCCACACGGGTAGTCCCCGGGCTCGGAGGTAAGCGAAAACACACCGGATCCCCAGGAAAAACATGAAAAACGTTGTGCGGGACACAGCGCTCGCGCGCGCGAAAGAGGACCATGAGAGGCATGCGGAACAGGACTCGGGCAGGCAGACCACCACACCCTGGTAAACGATTGCTCCGACGGCTCGGCGCCGTGCGCAACCCGCTCGTGCGACGGTCGGACCGGATCGAAGGCGTACTCGCCGGGATCGTCACGCTGCTGGCGCTCATCGCGATTCCCTTCGCGATGATGATCGGCAGCGAGGACATCGCCGCGGAGACCGCCGCGTCGGACGCGCAGCTGCAGTCGCGGCACCAGGTCACCGCCACGGTGCTGACGACGGCCGCGCAGCCGGCCGCCTCCGTCGGCGACAGCGCGCCGATCGCGAACACCGCGCGCGTGAACGCGGTCTGGAAGCCCCCGCACGGCGTGCAGCGGACCGGCGTCATCACGGTGCCCGCCGCCTCCGCGACCGAGGGCTCGACCACCGACATCTGGCTGGACGACAGCGGCAAGCAGACCACCGCCCCGCTGACGCACGCGGACGCGGTCACCAACGGCGTGCTCGTCGCGGCCTTCTGCTGGCTGTGCGCGGTCGGCGTGCTGGGCGGCGCGTTCTGGATCGCGCGGCGAGTGCTCGACCACCGGCGCGCGGCGCGGTGGGCTGACGAATGGGCGCAGTTCGCCGGTCCGGAAGCGGTTCGCTGACAGCTCTGCCAGCCACGGTGCTTGCCGGAGGTTCCGCACCGGAACACCTCCGGCGCCAGCGCGGTCGGCTGCTGGACAGGCGCGATCCGTCAGTCCGGCACCGGCCGCTGCCATCAGCTACGCACCGGCTCCCGAAGTTCCGCAGCCCGGCCAGCGGCGTAGTGCGCCGGGCCCGGAGGCAGTTCGCTGACACGTCTGCTGCCTCCGGACCCGGCCTCGGCGGACCGAGCGGGGCGACACCCCCAGCGTCGCCCCGGGCCGGTACTACGCCTGCCGCTCTTGCCCGGTTTGTGT
The DNA here is from genome assembly GCF_004522315.1 of Amycolatopsis sp. CFH S0740. Classification (NCBI taxonomy): domain Bacteria; kingdom Bacillati; phylum Actinomycetota; class Actinomycetes; order Pseudonocardiales; family Pseudonocardiaceae; genus Amycolatopsis; species Amycolatopsis sp. CFH S0740. The sequence goes on along the minus strand of NZ_SDLS01000005.1, from coordinate 30,248 downwards.
GGCGAGTTAGCCACCAGCTATCTCGTTGAGGCACAGTCTTGTGGAGCCCTCCGGCGATTGTCAACTGTGAGCTAATCTGAGATAGTCGCCTTAGCTGAGAGCAATCAGCTGCAACTGGAGGGGCGTAGCAGCATGTCCGAAGACACTCAGCCGGCGGATGCCCGGCCCACCCTGGCCTCCAGACTCGACGACCTGTTCCGCACGGTGCGCCCGCAGGGGAGGCACTGGACGAACGCCGAGGTGGCAGCCGAACTGAAGCGGGCCACGCCGGAACTGAAGGTCGGCGCGGTGTACCTGTCTCAGCTACGCACGGGCAAACGGACCAATCCTTCTCAGGAGCTGCTGGCCGCACTGGCGAAATTCTTCGGGGTCTCCGTCGCGTACTTCTTCGACGACGAGGTGGCCGGATCGGTGCTGTCGGAGCTGGCCGCGGTGGAGGCGATGCGCCAGGCAGGCGTCCGCGCGGTCGCCATGCGCGCGGCGGGCATGCGCGAGGAAAACCTCCAGGCGATCACCACGATCATGGACCAATACCGCAAAATGCAGGGGCTGCCCCCGGTCACGGACGAAGCGGCGCGGTGACCGGAACCCCGTCCGAAGCCCCGCAGCGGCGCGAGCAGCTGCGGCGGATGCGCGACGAAGGCGCCCAGCGAATCGCCGAACTCGACCTCCCGCCGAAGTACGACCTGGCCACCCTCTGCGCCCGCCTGGGCGAAATCCGCGAACGGCCGATCACCCTCGTGCCGCTGCCGATGCCAGCGTCGCACCCGTGCGGCATGTGGGTAGCCGCACGGGGCGAGGACCTGATCTTCTTCGACGCCAACACCACCGGGGCGCACCAGGAGCACATCATCTTGCACGAGCTGGGTCACATCATCTGCTGTCATCGCGGCTCGGGTCTCCTTGACGACGAGAGCGCCCGCTCGCTGTTCCCCAACCTGGACCCGGACATCGTCCGGGACATGCTGATGCGCGCCACCTACGACGACGCACAGGAACAGGAAGCGGAGATCATCGCCTTCCTGCTGTCGGAACGCATGGGCACGCCGTCGAAACCCATCGCCGAAACCCCCAAAGCAGGGGAAAAGCCGATGGACCGCATCGAACGCTCGCTCCTCTAGCGCACCGGTACGTGAGGGCCGCCCTCACGGACGATGATTCCCTCAGGGTTCCCCTCACGACCAGCCGAAGTACGTGAGGGGCCCCTTCACGGACTTAGATTCCCTCGAGGAGCCCTTCACGGACCACCCCGCCGGGGCTCGCAGCCGTCGGCCGGGATGCCGCCCCAATGTGGCATTGGGTGCGGGGGACGCACCGAACGCCACATTGGGTGCATCTGACGCACCCAATGCCACATTGGGGCGCTAGCCCCCACCACGAACCACCCGCAGCCAGTGCACCCAACGATCGAAGCACCCAGCCACACCCTCGCAGCCGATGCACCCGACCATCAAGACACCCAACCGCAGCCGATGCACCCGCTATCGAGGCACCCAGCCCCTCCCCCGCACCCCGATACGAAGCCTCCCTGCGGGCGGTGGGTGCTTGTCAAGGCATCTTTCCCGCCTTGACAAGCACCCACCGACCGTCAGCACAATCAAGCTTCGGGGTGCCCCACGCAACCAAGGCGCGCAATGTCGCCGCCAGGCGACGAGCCGCCTACCTCAACCCACCCAACTCAGCCCCCAAAACCCCCACCGCATACCGCAGCTGATCCTCCCGATGCTCACTGGTGATGAAGAACCTCAACCGAGCCAACTCCTCATCCACCGCCGGATACAAAATCGGATCCACCACCACCCCCCTTTCGAACAACGCCGTAGCCAGTCTCAACGCGACCCGCGAACTACCCACCACACAAGGCACGATCGGCGTACCCCCAGCCACCCCAGTCGGCACCCCCGCCGCAGCAGCCAGTTCCAAGAACAACCGGGAATTCTCCCGCAACCGCACCAATCTCTCCGGCTCTTCCTTCAACACACGAAGCGCCGCAAGCGAAGCCGCAGCATTAGCCGGAGTAATCCCCACACTGTAAACAAACCCAGGCAACGAATACCGCAACCACCGCACAGTCCGAGCCGACCCAGCCAGATACCCTCCGCACCCGGCAAGCGACTTCGAAAGCGTCCCCATCCAAAGATCGACCCCGGACCGATCCACCGCGAAGTGGTCCCCAACCCCAGCCCCGCGCGGACCCATCGTCCCGATACTGTGCGCCTCGTCAACCATCAGCAACGCCCCATAGCGCCGCTTAAGCTCAATCAACGCAGGCAGATCCGCAAGATCCCCGTCCATGCTGTAAACGCCTTCAACCACAATCAGCACCCGTCGGAACCGTGACCGCGTCCGACGCAGCACGTCCTCCAGCCGGGCTGTGTCGTTGTGCGGAAACGGTTGCCGTGTGGCCCCGGACAGCGCACACCCTTGCAGAATGCTGTCGTGCGCCAGCGAATCGTGCACGATCAAATCCCCTGGCCCGACCAGATGACCGATCGCCCCGACATTCGTCGCGTGCCCGCTCACCAGGACGAGACTGTCCTCGACCCCGAGGAATGCGGCCAGCTCCGTCTCCAGGTCCCGCGACAAATCCCGGTCCCCGGCAAGCAATCGGCTGCCGGACACGGAAGTCCCGTACCGCTCGACCGCGTCGTGCACCGCCGCAGTCACCGCAGGGTGCCCGGCCAGCCCAAGGTAGTTGTAGCTGGAAAAGGACAGGTACTCCCGCCCGGACACCGACGTCGTAGCGTCCATCCGCCCCTGATGCTTGCGGAAGTACGGATTAGGCACCCCGAGATCGTCGAACTCCGTCAACCGCGCCTCGATAGCCGCGGCCTCCGGGAACTCCTCGATCGCCGCACTGGCCGGATCCCACGACGGAGCCGGAGCAGCCGGAACCGGAGAGGCAGGCGCCAAATCCGTTGCCGGAGCTAGCATCCCGGCGACCGCCCCCACCGTCAGAGACCCCGACTGCTCGACCTCCACCGGAGCCCCCGGGAACCGCTTCCGCAGCCGCGCTTCCAACTCGGTGAGCATCAACGAATCGAAGCCGAGATCGTCGACCAGCAACTGCCCGGCATACAACTCGCTGACCGGAAACGCCGTCGTCCGCGCGACTTCCTCGAGCACGATCGCCAGCACATCCCGCGCGGACGTCGTCTCCTCCGTCTCCTCGACCGGTGCCGCGGCAGCCCCGAGCGGCTCCAGCGTCTGCGCCTTGGCGAGCTTCGCGTCGTCGACCACCCAGTGCCGGCGCGGGCTGAGCGGGCTCGGCGGCAGCGTGCAGCGCGGCAGGCCGTCCGCCACCGGGCGCAGCCCCGCCCCGGTGACCGCACGCGGAGCCAGCTCGGCGGGCAGCCCGTCCTCGATCGGCTCAGCTCCCGGCGACACCACACCAGCGAACACTCCTGGCACGAGCTCGCCGCTTTGGCCGGATTCGAGCGCGACCGACGCGGCGACGAGCTTGGACACCGCGTCCGCGACGTCGTCCGCGGCCACCGCGAGCCGCTCCGGGAAGAGCGTCCGGCGGGCGAGCGTGCCCGCGACGGCGGCCAGCGGCGGGTTCTCGCTGCCGAGCGCCTCGGCCACCTCGCGGGCGTGCCTGGCGAGCCCGGCCCGGTCCCGTGCGGTGAGCAGCAGCAGCCGTGGCGTCTCGGCGGGCGGCGGTTCCTGCGCCGCTTCCTCGACGACCACGTGCACGTTCGAGCCGCCGAAGCCGAACGCGCTCACCCCGGCCCGGCGCGGTCCGTCGCTGTCCCACGGCGTGGCCTGGCCCGCCACCTGGAGCCCGGCGTCCCGCAGCGGCAGATGATCGGCCGGTTCGAAATCCGGCTGCGGCAGGATCTGTCCCTTGTGGACGGACAAAATGGACTTGATCAAACCAGCGATTCCCGCGGTGCCAAGGGAATGCCCGACGACCGACTTCGCCGCTCCGAGATACGCCGGGTTCTCCGCGCCGCGGCGCAGCTCGCTCAGCGCGCTGATCTCCACGTCGTCGCCGACCGCGGTCGCGGTGCCGTGTGCTTCCAGGTACCCGACCGACGCCGGGTCGACCCCCGCGTCCTGGTACGCCCGCCGCAGCGCCCGCAGCTGACCGGACTCCTGCGGCATCATGCCGCCCTTGACCGTGCCGTCGTTGGACAGTCCGACGCCGCGGATCACCGCGTACACCCGGTCGCCCGCCGCCCGTGCGTCCGCGAGCGGGCGCAGCACCAGGACGCCTGCCCCCTCGCCGAGCACGAATCCGTCCGCCCGGCGGTCGAACGGACGGCATTCGCCTGCGCGCGAGATCGCGCCGATCCGGCACAGGCCCACGAACAGGTCCGGGGCCAGTACCAGCTGCGCGCCGCCGGCGACGGCGATCCGGCAGCGGCCCGCGCGCAGGGCGAACACCGCGTTCGCCACCGCGGTCAGCCCGCCGGAGCAGGCCGAATCGAGCGCGTAGCTCTCTCCGTGCAGGTCGAAGACGTTGCTGATCGAACTCGGACCCATGTTGAGCAGCAGCCCGGCCATCGCGGTGGCGTGCAGGCCGCTGACCGCGGACGCCGCCTCGGCCATCGCCGGATCGCCCGCCCGGCCGAACTCGCCGCCGATCAGCTGTTTCATCCGCAGGTGCAGCGTGCTCATGTCGCGGTAGCCGCTGTCGCTGAGCGACATGATCACCGACGTGTCTTCGCGGTCGAAGCCCTCGGCTTCCCATCCCGCGTCCTGCAGCGCCTCGCGGGTCAGGTCGACCAGCAGCCGGTGCTGCGGATCGAGCGATTTGGCCCGCCGCGGCGGGATCTTGTAGTGCCCGGCGTCGAAGTCGCCGACGTCCTCCAGCAGCGCCATGCGGTCGGAGTAGACCGCGCCGCTGTCCCGGAAATCGTCGTTGTAGAACGCTTCCCGCCGCCACCGCGAATCCGGCACCCGCCGAAACTGCGGTTTGGGCTCGCTCAGCAGATCCCAGTACTCGTTGACGTTGCGCGCCCCCGGAAAACGGCATCCCATTCCGACAACGGCGATGTCCTGGCTATTTTCGGATTCTTCCCACCCAGATCTTACGGACCCCATGGCATGACTTCCTCGTGCCGATTCCCACCCAGTCGACACCGAGATTGCCCGTTCTTACCCAGTTTTTCAAGGGCATTGGGCAAGGTGCGGAGGAATGCACAGGCACCTCAACTCACGGTAGCCAAGCGATCACGCCACCAGCGCACGGTGGCCGGGAATTGATCTTTCTCGGGCGTCGGCGCAATCTCGAAAAATTCCTGTGCCGCACCGGAATCGAGGACAAACGGGCGGTCGAACTGGTAACGGACCTCCCGCAGCTCGCGCAGCATCGGCGAAACGAGCGCGGCCGCGTTCAGTAACATCGGGGAAAGCCGTTGCACAGGCACCGGAGGCACTCCCGCCGCCTCGCACAACAGCGCGACCATCACCCGGGCGGACCGCGGCGGACCAGTCGGCACGTGCCACGCCTTGCCCCACGCGTTTTCTTTCCGCGCGGCCGCGACCAGCGTGCGCGCGACATCGGAAATGTACGTCCAACTGTGCGAGGCGTCCGGATCGCCGAGTACCTGCACCTTCTGCCCGCGCAGCACGTTCGGCACCACGCGAGCGGCGAGATGGCCGCCGTCGGTCACGCCGGGGCCGAAGAAATCGGAAGCCCGCACCTCGACCGCGCGGATGCGGCCCTCGTCGTGCAATGCGTGCAGTTGTTCGGACAGCAATGCCCGGATCCGGCCCTTGGTTCCGGTGGCCGCGAGCGGCAGATTCTCGGTGAGCGGACCATCGACCGGACCGTAACCGTACAAATTCCCCAGCGACACCAGCAGCGCGTCGTTCGCCTCGGCCGCGGCACAGATCGAGGCCTGCAACGGCGGCCAATCGGCCGCCCACCGGTGATACGGCGGGCTCGCACAGCTGTAGATCGCCGTAGCGCCCTTGGTCGCTTCGGTGAGCGCGGCCTGGTCAGCGGCGTCGAGAGAGACGTGCTCCAGCCCCGGTTCGGGCTCCCGGGGCGACCGGCCGATCACCCGGACCCGTTCCCCTTGTTCAGCCAGCAGCGCGGCGGTGGCCGCCCCCGCCGGTCCGTACCCGATCACCACCTGGAGACTCATGGCGACACCCTAGCGACGGGCGCATCCCGTTGCGGCCGCTCACGACCCGGTTGCCCGCCGTTCACCGGAAGATCACCCGCGGCAGCGCTCGAGCAGGCGGCCGACACCCGGGATCCATCCGGAATTCGCCCAGGCCAGAACCAGTTTTCCGGCCCTAGTTCCGGCACTTGCGGTGGTGTATGGTCGCCGATCGTGAACAATTCCGCCAAGAGTGCCGCGCACACCGTTCCGCCCACCGGGCGCTGAGGCCGTTCCGGGGGCGCGAGTGAACACTCTGAAGATCATCTTATTCTCGCTGTCGGCGGTCTCCTCGTACGCGGCTTTGCTGTACAAGCTTTTCTCGATGCGCCGTTCGTGGCGCGACCCGGCCTACATCGTGCTGATGACGACGCTGATCCTGCAGTGCGTCACCTTCACCCTCGGCGCCCTCTCGCTCAGCATCGGCTCGCTGTTCGGGATCCCCAATCTGGCGATCTTGATCTTGCACCTGGCCGCGGTCGCGTACTGCATCAGCGCGCAGCTCCTGCTGATGCTGTGGGCGAATCCCCTGGCGGAAATCCGCACGCGGATCCGGGCGTGGATCGTTTCCGGCGCGGTGCTGTTCGTCGTGCTGACCGTGCTGTTCTTCATCGGCAACAAACCGGGCACCCCCGGCACCGCTTTCGCGGTGGGCAGCAGCGACCCGGTGATCCTCACTTACCTGCTGTTGTTCATCATTTCGCAGGCCGTGCCGTGCGTGACGATCTACCTGCAGTGCCTGCCGTACGCGCGGAGCACGTCGCGGGTGTGGCTGCGCCGGACGCTGCGGACGCTCGCGGTCGGCGCGGTCGTGCTGTTCTGCTACTGCGCCACGCGCGCGGTGAACATCGTGAGCCCGGCGCTCGGCTGGCATCTCGGCGCGTGGGCGATCGCCCCGTCGGTGTTCAGCGCGCTGGGCATCGTGATCGTGTCGTTCGGGCTGACCATGCCGTCGTGGGGCGAGCACGTCTCGTCGGTCGCCCGGTGGCAGCGCAATTACCGTTCTTATCGCGCGCTCTACCCGCTGTGGCATTCGCTGTACGAATCGTCGCCGGGAATCGCGCTGGAACCGCCGGCCGAGGGAGACACCGACCGGCGCTGGTCGGACCTGCACTACCGGCTGCATCGCCGGGTGATCGAGATCCGCGACGGCTGGCGCGCGCTGCGCCCGTACATGGACCGCGCCGACACCCCGGACAGCGACCAGGCGATGGCCGAGGCCCGCAAGATCCGCCAGGCGCTGGAGGCGAAGACCTCCGGACTGGCCCCGGCGGAGAGCCAGGACAACGGCGCGTTCGACGCCCACGACGCGAAGACGTTCGCCGCCGAGGTCGCCTGGCTCACCCAGGTGTCGGAGGCTTACGGCAAGCTGGCCTGAGCCGCTGGCCGCGGCTGCGGCTGGTCGCCCAGCAGCGTCTGGCCCTTCGTCAGCCACGCGAACCCGAACGCGAACACCGCTAGCGACTCCAGCCAGAGGGTCGGGTGCAGGGCCGCGGTGGCGGCGCTGAAGAACAGGCCGTTGACCACGATCAGCACCAGGCACGCGAGCATCACGATGCCGCACGTCCGGTAGATCGCGTTGCGCGAACGTTTGCGCTTGGTCGGCGCGCCGTCGTCCTTGGTAAACAGGAAGAGACAGAAGAACGCGAGGGTGAGGAAGAAGATCGCGGCGAATACCAGGTGCGCGATGCCGATCGCGTGCTCGGTGGGCGTCGGCGAGACCGGCTGGGTCGGGAACAGCGCGACGCCGATGCCGGCGATCGCGGCGACGTTGGCCGCGATGTCGTCGACGCGGCCGTAACCGCGATAGGCGATCAGAAAGACGCCGATCGCGCACAACGTGCCGACGAAGACGTTCCGGAGATCGCTGTAGTAATAGCCGCTCAGCGAACCGAGCAGGCCGCCGCCCTCGAGCAGTTCCTTCCCGACGATCACGACGATCGGCAGCAGGATCCCGAGCACCCCGATGGCGCGGCGAAGGAACAGGTAAGAGCGCACGAAAGCGGTCATGGCACGGCCTCCCCGAAAGTCGTGCACTCTTTGTACCTGCTCTTCTCACCCGCCCACCGGGCAAACCCGGAAGGCCACCGGTTCAGCCCAGCAGCTTGTCCAGTTCGGCGAGCAGCTTCGCCTTCGGCCGGGCGCCGACGAACGACGCGACCGGGGCACCGTCGCGGAACAGCATCAGCGTCGGCAACGCCATCACCTGGTACGCGCGCATCGTTTCGGGGTTTTCGTCGGTGTTGAGCTCGCGCACGGTGAGCCCGGGCCGTTCCGCGGAGATCTCGGCGAGCACCGGCGCGATCATCCGGCACGGCGGGCACCAGTCGGCGGTGAAATCGACCAGGACGGGCTGGTCGTGGTCCAGGACGTCGGCGGCGAAGGTGGCGTCGGTGGTCATCGGGGCTCCTCGGGTTCGGCGGTGCACGGGTCGGCCGGATGCGCGGTGGCGGCGGCGAGCTTGTCGAGCAAGGCGGCCCGGACCACGGCGAGGTCGCGCATGCAGGCCTCGACCTCGTCCAGCTTCCGCCGGTACACCTCGACCGACGCCGGGCACGCGTCGCCCGCGTCGTGGCCGGTGCGGAGGCAGTCGACGAACGGGCGGGTGTCGTCGAGGCTGAATCCGACCGTGCGCAGGGTCTGGATTTCCTTGACGAGCCGCAGGTGGTCCTCGTCGTACTCGCGATAGCCGTTGGCCGCGCGCGCCGCCGGGAGCAGGCCCTGTGCCTCGTAGAAGCGCAGGGCCCGCGTGGTGGTCCCGGTCCGCTGAGCCAGTTCGCCGATGCGCATGTCTGCGACGCTAAACGTTGTCGTCAGCGTCAAGGCAAGGCGTGCGCGCGGGGCTGGGGGTATTCGCGGTATTTGACCGCGTTCGCCGCGCGGTTGCCCATGTATTCGAAGAGGCGGCGGCCGATCGGGCCGGTCAGCTTGCGGTACATCCGGTTGCGCTTGCGCAGCTTCTCCTCGGTGGCCGGGACCAGGAAGTCGCCCGAACCGGCTCCGTTGCGCTGCCCGACGCGGGCGGGCTTGCGCAGCCGCTGCTCGTAGCGGGCGAACGCGGTCACGTGGTCGCCGCCCGCCGCGGCCAGTTCTCCGGCCAGCACCTGCGCGCCCATCATCGCGAGACCGGTGCCGGATCCGCCCGGCCCGGCGCACCAGGCGGCGTCGCCGAGCAGTACGACCCGGCCGCGCGACCAGCTGTCGAGCTTGATCTGGCCGACGGTGTCGAAGTACAGGTCAGGCGCGTCGGCGACCGCGGTGAGCAGCTGCGGGAGTTCCCATCCGGCGTCGGCGAAGACCTCGGTGACGATGTCCTTCTGCCGGGCAAGGTCGGGACGGCCGTACCCGTCCGGGTCGCCGCGGAAGGTGAGGCCGACGGTGACGGTCTCCGGGTCGCGGTGGCTGGTGACGATCGCGCCGAGACCGGGTTCGTTGTAGAGCAGGCCCGCGTGGTCGAGGTGGAGATGGTTGGGCGCGGTGAACCCGGCGACGTGGTAGCCGAGGTCGGTGCGGAATTTCGCCTCCGGGCCGAACGCGGCCGTCCGCACGCCGGAGTGGATCCCGTCCGCGCCGACGACCAGGTCGAACCGGCGCGGGGCGCCGTGGCGGAAGGTGACGTCGACGCCGTCGGAGGTCTCGGTCAGCGAGGTGACGCGGTCGCCGAAGACGTACTCGGTGTAGTCCTTGGTGTGGTCGTAGAGGACACGGGCGAGGTCGCCGCGCAGGACCTCCAGCTCGCCGTTGGTGAACCCGCTCGGCAGGGTGAAGGCGGGCTGTCCGGACGGGTCGAGCTGCACCTGCTCCCGCAGTGCGGTCTCGTGCTCCCGCAGGTCGTCGAGCAGGCCCATCGCTTCGACGAGCTTCATCTGCTCGCCGCGGAAATCGACGGCCTGCCCGCCGGGCCGCAGCTGCGGCGCGGCCTCGACGACGGTCACCGAATAGCCGTAACGGTGCAGCCAGTAGGCGGCGGACGGACCCGCGACGCTGGCGCCGGACACGAGAACTGTCTCGCTGGTCATCTCTGCTCCCCTGGGTCGGTAGGCGATGCGGCAAGACTGCGGCGCACCGCTTACCGCGCCCGCACGGAGCGCTGACGATCTCCGTCAGTCCTGCGCCAGCCGGGTGAGCATCCGGGAGAAAACGCGGCCGAGCAGCTCCAGCTCGGGGCCGCTGACCTGGTCGAAGAAATACCGGCGCACGAGTTCGCCGTGCTGTTCCCTGGCCGCCGCGACCGCCGCGCGACCGGCCTCGGTGAGCCGGACGTTCGCCCCGCGCGCGTCCTCGGTGCAGTTCTCCCGCGTGACCAGCCCGCGCTTGCACATCCGGCTCACGTGATGCGACAGCCGGCTGCGGTCCCATTCGACGGTCGCGCCGAGTTCGCGCATCCGCAGCACGCCGTCCGGTTCGTTCGCGAGCGGGACGAGGAGGGCGTAGTCGGCTCCGGAGATCCCGGCGTCGCGCTCCAGCTGCCGGTCGAGCGCGCTGCCGAGCGCCCGCTGCACGCGCTGGTAGGAACACCAGACCTCAGCCTCGCGCCGATCGGGCACCACGTCCGCCATCCGCTGATTCTACAAACAGAGGGCGGGATTTCGCGCCGGTGCGTAAGTTGGGAGAGTGACCAGGTCCGCTCAAGAAACCTTCTTTCGTGCCTTCCACGCAAGCCATCCGGCGGTTACGTCGCGCGCGTTCGGCGATGGCCGAAGCGCCGACGGACGGTCGAGTTACGAGCTTCTCCGGGACGAGATCGCTTCTCCGGGACGCGTACTGGATCTGGCTTGCGGCGACGGATTCCTGCTCGAACTCCTTGCCGCGGCGGGACATCAGGCGATCGGAGTCGACCTGTCGAGGGTGGACCTGACCCTCGCCCGGCAGCGTTCGGCAACGGTCGCGGAAGGCCTGGCACAGCAACTTCCGTTCGCGGACCACTCTTTCGATTCCTGCGTGTCGCACATGGCGTTCATGCTGATGACTGACATCGACGAGGTGGCCGCGGAACTGGCCCGCGTGCTCCGGCCGGGCGGACAGCTCTCGCTCGTCCTCAGCGGCGGGGCGGCCGAAGGCGGGGCCCGCGCCCTGTTCGGCAAGCTGCTGCGGGAAATCCTCGCCGACGTCCCGGCCGAGCAGCGATTGCCTCCGCTCGGCGACAAGCGCACCCGCACTCAGGCCGGGCTGGACGACATCCTCGTCCCGGCCGGGTTCGCTCCCGTTCAGTGGCGCACCGAGGAGATCGACTTCAGCGGTCCGCTCGATCAGGTCTGGGAGTTCGTCTCGACCGTCTACAACCTCTTCCCGCTCGGCGAACCCGCTTGCCAGGCGCTGAAAACCGCCTTTCTCTCCCAGGCTCCGGCACTGGCGCGGCCCGACGGGCTGATCCCGCTCGACTTCGCCGTGCACCTGGCCAGCACCCGGACTGTCCACAAAGGACGGTAACCCGCACTAGTGGCTCCTGTCACCTTCTGGCAAGATCGAGGGCTCCGACGTCTCCAGTTCACGCCGAAGGGGCAGGGCATTGGGTCTGGGCAGGAAACTGGCCGCCGCCACCACCGCGGTCACCGCGGCGACGGCGTTGTTCACCGCGGCACCGGCGACCGCCGCTCCCGCGGCCATCGACTGGAAACCGTGTCCTACCGGGCAAGGGGCCGAATGCGGCAAGCTCACCGTGCCGCTCGACTGGGACCGTCCCGGCGACGGCACGATCCAGCTCGCGCTCGCGCGGCGCAAGGCCACCGATCCCGCGCACCGGATCGGTTCGGTGCTCATGGATCCCGGCGGGCCGGGCGGTGCCGGCGCGGGCGAGGTGCAGAGCGGCTGGACGCTGTCGCCGAAGGTCACCGCGCAGTTCGACACGGTCGGGTTCGATCCGCGCGGGGTCGGGGAAAGCACCGCGATCCAGTGCGGGCTCGACGAGCTCACCGCGAAAAACCCGGTGCTGCCGAAGGATTCCGGCGAATTCCAGCAGCTGCTCGCGTACAACCGCGCGCTCGGGCGCAGCTGCGACCGGATCACCGGGCCACTCGCCAGCCGTTCGGACACCCGCAGCGTCGTGCGCGACATGGACGCGATCCGTGCCGCGCTCGGCGACGAAAAGCTCACCTACTACGGCGTTTCGTACGGCACGCTGATGGGCCAGCAGTACGCCGAGGCTTATCCGGACCGGGTGCGCGCGCTCGTGCTCGACAGCAACATGGACCACTCGGTCCGCAGCACCTGGGAATTCCTGAGGACGGAAACCGAGGCCACGCAAGAGTTGTTCGAGCAGTTCACCGACTGGTGCGACCGGACGACGTCGTGCGCGCTGCACGGCCAGGACGTCAGCGCGGTGGTGGCGGACCTGTACGCCCGCGCCGAACGCGGCGAGCTCGGCACCCCGGACGACCGGCTCGACCCGATGGCGTTCGTCGGGCTGATCTCGCAGAACTTCTACGGCCCCACCTGGGACAAGCTCGCGAAGAGCCTGGTCGACCTGCGCGACGGGAAACCGGCCGAGGCGTCGTTCGGCAAGGACGACATTCCCATTCCGAACCCGTTCAACAGCATCTTCTGCTCTGACTGGCGGCTGCCGGTCACCAGTTACCCGCAGCTCGACAGCTACCGGCGCGCGCTCGCCAGGGTGTCGCCCGACCTGCACTTCTCGCCGCTGGGCTGGAGCGCGGCGACGGGCTGCGCCGGCTGGCCGAGCCCGGTGCGCAACCCGCAGCATCCGCTGTCGGTCCGGGCAGGCGTGCCGCTGTTGATGCTGAACAGCCGTTACGACCCGGCCACGCCGTACAGCTGGGCGGTGCGCGCGTCGCAGCAGTCCGGTGCGCCGCTGCTCACCTACGAGGGCTGGGGCCATGGCGCGTACTTCAAGAAGAGCCAGTGCGTCATCGACGCCGCGGACGCCTTCCTGATCGACGGCACGAGCCCGGGTCGCGGCAAGCACTGCCCGGCGGTCGAGCCGAGCGTTCAGTCCAGGATGGACGGTGTGCGGCCGCCGGCCACGCAACCGTACTGAGCCAACGAAAAGCGGGGCCCCGATCGGATCAGGGCCCCGCATTTTCGTGGCTGCCGCCGCTCAGTAGTCGTCACGCCCGGTGAACTGCTGCTCCAGCAGCTCGGCCGAACCGGCGACGAGTTCGAGCGGATCGGTGAACTCGTTGAGGTCGAGGTTCAGCAGCGGCAGCGAATGCCGCAACACGAGGTGCTCGCCCATCACCACGAGCCCGCCGACCACCAGCGTCTGGCCTACCTCCGTGAGCACGGTGTGCAGATCGACCTCGTCCACGCGGGCGAACGGGGTGGCGATCTGCACCCAGTCCTCGCGCTGGTCGAAAATCTCCCTGGCGATCACCACGACCTGCGCGCGCCCCGTCGTCTCCGCGTCGTCGCCGAACAGGACCCGGATCCGGATTTCGCCCGGGTCGTCCCGGATCACCCGGTAGGTCTGCCTGATGTAGGCGACCAGGTCATTCCACTGCGCCACGCGCTTCCTCCCGTTGGTAGGCAACGAAGATCAGCGTAGCGGGACAACCCGCGCGGCAGCGGGCGTCAGAGCAATTTCCACGCTCCGGTGAGCGCCTCGCGCAGGATCTGCTCCATCTCGTCGAACTGCGGCTGGTCGCAGATCAGCGGCGGCGACAGCTGGACCACCGGCTCGGCGCGGTCGTCGGCGCGGCAGTAGAGACCGCCCTCGAACAGCGCGTTCGAGAGATAGCCGCGCAGAATGCGTTCCGATTCCTCGGCGGTGAACGTCTCCTTGGTCGCTTTGTCCTTGACGAGTTCGATGCCGTAGAAGAAACCGGTGCCGCGCACGTCGCCGACGATCGGCAGATCGGTCAGCCGGTCGAGGGTCGCCCGGAAGGCGGTTTCCTTGTCCAGCACGTGGCCGTAAAGGTTCTCGCGCTCGATGAGGTCGAGGTTGGCCAGCGCGACCGCGCACGAAACCGGGTGTCCGCCGTAGGTCGAGCCGTGCATGAAGGTCGCCTCGCCGCCGGCGAACGGCTCCATCAGGCGGTCGCTCGCGAGCACCGCGCCGAGCGGGGCGTACCCGGAGGTCAGGCCCTTGGCGGTGGTGATGATGTCCGGCTGGTAGCCGTATCGCTTGGCGGCGAAGTCGTAGCCGACCCGGCCGAAGGCGCAGATCACCTCGTCGGACACCAGCAGCACGTCGTGTTTGTCGCAAATCTCGCGGACCCGCTCGAAATAGCCGGGCGGCGGGACAAAGCAGCCGCCGGTGTTTTGCACGGGTTCCAGGAATACCGCGGCGACCGTGTCCGCGCCTTCGAATTCGATCGCCTGCTCGATTTGGTCGGCGGCCCAGCGTCCGTAAGCCTCGTAATCGTCGGCGTGCTCGGGCGCGCGGTAGAAGTTCGTGTTCGGCACCCGCAGCGTACTCGGCACAAGCGGCTCGAAATCGGCCTTCGCGCCGGGGATTCCGGTGATGGACAGCGCGCCCTGCGACGTGCCGTGATACGCGAGCGCGCGGCTGATCACCTTGTGCTTGGTGGGTTTTCCGGTCAGCTTGAAGTACTGCTTGGCGAGTTTCCACGCCGTTTCCACCGATTCGCCGCCGCTGACGGTGAAGAACACGCGATTGAGGTCGCCCGGCGACGCGGTGGCAAGGCGTTCGGCCAGTTCGAGCGCGGGCGGATGCGCGTGGCCCCACAGCGGGAAATACGCGAGCTGTTTCGTTTGCCGCGCAGCGGCTTCGGCCAGTTCCTCGCGACCGTGGCCGACCTGCACCGCGAACAGTCCGGCGAGCCCGTCAAGGTAACGCTTGCCGGTGTCGTCCCAGATGTAGGCGCCTTCGCCGCGCACGATCACCGGGAAGTGCTCGGCCTGGCTGTGCCGCGTGAAGTGCAGCCAGAGGTTGTCGTGTGCGGCGGCACCCTGGACGGTGGCGATCCCGGCGGGTTCGGCGGTCGTGGTCATGGCTCCTCGAAACGGGCCTCGAAGCTGCCGGCACGCACCGTGGCGCACCGGCCGGACTTCTCGGTTATCGCACGAGCCGAGGTCACTTGGCAAGCGGATCAGTCGTCGCTACCACCCACAACGACTAATTTCAGCAGTCTCATCGGGACAGACCTTCGGATTTCGTCGTCACCGGCGGTGCGTGCCCCACTGGTACGACTGCTTCCGCAGCTTGAGGTACACGAGCGTCTCCGCGGTGCGCACCCCGGGCAGCGTCCGGATGCGGTTGGAGATCACGTCGAGCAGCGCCTCGTCGTCGGCACAGAGCACCTCGCACAGCACGTCGAAGCGGCCGGCGCACAGCACGACGTAGTCGATCTCGTCCATTTCGGCCAGTGCGTCGGCGACCGGATCGAGCGGTCCGTCCACGGTGATCGCGACCATCGCCTGCCGGAAAAGCCCGACCTGCAAGGGATCCGACACCGCGACGATCTGGATGACGCCCGAATCGGACAGCCGCTGCACCCGCTGGCGGACCGCCGCCTCGGACAGCCCGACCGCCTTGCCGATCGTGGCGTACGGCCGCCGTCCGTCCTCTTGCAACTGGGCGATGATCTGCTTCGAAATGTCGTCGACCACCGGCGGCACCGGCCGGTTCGGGTCCTGGGTCTGCATCCCGGGATCATCTCGGGTCGACCCTCCCGCGGGCAACCGGGGGCGTGGCACATCGTCGCCCTGAGTGTCCAGATGGCCCGTCGCCCGGGGTGCCCGACAACGGATTTCGTCGTCTTTCCGACGTTGACAACGGCAAACCCGTCCTGTTCCATCCGTCGAATTCCAGCGCCGCCGACGGAGGGATCCCCATGCCGCCTCATCCGGTCCCCGTCCAGACCGACACTGCCGCCGGTTCGCCCGCGCCCCGCTCGCTCACCAGATCGATCGGCGTCGGCGGCGGTACCTTGCTGACGCTGAGTTGCGTGACTCCCGCGTCGTCCCTGTTCGTTCTCGTCCCGCCGTTGTTCGGCTCGCTCGGCACCGGCACCGCGCTGGCCATCGGGCTCGCCGTGCTGCTGTGCGTGGGCATCGCGTTCTGCTACTCCGAACTCGGCACGCTCGTGCCCAGTTCGGGCGGCGAGTACGCCATGGTGTCCACCGTGGTCAGCCGGTTCGCCGGGTGGATCACCTTCATGCTGTCGTTCATCGTGATCCTGGTGGTGCCGCCGATCATCGCGATCGGGGTGGCCGACTACCTGTCGGTGATCGTGCACGTCGATCCGTCGGTGGCCGGCGCGCTGGTGATGCTGGCGTCCACCGGGATGGGCCTCGTGAACCTGCGGTCGAATGCCTGGCTGACTGGGATCTTCCTGGTGATCGAGATCGTCGCGATCGTGGTGGTGTCCGTGCTCGGCTTCGCGCACACCGACCGGCCGGCCGCGGTGCTCGTGCGGCCCAGCATGGACGGCGTGCATCCGATCGCGCTGGTCTCGGTGATCGCCGGACTGGCGGTGGCGTTGTTCGTGGTGCAGGGCTTCTCGACCGCGGTGTATCTGGCGGAGGAGATGCGGGAGCCGCACAAGACGGTGTCGCGGACCGTGTTCTGGACGCTCGGCGTCAGCGCGGTCGTGATCCTGGTGCCGGTCATCGCGATCACGCTGGGCGTGCCGGATCTCGCGACGCTGCAGGACCTCGACCTGACCGCGCTCGTCGTGAGCTGGAGCAGTTCGGCGTTCGGCACGATCATCAGCCTGTGCATCGCGGCGGCCATCGTGAACGCGGTGATCGTGATGGTGATCCAGAACTCGCGCGTGCTGTACGCGTCGGGCCGGGATCGCGCTTGGCCGGAGCCGGTGAATCGCGCGTTGAGCGTGGTGAGCCCGCGGTTCGGCGCGCCTTGGGTGGCGACGCTCGTGGTCGGCGTCTCGGAAGCGGTGCTGTGCTTCGTGCCGGTGGAAACGCTGAGCGGCGTGACCGAGGTGGCTGTGGTCGCGCTGTACCTGGCGATTTCGGTGAGCGTGCTGTGGGCGCGGCGGCCGGCGCACCGGCGCCCGCAGGTATGGCGAATGCCGGGGTGGCCGGTGGTGCCCGTGGTCGCGGTGCTGGCGCTCGGCTACGTACTGGTGTCGCAGAGCCTGCTGGACCTGGCGATCACGGCCGGGGTGCTGGTGGTTTCGGCCGCGTACTGGTGGGGCTACCTGCGCCGGCGGTCGGATCGGTGGCTGGTGACGATTCCCTGACCTGTGCTCTGGTGAGGACGGACAGGTTGGTCGGGCGCAGTGCTTCGGTCGGCTCGAGCAGATGGTCGTGCAGGAGGGGCGGCCATCTGCTCGCTGCTGAGGATGGTTCGCCGTGTTCTAGGCGGGGCTGCCGAAGGAGATTGCGTAGAGCGCGAAGGGCTCGCCTCGGTGCGGGAAATCGTGGCGGTAAGCGAAGCCGAGCCGTTCCATCACCGCGCGGGAACGGGCGTTGTACACCTCGGTGAAGGCGACGACTTCCGCTGCGCCGAGTTCTCGTGCGCGGGCCAGGCCAGCGAGGCCGATCTCGGTCGCATAGCCGCTTCCCCAGTGCTCCTCGCGCACCGCCCAGCCGATTTCCAGCCGTCGCGCGCCGTCGACGTCCTGATAGGACAGTCCGCCTCGGCCGAGGAGTTCTCCCGATTCTCGGTGGTATGCCAGCCATTTGCCCACGCCGTCGCGCTGCCAGCTTCGGCCGATCTCCGCGGCACGGGCTTCCGCGTCGGCGCGGGTCCATTGGCCGTACCAGCGGGCGATGCCAAGATCCAGGTGCAGGCGGTACAGCTCGTCGGCGAGAGGCGGGCCGATCGGGGTGAGCCGGAGGCGTTCGGTCTCCAACTCAGGCGGCCGCAGTAGCCGGAACAGCCAGGGAAGCGTTCACCCGGGCGATGAATTCCGCGTTGGACTTCGTCGTGCGGACCTGTTCCAAAAACTGCTCCGCAGCCCGCTTCGGGTCCTGTGTGGACAGTGCGCGGCGGACCTCGTTCATCACGGCCAGTTCCTGCGGCGGGACGATCAGCTCGTCACGACGAGTGCCGGAGCCGAAGAAATCTACCGCGGGGAAAACGCGGTGGTCGGCGAGCATCCGGTCCAGGCGGAGTTCCGAGTTGCCGGTGCTTTTCAGTTCCTCGAAGAACACCGTGTCCGCCAACGAACCCGTGCCGACCAGTGCGGTGGCGATGATGGTGAGCGAGCCGCCGCCTTCGATGTTCCTTGCCGCGCCTAGGATTTTCTTCATCGGGTGCAGTGCGCTGGCGTCGACGCCGCCGGACAGGATTCGGCCTGAGGTGCGGGCTGCCAGGTTGTACGCGCGGCCCAGGCGGGTCAGGGAATCCAGCAGCAGCACGACGTCTCGGCCGGTTTCGACCAGGCGTTTCGCGCGTTCCAGAGCCAGTTCGGCGACGGCGGTGTGTTCGGCGGGCTTCCGGTCGAAAGTGGACGCTACGACCTCGCCGTGCACCGAGCGGGTCATGTCCGTGACTTCTTCGGGGCGTTCGTCGGCGAGCAGCACCATGAGGTGTGCCTCGGGGTGGTTGACCGCGACCGCTTGCGCGATCGCTTGCAGCACAGTGGTTTTGCCGGTGCGCGGCGGGGCGACGATCAACGCGCGCTGGCCTTTGCCCAGCGGGGCGACCAGGTCCAGGACGCGCGTGGTGAGCTGGTGCCTGCTGGTTTCGAGGACCAGTCGCTGATCCGGGTGAACGGGGGTGAGCTGGTCGAAATCGGGACGGCGTTCTCCGGGCGGACGGCCGTTGACCGAGACGAGTTCGCCGTCGTCGAGGACGAGTTCGTCGCCGCGGCGCAGGCTGTGCGTGCGGATCAGGGACAGCGGCACGGACGGGCCTCCGGGGGCGTAGCCCAGGGTGGCGGTCTTGCCGTGGATATCGAGAATTCCTTGCTGTGTCATGGTTTGTGGCTCCTTGAGCAGTGACAGTCGACGCGGAAATGCGGACCGCCGGATGAGACGAAGCGGGTCAGGCGACGGGCTTCGGGAAAGACGCCGATTCACGTCGCGTTGACTCACGCTGACGGAGAGGGCGGAACCCCGGGGCGGCGGGGCCGACTTCCTGGGGTATGCGCCGAGAGTAGCGCATCGGTTCCGGCCGCACAACTGGCACTGCACGCGAAGAGGGGCCTCGTGAGCGACTGCCGTCGAAAAAACCGGCGCTCACAAGGCCCCAACAAACCTGCCGGCGGGTCTATTCCCGCGCGCCGGTCACGGCATCTCCCACGGAGCCTGCGGCAGCACGTGCCCGGTCTCCAGCAGCGACTTCAGGTTCGACAGCACGGCCGCCCATCCGCCGGACACGTCCTGGTGCGCCTTCTCGTCGGGCAGGTCTTCGTGCGTCACGGTCAGCCGGACGATGCCCTCGTGCTGTTCGATGTCGAACGTCGCGCGGGACGGCTCCTGGTCCTTCGGGCCGTTCGGGTCGTACCAGGTGGTGACCAGGCGCTTCGGCGGGACCGACTCGATCACCTCGCCCTCGACGTCGGCGATCCCGGACCCGTCGGTCCGCACGTGCGCCCAGCGCGAACCCTGCTTGAAATCGGATTCGTTGCGGTGGCCCCAGTACTGCCCGGTCAGGTCGGGGTCGGTGAGCGCGTGCCACACCTGCTCCGGCGTGCTCTGAATGTAGGTCACATACACAAAACTCGGCTTCATGGCTTCCTCTGCTCGACGTTTGACGGCACTGAGCATCCGCAGCCGCGGCTGCTCGAACCGGTCCACCCACCGCTCCTGCATCTCGTGCAGCGGCACCGGATTCAGGTAGTGCAGCTTTTCCCGGCCGCGGCGCACGCTGCTCACCAGATTCGCCGCCTCCAGCACGGCGAGGTGCTGAGTCGCGGACTGCCGCGTCATCTCCAGCCGGCGGCACAGCTCGCCCAGCGTCTGCCCGTTGTCCTCGCGCAGCTGGTCGAGCAGGTACCGGCGGGTCGGATCCGCCAGCGCCTTGAACACTTTGTCCAGGTCAGGTTGCACACTTACAGTAAGGCAGGCAAATGCCTGCCTGTCAAGGCTGCAGCAGGAAACACAGGTCAGCGCCGAGGCGAGTTACTGACCGCCTCGGCGCTGGCTACGGAGAGTGTTTAGAAGACTTCTGGGGTGAGCGAGGGGGCCGCCATGTCGGCGTCGAAGGGGAACATCGGGCGGACGATGCCGGAGTGGCCGAGCCGGAGCAGGTCCTGGTCGACGCCGCCGGGGGTGAGGGCCAGGAGCCAGTCCGCGGCCATGTCGTACAGCTCCGGTTCGAGGTAGCCGATCTTCACGATCACCACGTCCGCCTCGCGCGGGCGCAGGCCGAGCGCGTGGAAGTCGGATTCGAGGTGGTACGGCTTGCGGCGGGCGGTCACGATCACCCGCAGGCCGCCGACGGCCAGCACCACCGCGGTTCCGGCGACCGGGTCGTCGGCGTCAATCGCGGCCACCTGTGCCGTGAGCGAGACCGGGCCGTGCGGTCCGGAGTCGACTTTTCCGCCCAGTTCAACAGAAATCGTCGCGCCGATGCCGGCTTCGACCGCCGCAGCGACGGCTTCGGGGTCCACAATGGCCGCGTACAAAGTGGTCAGCGAAGAGTCCACAATGGCCGGTGTGTTCAGCAGGACGTCGAGACTCCACGACGTGTCCCCGGCACCGCCGGCGGTCGGGTTGTCCCCGGAATCGCTGATGAAGAACGGCCTCGAGGTCGAAGCGACCGCCTGCGTGAGGCATTCCTGCAGGGTGCCTGTCGGGGCGACGAAAGCGAAGTCGTGGCGAGCGTCCCAATAGGACTGAGCCAGCCGCTCGGCCTCCTTCGTGATCAACGGAACGTCGTCGCCCATCACTACCACCGCGGCCTGGCAGCGCGGTTCGTCCGCCCACGCGTAGCCGACCCAGATCGCCGCGTCCAGAACTCCGTCCAGTGCTTCGACGGAATCCACTGCCGCGTAAACGCTCTTCGCCGGTTCGAGCCGGGTGCTGGTCTTCTCCCCCGGCAGCAGAACCGGAACCTGCACCCAAGCCTTCGTCGGCCGACCGCCGGACCGCAACCGCGACACCAGGTTCCGCGCGGCGCGTTCGCGGGTCTCCCACGCGTCCTCGTGCGGAGCCATCCGGTAGCAGGTGATCAGGTCCAGCGCGGTGACGAGTTCCCGCGAAACGTTGCCGTGCAAGTCCATCGACGCCGACACCAGCACGTCCGGACCGAGGATCGAACGGATCTCCTGTGCGAGCGAAGCCTCCACATCGGACCGTCCGACGACACTCATCGCGCCGTGGATGTCGAAGAACAGCCCGTCCAGCTCACCCGCCGAACGCAACCGGTCCAGGATTTCCCCGGACAGCTCGGCGTACGCCTCTTCGGTGACCGCACCGCCTGGGAGCGACCGCGCGTCCATCAGCGGGATCCATTCCACCTCGGCCGCCCAGTCCGCGTCGAGAAAGTCGTAGCGGCCAAGCCGCTCGTCCCCGCGCAGCACCCGGAAATCGTCCACTGTGGACCGATGCGGCGAGAAGGTGCTCGATTCGATGGCGATTCCGGTGATCCCGACCCGCAGCTTCTTCATCGTCCACTCCGTTTGATCGCTTGCTCGAACACCGCGTCCAGCGCGAGCGCGCCCGCGCCGCAAAGTCCCGCGTCCGCACCGAACCGCACCCGGTCGATCCGCAGTTCCCTGGTAGCCAAGGGAAGACACCGTTCGTACAACGCACCGCGCACGGCCGCGACGAACGCTTCCGAACCGGACAGCGCGCCGCCGAGCAGCACCTCGTCCGGGTTGCTGAAGTTGACCACCGTGGCCAGCACCTCGCCGAGCCGCAGCCCGGCGCGCCGCACGGCCGTGGTCGCTTCGGGATGTCCGTCTTCCGCGGTGGCCATCACCTGCGCGGTGGTCTCCAGCTTCAAACCCTGCGCCCGCAACTGCGCGACGAGCGCGGCGCCGCTGGCCACCACTTCCAGACAACCGCGGTTCCCGCAGGTGCACGGCCGGTCCTCGGCGGCGGGCACGCGCACGTGGCTGATGTCGCCCGCGACTCCGGCCCGGCCGCGGTAAAGCTCGCCGCCCAGCACTATTCCGGACCCGATGCCGGTGCCCGCCTTCACCACCAGCAACGTCCGGCCGGGCGCGCCGGCCACGGATTCGCCCAGCGCCAGCAGGTTCGCGTCGTTGTCCACGAACACCGGCAGTTCGAAGTGCTCCGCCAGCGCGTCCCGGACCGCGAACCCGCGCCAGCCGGGCATCCGCGACGGCAGCGTGATGGTGCCCGCGCCGACATCCACCGGACCCGGGAACGCGACGCCGAGACCGAGCGCGCGGCCGGGGCAATCCGCGCCCGCCATCACATCGCGCACCGCGGCGGCGAGCCCGGCGACCAGTTCTCGCGGCTCCTGGCTGATGTCCAGCGGACGCTCGTGCACTTCCAGGAGGTTGCCCGCGATGTCGAGCGCGCCGATCCGCACGTGCCGGGAACCGACGTCGGCGCCCCAGACGTGGCCGAACTCCGTGTTGACCGACAGCAGCTTCGGCCGCCGCCCGCCCGCGGACCGGCCCTCGCCGGATTCGCTCAGCACCCCGGCGGACATCAGCGCCTGCGTGCGCACCGACACCGTCGATTGCGGCAAGCCCAGCGCACGCGCCAGGTCCATGCGCGACCTCGCGTGGCCGTGCGCGACCAGCCACAACACCCGCAGCGGTCCGGCCGGATCCACCGCGCCACCTCTTTCATCACGATTGATGTAACTAAACTGTTTGACAGAACTCTTGGCAATTCCCGTCTCGCGTGCAAGATTACCCGACAGCCAGGACGCGGCATAGCACCTGGCACTGGTCTTTCATCAGAGTTGTTGGAAGTGATGCGAATGGCTCGACGCCCGTGGCGCGCCGCGCTCGGGGTCACGCTCGCCGCCGCGCTGGCGCTGTCCGGCTGCGCGGCGAGCCGGGAACCGCACGGCGGCGGTTCCGGCACCCCGAAAACCGGCGGGACCGTGCGGTTCGCACTGCCCCCGTCGGCGACGCCGAACTGGATCATGCCGCTTTCGCTCCCCGGCTACGGCGGGTCGTACAACGGCATGATCCGGTCGACCATGTACGTGCCGCTGTACAGCTACGACGGCAGTTCCGGCTCGGTCACCCTCGACGACGCCGCGAGCGCCGCGAACGTGCCGAACTACTCCCCCGACGGCAAGACCGTGACCATCACGCTCAAGCCGCTGACCTGGTCCACCGGCGAGCCGCTGACCAGCCGCGACGTCGAGTTCTGGCTCAACCTCGCCCGCGCGGGCAAGGACAAGTGGGGCAAGTACTCGAAGGGCTCGATCCCGGACAGCATTGTCGGATTCCACGCCGTGGACGACCGCACCTTCACGTTCACTCTGGACAAGGCATACAACCCGGACTGGTTCACCGCCAATCAGCTCAGCCTGATCGTCCCGATGCCGCACGCGTGGGACCGCACGAGCGCCGCGGGTCCGGTCGGCGACCACGACCGCACCCCGGACGGCGCGAAACAGGTCTTCGATTTCCTGGTCAGCCAAGCGAAACAGCTCGGCACGTACGCGACGAATCCACTGTGGAAGGTCGTGAACGGACAGTTCACGCTGGCCGGGTTCAGCACGTCCGGCGAGGTGACGCTGCGGAAGAACCCGAAGTACACCGGACCGGATCCGGCGAAGCTCGACACTGTCCGGTTCCTGACCTTCACCAGTCCGTCGGCGGAGTACAACGTGCTCCGCGCCGGCGGCCTCGACTACGGGTACCTGCCGACGTCGAACCTCGGCCAGCGCTCGAAGCTGGAAGAGCAGGGCTACCGGGTCGAACCGTGGAACGGCTGGTCCATCACGTATTCGCCGTACAACTTCAACAATCCGAAGCTGGGCAAGGTGTTCTCCCAGCTGTACGTGCGGCAGGCGATCCAGCACGCGGTGGACCAGGACGCCATCACCTCGGTGATCTGGCGTGGCGCCGCGCGCGTCGGCTACGGCCCGGTGCCGCAGGACAACGACACGAAGTACCTGTCGCCCAAGCAAAAGACCAATCCGTACCCGTTCGACCTGAACAAGTCGAGGCAGCTGCTCGCCGACCACGGCTGGAAACCCGGTTCCGACGGCGTCCTCCTCTGCGCCGACCCGGCGAAATGCGGCGAGGGCATCGCCGAAGGCACCCGGCTGTCGCTGACCATGCTGACCGAGTCCGGTTCCGACGAAACCGACGGCACCATGCAGGAACTGCGCTCTCAGCTGTCGAAGGTCGGCATCGAGATGAAGATCAACGCGCAGCCGCTGAACACCGTGCTGGCCAACGGAACCACGTGCAAACCGGAGGACCCGTCGTGCAGCTGGCAGCTGTCCTACTTCGGCACGCAAGGCAGCTGGTACTTCCCGGCGAACCCGAGCGGCGAGGAGCTGTTCGCGACCGGCGCGGGCACGAACTTCGGCGGCTACACCGATCCGAAGGCGGACAAGCTGATCGCAGCCACCAACCTGGCGTCGGACAACCGGGCAATGCTCGAGTACAGCGCTTATCTGGCCGAGCAGCTTCCGGTGCTGTGGCTGCCGAATCCGCCGTACCAGGTGTCGGCGATCGACACCGCGCTGCACGGCGTGACCCAGGACCCGATGGCCGGGCTGCTCCCGCAACGCTGGTTCTGGACGAGGTGAGGACATGACGCGCTACATCCTCCGCCGGCTCGTGCTGGCCGTGGTGGTCGTGCTGCTGGTCACCGTGGTGACGTTCGTGCTGCTGCATTTGCTGCCCGGCGGACCGGCCCGCGGCGTACTCGGTGTGAAGGCCACCGAGGCGCAGATCGCCGCGTTCAACCACGCGCAGGGCTTCGACCAGCCGCTTCCGGTGCAGTACTGGGATTACCTGCTGCGGCTCCTGCAGGGCGACCTCGGCGAGTCGTACACGCAGAACTCGCCGGTGAGCACCCTGCTCGCCGAGCGGATGCCGAAAACCCTGCTGCTCACCGTGTTGTCCACCGCGCTCGCGATCCTCGTCGCGCTGCCGCTCGGCGTGTGGCAAGCGGTCCGCCGCGGCCGTACCGCGGACGTGCTCACCACGGCGATCACCTTCGTGCTCTACGCGACGCCGGTGTTCTTCCTGTCACTGGTGCTGATCATCCTGTTCGCGCAGGTCCTGCCGTGGTTCCCGGCGCAGGCCGCACAGGGCGAGACGATCGGCGAACTGCTGTCCCAGCCAGGTGCGCTGGTGCTGCCGGTGCTCGCCGGGACCGGAGCCGCGCTCGCCGCGTTCAGCCGGTACATGCGAGCGTCCACTCTGGACAGCCTGTCCGAGGACTTCGTGCGCACCGCGCGGGCCAAGGGAACGCCGGAGCGCACGATCATCTGGCGGCACGTCTGGCCGAACTCGCTGACCTCGGTGGTCTCGATGCTCGGTTATTACGTGCCGGTGGTGTTCGGCGGTTCGCTGGTCGTCGAATCGATGTTCAACTACCCCGGCATCGGCCTGCTGTTCTGGACCGCGACCCGCACCGCCGATTTCCCGGTGCTGCTGGGCGTCGTGCTCGTGATCGCCGTGGCGACCGTGCTCGGCTCCCTGCTCGCGGACCTGGTCCAGCTGGCGATCGACCCGCGGGTGCGGGTGAAGGGAGCGCGGTCGTGACTGTCCTTTCGCGGCTGTTTGCCCGCAAATCCGCGGTCGTGGGCGCGGTCCTGCTGCTGCTCGTCGTGGCGTTCTGTTTCCTCGGACCGGTGTTCTACGGCACCGACCAGTCGCACACCGACCTCGCCTCGGCGCGCCTCGGACCGGGCGGCGGACATCTGCTCGGCACCGACGACCTCGGGTACGACGTGCTCGGCAGGCTCATGGTCGCCGGACGGACGTCGCTGATCATCGGCGTGCTCGCCGGGCTCATCGCGACCGCGATCGGCGCGGTGTGGGGCGCGGTCGCCGGGTACACCGGCGGCTGGCTGGACACCGTGCTGATGCGGATCGTCGACACCGGCGTCGCGATCCCGGCGCTGTTCCTGCTGCTGGTGGCCGCGACGCTGGTGACGCCGAGCGTCGGTGTGCTGGCACTGCTGATCGGCGCGGTGTCGTGGCTGGTGCCCGCGCGGCTGATGCGCGCGGAAACGGTGAGCCTGCGCGAACGCGATTACATCCGCGCGATCACCGTGCTCGGTGCGAGCCGCACGCGCGTGGTGTTCCGGCACATCATCCCGAACGCGATCGGCACCGTGGTGGTGAACGCGACGTTCCAGATCGCCGACGCGATCCTGCTCGTGGCGTACGTCAGCTTCCTCGGCCTCGGCGTTCCGGCGCCGGACACCGACTGGGGAGCCATGCTCTCCAAAGGAATTACCTACACCTTCGACGGCGCGTGGTGGCTGATCCTGCCACCGGGCATCGCGATCGTCGTGGTGGTGTGCGCGATCAACTTCCTCGGCGACGGGCTGCGCGACGCGTTCGCGGTGAAGGGGCGACGATGAGCGAAGCAGTGCTGGACATCCGTGACCTGCGGGTGTCCTATTCCGGCGGTGCGGCGGCGGTCGACGGGCTGAGCCTGTCGGTCGCGCCCGGCGAGATCGTGGCGGTGGTCGGCGAGTCCGGTTCCGGCAAGAGCACGGCCGCGCTCGCGGTGCTCGGGCTGCTGCCGGGATCCGCGCGGGTCACCGGGTCGATCGAGCTGGCCGGGCAGAACGTCCTCGACCTGCGCGGCGAGGACCTGCGGAAACTGCGCGGCCCGGCCTCCGGGATGGTGTTCCAGGAACCGATGACCGCGCTGAACCCGTTGCGGACCATCGGTTTCCAGCTCGCCGAGGCGATCCGCAACCACGATCCGAAGAAACTGCGCCACCGCCGCTACTACGACCGGTGCGCCGAACTGCTCGACCGCGTCGGCGTCCCGGAACCGGCCGCGCGGCTGAAGCAGTACCCGCATGAACTGTCCGGCGGTCTGCGGCAGCGCGTGATGATCGCGATCGCACTCGCCGCCGGGCCTCAATTGATCATCGCGGACGAGCCGACCACGGCGCTCGACGTCACCGTGCAGCAGCAGATTCTCGACCTGTTGCGCGACATCCGCGAGCACGAGGGCACCGCGACGCTGCTGATCACGCACAACATGGGCGTCGTCGCCGACGTCGCGGATCGCGTCGCGGTCCTGCGGAACGGCACGCTCGTCGAGGAAGCCCCGGCGACGGAACTGTTCTCGTCGCCGAAGGCGGATTACACCCGGGAACTGCTGGCCGCGGTTCCGCAACTGGGTTCGTTCGCGCACGAACCGGCGGCCGGGGAAACCCCGAAGCCGGTGCTCGCGCTGTCGAATGTGGTGGTCGAGTACAGCGGACGCCAGGTGGTGAACGACGTTTCCCTGTCCGTCTCAGCCGGTGAGATTGTCGGACTGGTCGGCGAATCCGGTTCCGGGAAAACGACGCTCGGGAACTGTGCGCTGGGGCTGGTCACGCCGAAATCCGGCACTGTCGAAGTGCTCGGCGGACCGCTGCCGAAAGGCACCGGCCGCTCGGCGCGGGCGGTCCGGCGGCAGATCGGCGCGGTGTTCCAGGACCCGGCGTCGTCGCTCGACCCGCGGATGACGGTCGCGCAGACCGTCGCCGAACCGCTGGTGGTCCACACCTCGGCCGGTCGCGGCGAGCGGCAGCGGCGGGTGCGGGAGCTCCTCGACGCGGTGGAGCTGCCGGAAAGCTTGCTGGGCCGGTACGGGCACGAGCTGTCCGGCGGGCAACGGCAGCGCGTGAGCCTCGCCCGCGCCCTCGTGCTGGGCCCGAAGCTGCTGATCGCCGACGAACCGACGAGTGCGCTGGACGTATCCGTGCAGGCAGCCGTGCTGGAGGTGTTCCGGCGGCTGCATCGCGAGTTCGGCTTCGGCTGCCTGTTCGTGAGCCACGACCTCGCGGTGGTGGACAGCCTGTGCGATCGGGTTGCGGTGCTGCGCGCGGGCGAACTGGTGGAGGAAGGCCCGGCGGAAACGGTGCTGCGCACGCCGGAACATCCGTACACGCAGGCGTTGCTGCTGTCCTCGCCGGTCCCGGATCCGCAGTTGCAGCGGAGCCGGCGCGAGGCGCTGGCCGGCGCGGACCCCGCGGCGTGACCGGATTGCGGGCCGGAGTCGACATCGGCGGGACGAAAACCCTGGTGGTGGTGTGCGACGAGGAAGGAAAGGAACTGGGCTCGGCGTCCGCTCCGTCGGAGTCGCACCGGGGCGGCGCGGCGATCCTCGACCGCGCGGTGGAGCTGGTCAGCTCGCTGGTGCCGGACCACGCGGCGCTCGCCGGGGTCGGCGTCGGAGCGGCGGGCGTCGTCGACCCGGTGACCGGAACAGTGCTGGTCACCGGGGATTCGTTCACCGGATGGGCGGGCACGCCGGTCAACGCCGAGCTGTCCGCCCGGCTCGGCGGGGTGCCGGTGCGCACCGTCAACGACGTGGACGGATTCCTGCTCGGCGAATTGCTGCCAGGCGAGCGGAACGTGCTCGGCGTCGCGGTCGGGACCGGGGTCGGCGGCGCACTGTTCGTCGACGGGCGGCTGCTGTACGGCGGCGCGACCGGGGCCGGCGAGATCGGGCACGTCGGCCGCTACGGGGAGGAACTCTGCACCTGCGGGCAGATCGGACATCTCGAGGCGTACGCCTCCGGACGCGCCTTGGCCCGCCGTTATGCCGAAGCGACCGGCCGGACCCGCACCGCGGAAGCGATCGCCGAGGAAGCGCTCGCCGGGGATCGAGCCGCTCAAGCGGTGTTCACCGACGCGGGCCGGTTCCTCGGCCAGGCGATCGCGCACGCGGCCGGGCTGCTCGGCCTCGCGACCTGCGTGCTCGGCGGCTCGGTGGTCCGGTCCTGGGCACTCCTGGAGAAACCGCTGCGGGAAGCGCTGGCGGAACAGCCGCTGCTGTCCGGGGAACCGGTGGCGATCCGGCTCTCCCGGCACGGGGCGAAATCCGTGGCGCTGGGCGCGGCCGGCCTCACTGCCGGTATTCACCGGCTACCGGACGTGAGCAACCCCTAAACCAGTCCTCTGTGGACCATCGAGAAAACCGTGGCCTCGGGGTATACGCTGTCGGGCACCGACGGAGCCGGGGGCAACGATGCGCGCGAAGCTGGACGGAACGGGACAGGCGAGAGACCCCGCGCGTGAGCGTGGTCTCCACCCCGCTGACAGCAGGTGACTTGGTCTATACCATTCCGGTGATCATTTCCCGTCCGGTGGCCAACGAGGGGATCCCATGCCCGTCATCAGGCGCAATATCGTCCCGCTCCGGTATTCCGACCCGAGCGTCGTCGCTTACGTGCGCAGCCCGAGCGACTGGATGGTGTCCAATTGCGGCTGGATCCGGGGCCGGGAAGGCGTTCTGCTCGTCGACACCTGCGGCACCGAACGCGACACGCTCGACCTGGTCAGCGACGTCCGCAAGTACTCGACCGTCGAAATGCCGCTCACGCTCGTGCTGACCCACGCGCACGGCACCCACCACAACGGGGCCGGGGTCGCGCTGCGCAACGGCGGCCGGATCCTCGCCGCGCCCACCGCGGTGCCGATCATCCGGTCCGGACCGCAGTGCGACGAGGAGATCTTCGCCTGCGCGAACTGGGGCAAGCTCGAGGCGCCGCGGCCCGAGGCGGTGCACGCGGTGATCGAACCGGTCGAGGTGGACCTCGGCGGCGTCGTCGTGGAGGTCGTCCCATTTCCTGGGACCGCGCACACCGACGGCGACCTCGTGCTGTTCGAACCGCGCACCGGCACGCTCTTCACCGGCGACCTGCTGTCGGTCGGGTCGACGCCGTTCGCCGTGCACGGTTCGGTCCCGGGCTGGCTGACCGCATTGGACTGGCTCGACAAAATGTTCCCGGACGTCCGCACCTTCGTGCCCGGACACGGCGGGCTCAGCCATCCGGGCAGTTTCCCGGTCGCGGTGCTGCGCACGTATCTGCATTGGCTGCTCGACGCGACCGCGAGCGCGGGCACGCCGGACTTCGCCGAACTCGCCACGATCGCCCGCCGCCGCTGGCCCACGTGGACAGTCCCGGAACGGCACATCGGGAATCTGCTGCGCGCGCACGCCGACCAGCACGGGGAACAGCTCCCGTCGGCCGAAGCGATGCGCGCGATCCGCGACGCCGCGGGCGGCAAGATCGATCTGGACACGCTGCTCGGACTCGGCAAGTCTTAACGCCGGGAAATCGATTCCCCGGCGCGTTTCCGCGAGTGCGTGAGGGGAACCCTGAGGGAATCTGGTTCCCTCAGCTTGAGTTTTAACGTTTGGTGTCTGTTTTCTTGGTTT